>NZ_JAMYPH010000008.1:0-233477 GCF_040320265.1 Mesorhizobium sp. M0751
CGAAACCGATGGCGTCTTCGATGCCTACTTCCGCCACCAGAAAATCCAGACCATCGACCTCAACGCAAGCCAAAGATAGGATGGCAAACTGTTCGCGATGTCCTCGCACACCTGTTCGCGATGTCCCCGGTCCAAACAGGGGGGAGATTGCGCCCTCATTGCTGCTTTCGCCAATCGCTGAAGTTGCAGAAGGAGAGCCGACGGCGGAACCGCCGATCTCCCCCCAAGTGGGGGAGATGTCCGGCAGGACAGAGGGGGGCGCCGTAGAGCGCAATTGTCACCGGTTGGCCCTTGTCGCTCCTTCCCTGCCATTCCTTCCCACCCCCGCCTTCGCACACGCTTCCGACCGCGGCCACGTCCTGCTCCTTCCCACCGGCTACTACGTCGCCGGCGGCGCGCTCGCCGTTGCCGCCAGCTTCCTGATCCTGGCTCTACTCCCGCCGGACTCCCTCGACCGCTTCTGGCGCAAACGCCTGCCGCTTTTCGTCTTCGGCGACGGAGCGCGGACCGCCGTCAGCCTGGTATCCTTTGCCGGCTTCGCAATTCTGATTGCCGCCGGCTTGTTCGGCAGTCGCGATCCGCTCTCCAACCCGCTGCCGCTGACCGTATGGACATTGCTCTGGGTTGGCCTGGCCCTGTTGCAGGGGCTCGCCGGCGATCTGTGGTCGTGGCTCAATCCCTGGTACGGGCCGTGCCGCGTCGCCTCGCGCCTGTCCGGCAGAACGCAGCCGTATCTGCTCCCCCAGTGGGTCGGCTATTGGCCGGCTTTCATGCCGTTCTTCGCCTTCGCCTGGTTCGAGCTGATCGACCCGGCGCCCGACGATCCGGCGCGGCTGGCCTGGGCCGCCGGCGCCTATTGGCTGCTGAGCTTTGCCGCCATACAGGTCTTCGGCTACCGCGACTGGAGCCTGCGCGGTGAGTTCCTGACCGTGTTCTTTTCGATGGTGGCGCACTTCGCCATCGTCGAGCGTAGTGCAGACGGCCGGCTCAAACTCTGCTGGCCGGGCGCCAAGCTGCTCGGAGCCGCGCCGCTGCCGCTCAGCGGCGTCGCTTTCCTGCTGCTTGCGCTGTCGTCGGTATCCTTCGACGGCCTGTCGAAAACCTTCTTCTGGCTAGACCGGTTCGGCATCAATCCGCTGGAAGTTCCTGGACGCACCGCTTTGATCGGCATCGGCAGTTTCGGCCTTGTGCTGAGCTTTATCGTGCTTGCGGCCGTGTTCGCGCTCGCCGTCTTTCTTGGCCAGCACCTTGCCGGCAGCAAGCATTCGCTCGGTCACGCCGCCGGGCTTTTGGTCTGGTCGATTGTGCCGATCGCGCTCGCCTACCACTTCGCGCATTATCTGACGGCGCTGCTGGTCGACGGCCAATATGCGGTTGCCGCTCTCTCCGACCCGTTTGCGCTGGGCTGGAACCTGTTCGGTAGCGCCGACATGTCAATTGAAGCCGGCGTCGTCGCCGGCGCCGGTTCGGCGTGGTGGCTGTGGAACCTCCAGGCCGGTGTCATCATAGCCGGCCACATGCTTGCTGTGCTTGTCGCCCATGGCTTGGCCTGGCGGCTGCATCCCGTTCCGGCTCGCGCCACGCTCAGCCAGTTCCCGCTCACCGTGCTGATGATCGCCTATACCGTCCTCGGCCTATGGCTGCTTGCGACGCCGAGCGCCGGATGAACGAGGTGTGCGATGGCCGTCGATCGAACCTTGGGGAAAGCTCGCTTGCCACGTCAGAGCTTTGGTGATTTAGTTTGTACACATGCAATTTTCGGCCCTCTTAGCAAGAGTGGCCCACCTCGCTACAGCCATTGGTCAAAGCTCAAAAACAAGGGGAACTGCCGTGACTGACAAGAATGGGTTTTTCGATCTCTCCAGATCCGCTCTCACCCGCCGCACGGCGCTCAAGGGGCTGGCCGCGGGCGCCGGCCTCGCCGTCGCGCCTGGGTTCGTGCGCTACAGCCAGGCGCAAAGCTCGGCGCCGATCAAGATCGGCTTCCAGTGCCATCGTACCGGTATCGGCGCCGCCTATGGCCGCTGGTACGAGAAGACCACGGCGGCTGCAGTCAAGGCGATCAGCGATGCCGGCGGCATCAACGGCCGGCCGGTCGAGGTGATTATCGAGGACGACGGCACCGATCCCGGCCGGGGCGCCGAAATCGTCGGCAAGTTCGCCTCCCAGCACAAGACCGACATCGTCTACGGCACGCTGTTTTCGCATGTCGTCATAGGCTCGGCACCTGCCGCCGGCGAGGCCAAGATCCCCTATTTCGTCGTCAGCGAGGGCCACCACGTCGCGTCGACCAAGTTGAACCGCTACGTCTTCCAGCCCGGCATCACCGATGTGAAGAGCCAGATCCAGTCGATGGCGCCGTGGATTGCCGCCAACGCTGGCAAGAAGGTGACGCAGATCTTCCCCGATTTCGCTTTTGGCTACGACCATCGCGACTACCTGCCGCCGGCGCTGAAGGCGCAGGGCGCCGAAGTCATTGCGCAGATCGCCATCCCGCCGACGGAATCCTCCTTCACTAAATATTTTCCGCAAATCCCGGCCGAGACCGAGGTGATCTACCACGTCATGGTCGGCCCGGCGGTGCTCACCTTCGTCAAGGAGCTCGGCGAGTTCTACGGCTCCAATCGGCCGCAGCTGTTCGGCTTCATCGATTCGCTCGAAGCCACCGATATCAACAGCCCCGGCCTCGAATTCCTCGACGGCAGCCATTTCTGGGAAGGTTCGCCGCGTTATGCGCAGCCCGACGATTCCGCCGCGCAGAAGGCCTACCGTGCCGCTGTCGGCATCGACGACAATGGTGCTGCCGTAGGCGACCCCAAGGACGTCTCCACCGCCGCGCACATGTTCGGCTGCTGGGAAACGCTCTACGTCGTCAAGAAGGCGATGGAGGACGCCGGCTACAAGGGCCCGGAAGACCGCGCCAAGCTGGTCGAGGCGACCGAGGCGTTGACAGAGTTCGCCGAGGGCCCCGAGCACCCGCAGGGACCGAAAACCTTCAACGGCAAGATCCACCAGTGTTTTGGTATCCAGAACATCTCCAAGGTCGAAGGCGGCCGGCTGAATGTCGTCCACAAGACCAAGATCGAGGACGGCCTCTACGAGCCGGAAGGGGATTACACCACGCAGGCGCTGTGAGCTTGGCTGCTGCAGCAAGCGTGAGCGCCAAGACACCCCCCTCTGGCCAGAGGGGGGTGCTTCGCGCATCCGCCGGTGCTTAGCCGATGCACTTCGGACCCCACCTGCTCCTCGCCGCCCTCGAAGGCCTCGTCACCTCCGCTGTGCTGGCGCTGACGGCGCTTGGCCTGTCGCTGGTGTTCGGCGTCATGCGCGTCGTCAATGTCGCGCATGGCGAGTTCTTCATGCTGGGCGCGGTGCTTGCCTGGGCGATTTCTACGGCGATATCCGGCCATCCGGCGCTCGGCTTCCTGGCCGCCCTGGTGCTGGCGCCGCTGATCGTCGGCCTGATCGCGCTGGTCGCCGAACGGCTGGTGCTGCGCCGGCTCAACTACAATCCGGAAGCCACCATCGTCGCCACCATCGGCATGCTCTACATCATCCAGCAACTGGCGCTGACCTTCTATGGGCCGGAGGCGCGGCCGGTGGAGCCGCCGTTCAGCTACCGCATCCTGCTGCCGTGGTTCGGCTATTCCGGCTACAAGCTGTCGATCATCGCCGCATCCGCGCTGCTGCTGGTCGCGACCTGGCTGGTGCTGACGCGCACCAAAATCGGCCTCATCATGCGCGCCACGCAATATGACAGCGAAACGGCGCAGGCCTTCGGCATTCCGGTGACCAGAGTCTATGCCGGCGTCTTCGCGCTCGGCGCCATGCTGGCGGCTGTCGCCGCGGTGCTGATCGTGCCGATCAGCCAGGCGCATTATCTGATGGGGCAGGACCCGCTGCTGCTCTCGTTCATCGTCGTCATCATCGGCGGCCTTGGTTCGTTGCGCGGCACGGTGGTCGCCGCGGTGCTGATCGGCCTTTCCGACGGCATCATCTCGGTGTTCTTCTCACCGACGCTGGCCAAGATCATCGCCACATTGCTCGTCGCCATGGTGCTGGTGTTCCGGCCGCAGGGCCTGTTCGGGACGACGTCGCGATGAAGGATGCTTCGCCGGCAAAGCCATATGCGCTGCATCTCGGCGTCATCGCCCTGCTTTTCGGGCTTAGCTTCATCCTGCCGGAATACCATCACGGCCTGCTCGCCCGCATCATGGTGCTGGCGGTCTTCGCCATGGGCTACAATCTGCTGTTCGGCTATGTGGGGCTGCTCAGCCTCGGCCATGCCATGTTCTTTTCGGCCGGGCTCTATGGCGCCGGGCTTGCCGTCATCCATCTCGGCTGGAGCGTGCCGGCCGCCTTCGCAGCCGGGCTTGCCTGCGGCGCGCTTCTCGCGCTGGTGATCGGGCTGCTGGCGCTGCGCACCTCCGGCGTCGCCTTCATGATCGTCACAATGATGTTCGCGCAGGTATTCTATCTCGTCATCCTCTATCTCGCTGCCTGGACCGGTGGCGACCAGGGCATGGTCGTGCCGCAGGCGATGCGGGTCCTTGTCTTGGGCAGCACGTCACTCGACCTCACCAACCCGACCGTGCGCTATATGAGCGCGCTGGCACTCTTCTCGATCGTGCTGCTTATAAGCCTGGCGATAGTCCGCTCCGGCTATGGCCGTGTGCTGGTCGCCATCCGCGAGAACGAGGAGCGGACCAAGATGCTTGGTTACGACACGTTCTCCAGCAAGCTTGCCGCCGTCGTCATTTCAGGCAGCATCTGCGCGGCGTCCGGCGCCGCCTATGCGCTGCTGTTCGGCTATGTCGGCTCGAGCTTCGCTTCGGTGCAATATTCCATCCTGCCGCTGCTCTGGGTGCTGCTGGGCGGCGCCGCCACCACGCTCGGTCCGCTGATCGGCACGCTGTTCATGTATTACGTCATCGACGTCGCCAGCGGCTACACCTCGGCCTATCTGCTGATCGTCGGCATTGCGCTGATCCTGCTGGTGCTTTTCTTCCCGAAAGGCATTCTCGGCAGCATCCGCCAGCGCTGGCTGGGTTGGCTGCCATGATGCCGCTTTTGACCACCAAAGGCTTGTCGCGCAGTTTCGGCGGCTTGCGTGCCGTCGACGGCGTCGACTTCGCGCTGATGCCGGGCGAGATCCGCGCCGTCATCGGCCCCAACGGTGCCGGCAAAACCACCTTCGTCAGCCTGGTCAGCGGCCGAATCCAGCCCTCGTCGGGCACGATCGTCTTCGACGGCGCCGACATCACCAATCTGCCGGCCTACGCCAGGGTTCGCCTGGGCATCGCTTACACGTTCCAGATCACCAGCGTCTTTGCCAATCTCAGCGCCTACGACAATGTTGCCCTGCCGGTGCAGCGCACGCTGACCGACGGCCGCTCGAAAGGCGCGGTTCACAGCGGCGTTATGGCGGCGCTCGAGCGCACCGGCCTTGCCGACCGCGCCCAAATGCCGGCGGGGCAATTGTCCTACGGTCACCAGCGGTTGCTGGAAGTGGCGATGGGGCTGGCACTGAAGCCGCGGCTGCTGATCCTCGACGAACCGACGCAAGGGCTGGCCGACGGCGAGATCGACAATTTCATCGAGCTGGTGCGCGAGATCGCCGATAGCGCCACCGTGCTTTTGATCGAGCACAACATGCCGGTGGTCATGCAGCTCGCCGACCGCATCACCGTCTTCAACGCCGGCAGGATTTTAGCTGAAGGCACACCCGAGCAGATCCGCGCCAATGCCGCGGTGCAGGACGCCTATCTGGGGACGACCAATGGCTGAGGCCCGGTCCAAGGCACTGACGATCTCCGGGCTCGACTGCTTCTATGGCGAGGTCCAGGTGCTCTATGGCCTGGATCTTGTGTTGAACGAGGGCGAGGTGCTCTGCCTGTTCGGCCGCAACGGCGCCGGCAAGACGACGACGCTGAAGGCGATCATGGGCCTGGTGCCGGCAAGCGCCGGCTCGATCAAGCTCGAAGGGCGGGAATTGAGCGGCTTGCCGGCGCACGAGGTGCCCAAGGCCGGCGTCGCCTACGTGCCGCAGGGCCGGCGGCTGTTCGCCGAGATGACGGTGGCGGAAAACATCGAGATCGGCCTGATGGCCCGCAACAAGGGCAAGGCGACGCGCGAAAACGTGCTCGATCTTTTCCCGCTGCTGCGCCAGCGCCTCAGGCAGCGTTCCGGCACGCTGTCCGGCGGCGAGCAGCAGATGCTGGCCATGGCGCGCGCCTTGTGTCTGGAACCGCAGGTGCTCCTGCTCGACGAGCCGACCGAAGGGCTGATGCCGTCGATGATCGCCAAGATTCGCGAAACCGTTTCGAAGCTGCGAGCGCTCGGCGTATCGACAATTCTTGTCGAGCAGCGCGTCGATGCCGTGCTGTCGGTCGCAGACCGCGTTTGCTTCATCGAAAACGGCCGCAACCGCGAGACGGTCGATGTCGAGGAACTGCGTGCCGATCCCTCGGCGGTCCGTCGCTATGTCGGCGTCGGATGATCAGGCAAAGAACAGCAAACCGGCGAGCAGGAATGTCGGGATCAGCACGGCACCCGACCATGCCATATAGCCAAAGAAGCTCGGCATCTTGATGCCGCGATGCCTGGCAATGGCATAGACCATGAAATTCGGCGCATTGCCGACATAGGTGTTGGCGCCCATGAACACCGCGCCTGCCGAGATCGCTGCCAGCGTCGAGGCGAGCTCGGTCATCAGATGCTGCGCATCGCCGCCGGCCAGTTCGAAGAACACCAGATAGGTCGGCGCATTGTCGAGGAAGGACGACAGCGCCCCGGTCAGCCAGAAATAGGCAAGATTGTCGGGCGCGCCGGTCGGCGAACTGACCAGCAGCACCAACGGCGCCAGCGCGCCGTCGAGGCCGGCCCGCAATATGGCGACGACCGGCACGATGCAGATGAAGATGCTGGCGAACAGCTTCGCCACCTCGGCAATCGGCCCCCAGCTGAAGGCGTTTGCGCCGCGAAACTCCTTCGGCGAGACGACAAGCGAAGTGAAGGCCAGTATCAGTATGGCTGCGTCGCGCACCAGGTTCTGCAGCTCGAGGCTGACGCCCTGGAAAGAGAAGCTCACTCCCGGCTTCCAGGCAGCGGAAATCAGGATCGCGGCAATTACCCCGGCCAGCAGCGGGATGTTGGCCAGGCCGCGAATGCGCACCTTGCTGTCGGGCGTCGGATCCTTGATCTTCGGCGCGCCTTCCTCCCGGTGATGCAGGATGATGTCGATCGCCAGGAAAACCACCAGCAGCACGCCGGCGACGAACAGCGTCTCGGGCAACAGGTGAACTGTCGTCCAGAAGAAATCGACGCCGCGCAGAAAGCCGACGAACAGCGGCGGATCGCCGAGCGGTGTCAGCGACCCGCCGATGTTGGACACCAGGAAAATGAAGAAGATGACGACATGGGCGTTGAAGCGCCGGTTGTCGTTGGCGCGGATCAGCGGCCGGATCAGGATCATCGAGGCGCCGGTTGTGCCAATGATCGAGGCAAGCACAGCCCCGCCCAGCAACAGCCCGGCATTGACCAGCGGCGTGCCGTGTATGTTGCCGGCAACGAAGATGCCGCCCGAAATGGTGAACAGAGCAAACAGCAGGATGATGAACGACATGTATTCGGTGAGCAGCGCATGCAGCACCGCCTGCGTGGCCGACGGGATGCCGAAGGCGATGGCCAGCGGCCCGATCACCAACGCTGCCCAGAAGGCAGCGATCTTGCCGTAATGGTGCTCCCACGCATGTTGGAAGAGCAACGGCCCGGTCGCGATGCAAAGCAACAGCCCGGCAAACGGCAGCACCCACCACAGCGACATGGCGGCGCCCGGCAATTCGTGCGCTTCGGCCGCAAGAACCGCTCCCAGAGAAAGAATTGCGGCAATCAGTACAGCACTTGCCGTCAACGCCGCAAACCGCATGAAGCCCCTCAAAAGTCTGTCAGCTTCGGCTGGATGACGTTCAAATCAGTGCCACGCCGGCATCGCGCATCCGGCCCAGCATCCTCTCCACGGAGCCGTTGAGATCGATGCCGCGGCAGGCGTCGAGCCGCACGGACGTCGCAAAACCGAGCTTGACCGCGTCGAGCGCCGAAAAGGCGACGCAGAAATCCGTCGCCAGGCCGACCAGGGTCAGCGTCTCGATGTTCCGATCCCGGAGATAGCCGGCAAGGCCGGTCGGCGTCGTCCGGTCGTTCTCGAAGAATGCCGAATAGCTGTCGATCGCAGGGCGGAACCCCTTGCGGATCACCAGCTCGGCCTTGCTCCAGGCGAGGCCCGAATGGAAATCCGATCCCAGGCTGCCCTGGATGCAGTGATCCGGCCACAGTGTCTGGTGGCCATAAGGCACATCGATCGTTTCGAACGGTTGCTTGCCGGGGTGGCTGGAGGCAAAGCTCGAATGGCCGGCAGGGTGCCAGTCCTGCGTCAGCAGGACGTGCTCGGTCCGCCGGATCAGGTCATTGACCAAGGGCACGATTTCGTCGCCACCGGCCACTTCCAGGGCGCCACCCGGGCAGAAATCATTCTGCAGGTCGATGACGACAAGCGCTTCGTCGGCCATGGAACCTCCTTATTTTCTTGGTCTTGAGCTTAGGCTCCAATGAAAACGCGACCGGACGCAGAAACTTGACCAGATGGCCGGCTGCGTCAACCTCTTATGGCATAACAAATGCGTTCCGGGCGCACCGGTGGCAACAGCCGTGCAAACTCTGGCTTTGACAATTCCTGCCGGCTTGATATCATTTGCATACGAATGAATTTCCTGCCTTGCATGCTCGGGAAAATCTTTCGACAGGATCCCCTCTCGGGAAGCCCATTCTGGGAAGGCAAAGCGTGATCCGTTACGCAAAACCCACCACGGTCGATGATGCCCTCGCTTTGTTGGGCGAAGGACAATGGCGCATCCTTGCCGGCGGCACCGACTTCTATCCGGCACAGGGCAGCAAGCCCTTTCGCGACAATGTCCTCGACATCAACGGCCTGGCGGCATTGCGCGGCATTGCCGAAGCCGAGAACCATTGGCTCGTCGGCGCGCGCACCACCTGGACCGATCTCGTCCGCCATCCGCTGCCGGCGGCTTTCGACGCGCTGAAGCAGGCGGCGCGGGAAGTCGGCTCGGTGCAGATCCAGAACATTGCCTCGATTGCCGGCAATCTTTGCAATGCCTCGCCGGCCGCCGACGGCGTGCCGGCGCTGCTGGTGCTCGATGCCGAAGTCGAACTGCGTTCTGCGGTGGCGACCCGGCATCTGCCCCTTGCAGAATTCATCCTCGGCAACCGTCGCACCGCACTGCAGCCCGGCGAAATGGTCACGGCAATCCGCGTTCCGAAACCCGTGACCGCCGGCGGCTCCGCCTTCGTGAAACTCGGCGCGCGGCGTTATCTCGTCATCTCCATCGCCATGGCCGCCGCACGCCTGGCCGTCGAAGATGGTATTGTCAGGAACGCGGCCGTCGCCGTCGGGTCCTGCTCGGTCGTCGCCAGGCGCCTGGCGGGTGTCGAGGCGGCGCTGCGCGGCCGGCCCGCCGGCCACGGGTTGGCTACTGCGGTCCAATCCGCGCCGATGGACGAGCTGTCGCCGATCGGCGATGTGCGCGGCAGCGCCGAATACCGGCTGGATGCGGCGCGCGAGATCGTCGCCCGCGCCGTGCTTGGTGCGATGGGCGCAGTCCCCGACGAAAGGGCGGCAGCATGATGGGCATGGAGCGCGCCGACATCGCCTTCGAGGTCAACGGCGCCGCTGTCAGCGTTTGCGTGCCGCCGGTGCGGCGGCTGTCCGCGGTGCTGCGCGACGAGCTGCGGCTGACCGGCACCAAGATCGGCTGTGATGCGGGCGATTGCGGCGCCTGCACGGTGCTGGTCGACGGCGAGCCGGTCTGCGCCTGCCTGGTGCCCGCGGCTTCCGCCTCCGGCACCGTGGTGACGACCGTCGAAGGTCTCGGCAATGGCAGGCTGTCGGCGCTGCAGGCTTCGTTCCTCAGCCATGGCGCGGCACAATGCGGCGCCTGCACGCCCGGCCTGCTGGTCGCGGCAACGGCACTCCTGGACAGGACGCCTTGCCCGAGCGAGGCCGAAACGCAGGATGCGCTGGGCGGCGTGCTCTGCCGCTGTACCGGCTACCGCAAGATCGTCGCCGCGGTGATGGATGCTTGGCGCTATACCGATGGTCTCGATCCGCGCATGCCATTGTCCGGCCATGCCGTCGGCTCCTCTCCGATCCGCCTCGATGGCGTGCCGAAAGTCACCGGCGGCGAAAAATTTGGCGGCGATTCCTTCCCCGTGGATGCATTGTCGGTACTGGTGGTCCGCTCGCCGCATTATCATGCGGCCTTCAGCTTCGGCGATCTCGATGGCTGGGTGAAATCCCGTCCCGGCATTGCCGGCGTCTTCACCGCCGCCGACATTCCGGGAAAGAATTGTTTCGGCGTCATCGCGCCCTTTGCCGACCAGCCGGCGCTGGCCGAAGGGTTTTCGCGCTTTCGCGGCGAGGCGGTGGCGCTGGTTGCCGGCGAATGCGAGGCTATCCTCGATCTCGACCTTGCCGATTTCCCTGTCAGTTGGACTGAATTGCCGCATTTTCTGGAAACTGGCGAAGCCCAGGCCGGCGGTGCGCCACTGGTCCATGAAAATCGGCCGTCGAACCTGCTCACCTCCGGCTTCGTCGAGCGTGGCGACCCGGAAGCCGCGCTTGCCGGTGCGGCTTTCGTCGTTTCCGGCGCCATCGACACCTCCTATGTCGAGCACGCCTATATTGAGCCGGAAGCCGGCTATGCCTTCATGGACGGCGACACGCTGGTCGTCGTCGCCTGCACGCAGGCGCCCTATATGGACCGTGACGACACGGCAAAAGTGCTCGGCCTTGCCCCGGAAAAGGTGCGCATCGTACCGACCGCCACCGGCGGCGGCTTCGGCTCCAAGCTCGACGTCTCGCTGCAACCGCTCATCGGCCTCGTCGCCATGAAAACCGGCCGGCCGGCGGCGCTCGCCTATAGCCGCACCGAATCGATGATCTCGACCACCAAGCGCCATCCGGCTCAGATGAAAGCGAGCATCGGCGCCGATGCCGACGGCCGTGTCACCGGCATGGTCTTCGCCGGCGATTTCAACACCGGCGCCTATGCCAGCTGGGGGCCGACGGTCGCCAACCGCGTGCCGGTGCACGCCTCCGGCCCCTATGCGACGCCGAACTATCGCGCCGAAGGCCGCGCCATCCACACCAATGGCCCGATTGCCGGCGCCTTTCGCGGCTTCGGCGTGCCGCAGGCGACGATCATGCAGGAGACCCTCTATGACGAGCTGGCCGACAAGCTCGGCATGGATCGGCTCGACTTTCGCCTGAAGAACTGCCTTCGGAACGGATCCGAAACAGTTACCGGGCAGCGGCTCGAGGCGGGCGTCGGCATCGCCGACTGCCTGGAGGCCCTCCGCCCACATTGGCAGCGTGCCCTTCGTGATGCCGAAGCGCTCAATGCCGGTAGCAGCATCAAAAAACGCGGCGTCGGCGTGGCCTCTTGCTGGTACGGCTGCGGCAACACCTCGCTGCCCAATCCGTCGACCATCAAGGTCGGCATCTCGGTATCGGGCGAAGTCGTCCTGCATCAGGGGGCGGTCGATATCGGGCAAGGTTCGAACACCGTCATCGCGCAGATCTGCGCCGACGCGTTGGGTCTTCCGCTTGAAAAGCTCCGGCTGAAAGGCGCCGACACGGCGATCACCCCCGACGCCGGCAAGACCTCGGCCTCGCGCCAGACCTTCGTCACCGGCAAGGCCGCCGAAAAGGCCGGCCGCGCCTTGCGCGAGGAGATCTTGCGTTTCGCCAATGTCTCGGAAAAGGCCGCGATTGCGCTGGACGGCACAAACCTGAGGATCAGGGAAGGCGAAGCGACGCGCCGCATCGATCTTTCCTCGCTGAAGGCCGATGCCGAAGGCTTCGTCTTCCGGGCCGAGGAAAGCTACGACCCGCCGACGCAGCCGCTCGATGCCAAGGGCCAGGGCAAGCCTTATGCGGTCTATGGCTATGGCGCCCAGATCGCCGAACTGGAGGTCGACCTCAGGCTCGGCACGGTGAAGCTGATAAAAATCACCGCCGCGCACGATGTCGGCAAGGCGATTAACCCTTTGCTGGCCGAAGGCCAGATCGAAGGTGGCATCGCCCAGGGCATCGGCATGGCGCTGATGGAAGAATACATCCCCGGCCGCACCGAAAACCTGCACGACTATCTGATCCCGACGATCGGCGACGTGCCGCCGATCGAGACCATCCTGATAGAAGTTCCGGATCCGGAAGGACCCTTCGGCGCCAAGGGTTTGGGCGAGCATGTGCTGATCCCGACGGCGCCGGCGATCCTCAACGCCATCCGCCATGCAACCGGTGTGCTGGTCACCAAAATTCCGGCGACGCCGACCCGCATCCGCGCCGCCATCCTCGACAAGGAGGCGCGCCGATGAGCGAGCTTGCCGAACGCTTCGAGACACACGATCCCGGCGAGAAGCTGGTGGCCGAGAAGATCCGCTGCGATGCCTGTCCGGTCATGTGCTACATCGCCGATGGCCGCACCGGCGCCTGCGACCGCTACGGCAATGTTGGCGGCAGGATCGTGCGGATGGATCCACTGACCATCGTCGACCACGCGGCCGAGACCGGCGGCGCGGTCGTATCTTTTGTTGCCGAAGGCGAGGCATGGGACGGCGAACTGGTCAACACCGGCCGCCGCTTCGTCACCGCGATCGGCGCCGGCACCACCTATCCCGATTACAAGCCGGCCCCCTTCATCGTCAGCCAGGAGGTGGAGGGCGTCGATCTGGTCACCGTCGTCACCGAGGGCATCTTCTCCTATTGCGGCGTCAAGGTGAAGATCGACACCGACCGTCATATCGGCCCCGAAACGGCGACGATCCGTGCCCAAGGCGAGGCGATCGGCCATGTCACGACCGGCGAATACGGCTCGCAGATGCTGTCGCTGGGCGGCGTGCATCATTTGACCGGCGGCTCGAAGGCTGAAGGGCGCGCCACCTGTGAAGCCATGCTCTCCCTGTGCAACCGCAAACCGGTCGAGCTCGTCATCGACGGCGGCGCCACCGTCATCGTCGAGGCCGGCAAGCCGCCGGTCATCGACGGCAAGCTCGAGCAGCGCATGCGCGTCGGCTGCGGTTCGGCCACCATCGGCATGTTCGCCACCCAGTGGCGCGGCCTTGTCGACGAGGTGGTGGTGGTCGACGACCACATCACCGGCGTGGTCTCCGAGCATCAGGCCGGCAAAGTGCTTGGCTGGCAGGACACCGGCATCAAGATCATCGGCCGCCGTTCGACGCCGGGCCGCTATTTCAAGGTGTCGGAGCCCGGCCTCGGCTGGGGCGGCACCAGCATCTCCGACCCGCTGTCGATCCTTGGTGAATGGAACGCCAAAAAGGGTGCGCGCCCCGGCATGTCGCTGCTGATGGTCTCGACCACCGGCGAGCAGTTCGCCTATTACGAGCTCGACGACGAATTGAAGCCGGTGCAGAAACCCTTCCCGGAGCGGCTGCGGAAGTCGGTTGAACTGATCGAGGACAATTGCGAGCCGGCGCTCTGCACCGTGCTTTTCGTCGGCGGCGCCGGCGGCTCGCTGCGCGCCGGCGTCACCGAGAACCCGGTCAATCTGACCCGCTCGGTGCAGGGCCTCAAGACCTATGTGACGGTCGGCGGCGCGCCGGTCTATGTCTGGCCGGGCGGCGGCATCACGCTGATGGTCGACGTCACCCGCGTGCCGGAAGGCGCCTTCGGCTATGTCCCGACGCCGGCGCTGGTGGCGCCGATCGAGTTCACCATGCGCCGCGACGATTATGTCAGGCTCGGCGGCTACGAAGCCGAAATCCGCAGCGTCGACGATATCCTGGCCAAGGGCGGCGAGTATCTCAACCCGCGCCGCGGCACGGCCGCACCCCGCGACAATCCCTGGCCGCCGCTGGCGCAGTTGCGTCGCGCGGCCGCAAACGGGGACGGGCGATGAACGGCCCGCAGGCTCATTGGCTCGAGGACAGCCGAAGGCTTCACCTCAATCATGGGCCGATCGACCTGATCGTCGAGGCATTCGGCGAGGCGAGTGAATGCAGCGCTGGCTATCGCCAGGCAGTGGCGCGCTTCCAGACAATCCTGCCCGAACTGGTCGAAGAGTTGCCCGAGCTGCGCTGCCCGACCTCCTCGCGGCCACGGACTTTCGCTGGCCCGACGGCGCGCCGCATGGAAGCGGCGGTCGTTCCGCTAGCGAAACAATTCATCACACCGATGGCGGCCGTCGCCGGCTCGGTAGCCGACGAAGTGCTTTGTGCGTTGCTTGCCGGCCGTCGGCTCGATCGCGCCTATGTCAACAATGGCGGCGACAGCGCGATCCATCTCGGCAACGGCCAGTCGATGACGCTTGCCATTGCCGGGACAGGTCATGGGCTGGCGGATCGTCTCACGATCCGCGCCGAAGACGGGATCCGCGGTGTCGCGACAAGCGGCTGGCGCGGCCGTTCGTTTTCGCTCGGCATCGCTGACGCCGTCACCGTGCTGGCGCGAACGGGTGCTGAAGCCGACGCCGTCGCGACGCTGATCGCCAACGCCGTCGACCTGCCCGGTCATCCGGCCGTTAGGCGCGTACGGGCGCGCGATCTCGCACCTGACAGCGACCTCCGCGACCGTTTGGTGACGCAGGGCGTGGGGCTGCTTTCCGCCGCTGAAATCGCTATTGCGCTGGAAGGCGGATTTGCCGTTGCCGAGGAGTTTCGGCGGCGCGGCCTGATTGCCGCCGCGGCGCTTTTCCTCGGCGGTCAGGCGCGCATCGCAGGTCCGATGGCGCTCGCCAATAAAGTTTTAGAGAGGGAAATTGCTCATGCCTGAGTTTCCGATCCGCAAGATCGCCGTGCTGACCGAAGAGATTTTTCACGAAGGCGGGCCGGTGGCGCTGGTGCCGCGGCGCCGCGCCGCGGCCATGGCTGTGGTCAAGAACCCGTTCGCCGGCCGTTACGTTGAGGAACTGCAGAGCGCCATGGAGGATTTGAAGCCGCTCGGGCTGCTGCTCTCCGACAGGCTTATTGTCGCATTGGGCGGCGACGTCAAACAGATCGACGGCTACGGCAAGGGCGCCATCGTCGGCATGGCGGGCGAGCTGGAGCATGGCGCGCTGTGGCATGTGCCGGGCGGCTATGCCATGCGCGAGCGGCTCGGCGACGCCAAGGCAATCGTGCCGTCGGCAAAGAAGGTCGGCGCTTTCGGTGCGCGGCTCGATGTGCCGCTCGGCCACATCAACGCCGCCTATGTGCGCAGCCATTTCGACGCCATGGAAATCGGCATCAGCGATGGTCCGCGTCCCGACGAGATCCTGTTTTGCCTCGCAATGACCTGTGGCCCCCGCGTGCACGACCGCATGGGCGGGCTGGCGGCCAAGGACATCAAGGCATGGGATGGGCTGCGGTGAGCGCCGAGGACAATCTGCTCAAGCTGGTCGAGGCCGAGGAGCCTGACGAAAACGACTATCGCTTGCAGGAGCAGGTCGGCTTCATCCTGCGCAAGGCGCATCAGCGCCATGTCTCGATCTTCGCCGCACACATCGCCGATCTGACGCCGCCGCAATTCGCCGCTCTCGCCAAATTGCGCGACGTCGGCGAGACCTCGCAGAACCAGCTTGGCAGCCTGATCGCCATGGATGCGGCGACGGTGAAGGGCGTCATCGACCGGCTGAAAGCGCGTGGCTTTGTCGAACTTAGCAAGCACGAAGTCGACAAACGGCGCCTGCTGGTCAGTCTGACGGCCGAGGGGCGCGACGCGATCGAGCGGCTGATCCCGCTTGCCCGCGAGATTACGCAGGAAACGCTGGCGCCGCTTTCCGCCAGGGAAGCGGCCATTTTCATGAAGCTGCTGGCCAAGCTGGCTTAATCTGCTGCCTTGCGGCGTTTGGTTGTTGTTCCTGCCGGGCGCTGAACGCCCGGCAGGAAAGCCTCGTCTCAGAGGCCGTTGTCCTTCAGGATCTGGGCGGCATTTTCCTTGGTGATCTTCTGCGTCGGCAGGATGATGGTCTTTTCCACCTTCTCTCCGTTCAGGAACTTGATCGCCTGCCGCAGCCCTTCGGCGCCCGGCGTCACATAAGTGAACGTCGCCGTCAGCTCGCCATTGGCGACCAGCTGCACGCCTTCATTGGGCAGGCCGTCGATGCCGATGAACTTGATGTCCTTCTCACGTCCGACGTCCTTGGCGGCAAGATAGGCGCCATAGGCCATCGGATCATTGTGGCCGTAGACGAGATCGATCTTCTCGTTGTTGCGCAACGCGGTCGCCATGATGTTGTAGGCCTGGTCCTGCTTCCAGTCGCCCGACTGCTGGTCGAGCAGGTATTTTATGCCCGGCTCCTTGTCGGTGAATTCATGGAAGCCGTCATGGCGATCGTGTGCCGGCTGGGTGCCCATGCCGCCCCAGATCTCGACGACGTTGCCGGCAGCCTTGCCCTTGCCGCCAAGCAGCTCCACGGCGTATTCACCGGCAGCCCGGCCGATCAGCTTGTTGTCGCCGCCGACGAACTGCGTGTAATCGTTGGTTTCGACGTTGCGGTCGAGCACGAAGACCGGGATCTTGGCATCGATCGCCTGCTGCACGACACCGGTCAGGCCGGCGGATTCTTTCGGTGATACCAAGAGCGCATCGACCTCCTGACGGATCAGGTTTTCGACATCGGCGACCTGCTTCTCGGTCTTGTCCTCGCCGTCGGTGATGATCAGCTCGACTTCCGGATGCTTGGCCGCTTCTGCCAGGATGTCCTTGTTGAACTGGGCGCGCCAGGGTTCGATGGTGGTCACCTGCGAGAAGCCGATCTTCCACTTCTTGTCCTGCGCATGGGCGCCGCCGGCAAGCATGGCGGTCGTGGTCAGGAGTGCCGCTGTCAGCCCGGCGAGCTTCAACAATTCACGTCGTTTCATTTCTTGTTTCCTCCAATATTCAGAGACGCGGTCTCTTGCGACGGCCGCTTTGCCGCGGCCGTTTCCTTGTGCGCTTGCCCACCGGGCAGTCGCAGATAGAAGAGAAGATCACCGGCATTGCGCTCCTGTACGAGCACGGTACCGATGATGATCATCCCCTTCAGCACCAGCTGAAGGTTCGAATTGATGTTGTGCAGCTGCAGGATGTTGGAGAGCAGCCCGAAGATCAGCACGCCGCAGAACGTCCCGGTGAGGCTGCCGCGTCCGCCCATCAGGCTGGTGCCGCCGATGACTACGGCGGCAATCGCGTCGAGCTCCAGCCCGGCGCCGGCGTCCGGCTTGCCTTGCCGGTACTGCGCGACGTAGAGCACCGCCGCGATGCCGGCCAGCAGCCCTGAAACCGCGTAGGTGGCGATCTTGACCCGGCCAGCGGCGATGCCCGACAGCCGCGCCGCCTCCTCATTGCCGCCGATTGCGTAGACATAGCGGCCGAACGGGGTGAAGCGCAGCACGGCGCCGTAGATCAGGATGGCGCCGAGGAAGAACAGGCCCGGCATCGGGATCACGCCGAACACCAGCGAGCGCAGCATTTCGAAATCGGCGGTGGCGTTCGACCCGGTATAGACCGGCAGCACCGCATTGTTCTGGCCGGCTGTCAGCCGGGCGATACCAAGCGCAGTGACCATCATCGCCAGCGTCACGATGAAGGGCTGCAGCCGCCCGGCGACAATGATGAAGCCGTTGAGCGCGCCGAACAGCAGGCCGACGCAAGGCGCCACCAGCAACACGCCGAGCACGCCGAATTTTGAGCCTACCTGCGGCAGCAGGAACCACAGCACCAGACTGCACAGGATCACCCCGACAATGCCGGGCGTCACCAGCCCGCGAACGCTGTCCAACCTGATGTCGTGCGTGGCCTGCGCGCCGGCGCGGGATTTTTCGATGTTCAGCAGGATGAAACGAGTGACGAGAATGCCGAGGCAAAGGGCTGCCACGGCAACTGTCGGCACCCCCAGCACCACCGCCGGCGTCACGCCGGGGACCGTCAGCAGCATGGCACAGACGACCGTGCAGATCGCCATCAGCGAGCCGACGGAAAGGTCTATACCGCCGGTGATGATCACCGCCGTCATGCCGGTGGCAATCAGGCCGGTGGTCGACACCTGGCGCAGCACATCGAGCAGGTTGCCGTAGGACAGGAAGATGTTGTTGCCCTTGGAGCTGATCGGCGAGCCGAGCACGCCGATCAGGAAAATGGCGATCAGGCCCCAATAGAGCTTCGTCCGGGACAGGATATGCAAAATGCTCATGCGGCAGGCCTCGTCATGGTCCGTCGCGGCGCCGCAAGCCGCATGATGGCCTCCTCGCTTGCTTGCGCGCGGGACAGGATTCCCGTCTGGCGGCCGTCGGCCATGACCAGGATACGGTCGGAAAGATGCAGCAGCTCCGGCAATTCCGAGCTGATGACGGCGATCGCCAGCCCGTCTCGCGCCAGCTTGAAGATGAGATCGTAGATTTCCCGCTTGGCGCCGACATCGATGCCGCGCGTCGGCTCGTCGAGCAGCAGCACCCGCGGCCTCGTCGCCAACCACTTGCCGATGACGACCTTCTGCTGGTTACCGCCGGACAGCGTGCCGGCCGGCTGCTCGACGGTCTCGCAGCGAATGCCGAGCGCCTTGACGGCGTCCCGTGCCAGCCCTTGCTCGCCGGCCAACGAGCGCAGGCCGAACCGCGCCAGCGCGCCGACCAGCGGCAGCGCGACATTGTCGGTGATCGAGGCCTCGAGATGCAGGCCTTGCGTCTTGCGGTTTTCTGTAACCAGGGCGATGCCGAGCCGGCGCGCATCGCGTGGTGAACGGATTTCTACTGCCTCGCCATCGAGCCTGATCTCACCGCCGGCACGTCCGCCGCTGGACCCGAAGATGGTTTCCAGGATTTCGGTACGGCCCGAGCCCAGCAGCCCGCCGATGCCGAGTATTTCTCCTGCGGCAAGATCGAAGCTGACGCCATCGAGCACGGTGCGCCAACCATGGCGATTGGGCTTCGACAGCGACAGCTCGCTTACGGACAGGACGGTGTTGCCACCGGGGATGCGGTGCTCCTGGGAGGAAGCAAGCAGGTTTCGCCCGACCATCGCCGAAATTATGGCGTCTTCGTCGAGCTTGTCCATCGCCTGCGTCAGGACGTGGCGTCCATCGCGGAACACGGTGACCCGGCTGGCCAGATGCATGACTTCGTCGATGCGGTGCGAAATGTAGACGATCGCCACGCCGCTATCGGCGAGCTGGCGGATGATGCGGAACAGCCGCCGGCATTCGGCCGGCGAAAGCGCCGAGGTCGGCTCGTCCATGATCAGGATGCGTGCCGACATCGACAGCGCCTTGGCGATCTCGACCAGTTGCTGTTCGCCGACGCGCAAGGCACCGACGCGCGCATCCGGGTCGAGCTCGATGCCGAGCCTTTGCAACAGCGCGCCGGCAGCGCGGCTGCTCGCCTTGCGGTCGACGATCAGCCCGGCGATCAGCTTCTCGCGGCCGAGAAAGATGTTGTCGGCGACGCTGAGTTCGGGGACGAGGTTCAGCTCCTGGTGGATGATGGCGATGCCGGTGCGCTCGGCTTCGCGGACGCCGGCAAAGCGCACCGCATGGCCATCGATACTGACCGTTCCGTTATAGTCCGTATAGACGCCGGACAGGATCTTCATCAGCGTCGACTTGCCGGCGCCGTTCTCGCCCATCAGCGCATGGACCTCGCCGCGCCGCAGCTCGAAGCCGACATCGACCAGCGCCGCGATGCCGCCGAAGGACTTGGAGATATGTTCGGCGCTCAGCACGATAGCCGAGCCGTCCGCCATAACGCCTTGCGCAGGAATGGAATTGCCGTGCTGCATGACAAGGACGGCCTCCCTCCGTCGTCACCGAACACCTCAAACGCTAATCTAAACGTTTCGATCATGTCAAGGCAATATCTGGAGCCTACGATTGTTCCATTTCAATTCTTGCGCAAAATCATAAGATTCCGTAGGTATTGCTGCCGTGGAGTGGTGAAACGTTTCGAAAATGACAGCGTCAGGACGAAAAAAGCAGCGCAAATTCACTGCTCCGACCATGCTTCATGTGGCCGAGGCCGCGCGTGTTTCCGTGGCCACCGTATCGGCGCTGATCAACGGCACCGCGACCGTCAGCCCCGAGCTCAGCCAGCGCATCGAACAGGCGATCCGCGACATCGGCTACAAGCGCAATGCCATCGCCCGCAGCCTCAAGATGGGCACCACACGCACCATCGGGCTCACCGTCCCCCACATCACCAATCCGTTCTTTACCGATGTGGTTTCGGTCATCCAGCAGGCTTTCGACAGGGCCGGCTACGCCGTCATGCTGTGCTGCACCGACGAGCACCTGAACACCCAGGACGACCAGATCAGGCTGCTGCTCGACCGGATGGTCGACGGGCTGATCGTCGCGCGTGTCGGCGACGGCGCGATCCTCAAACGGATTGTCGACGACGCCAATGTGCCGGTCGTGCTGCTCGACCGTATTTGCCAGGGTGTCGACACCGATGCCGTCGTTCTCGACAATCAGCGCGCGGTGTTCGACGCCATCAACTATTTGATCGATCTCGGCCATCGGCGCATCGGCTACATCTCCGGCTCTTTCGATATCTCGCCGATGCATGACCGCATGGCGGGATATCGCGAGGCCCTCCAGGCCGCCGGCCTGCCGGCCGAGGCCGAGCTCGTCCGCTTCGGCAACTTCCATGAAGTCGACGGCTACAACGCCACCATGCAGCTGCTTTCGCTGCACGACCGGCCGAGCGCCATCTTTTCGGCCAACAACCCGATGGTGATCGGCACCATGAAGGCCATTCGCGATATCGGCCTGTCCTGTCCGGAGGATATTTCGGTCGCCTGTTTCGACGATTTTCCGTGGTCGGATGTGTTCCGGCCGCAATTGACAACGGTCGCACAGCCGGTGCAGGCGATTGGCGAACAGGCGGCCAATCTGCTGCTCGACCGGCTCGCCGGAAACAGGGATGCGCCGCCGCGCAAGCTGACGCTCAAAGGACGCTTGATGATCCGCAATTCATGCCGTCCGCTAGGTGCAAACGCGCAGAGCGTCAGCGCGTAGCGCGTGGGCTCTGTCCAGAAACTTTGTAATGCCGGACGGACAGCGCTCCCTCTGTCCTGCCGACCCCGGCCCTTCGCAGCCGCTACGGGCGTTCGTCGTTCGAAAAACCGAGCAATTGAAGGACGCGGCGCCGATCGAGCCAAGTGGCCAACAATCAGCCCGCCGACAAGCAGGAAAATCTTGGCAATCGAAGCATGTCGGATTAGGAATATGACGAGATGCGGCTGATCGCCCACACGGGCGCCGGCTTGAGCCATGTGCGTGAAATCGATCCTAATCGGGCTGGTACTTGCTGGGATGGTCGCACTCTTCGGCTGCACCACCGGCGGCGCATTAAAGACTTCCCCCTCGGCCTATGGCGGCCTCACCGATGCCGGTTTTCGCGTTCCGCCGGTTCCGATCTACAAGGTTGACCAGAAGTTCCATCGGCAGACAGTGCCTTATGCGACTGAAGAGGCGCCTGGCACCATCATTGTCGATACAGGAGCGAAGTTCCTCTACTACGTGTTGGGAGACGGTCAGGCGCTGCGCTACGGAATCGGCGTTGGCAAGGCGGGCTTCGAGTGGCATGGCACTGCTCACGTTGCGAGGAAGCGCGAATGGCCGGATTGGAGCGCGCCGTCTGCGATGATCGTGCGCGAGCAGAAGCGAGGCCGCATCATACCGGCTCATATGGAGGGCGGACTCATGAATCCGCTCGGGGCGCGGGCGCTCTATCTTTTCAACGAGAAAGGCGACACCGGATATCGGCTGCACGGTAGCCCTGAATGGTGGTCCATCGGCAAAGCTGTGTCGGCTGGCTGCATCCGCCTCATGAATCAGGACATCATCGATCTCTATAACCGCGCCACAATCGGCACCAAGGTGATCGTCATTTAGTAGACGCCGCGTTTCCGTCCAACGGACGAGCATGACGGATCGAAAACCTCCGCGTAAAACGCGCGAAGTGTTCGCGATGTCTTCGCACACCTGTTCGCGATGTTCCCTGCCTAAGGCCGGCCTTGCCCGCAAACAGTGCCAAGTGGCGAACCAACTCTCAGGCAGCTTCCGACAGCGATTTGTGAGCGTCGGCCAGGATCTCGAACGAGCGCACCCGCGCCGCATGGTCGAAAATCTGCGCCGTGACCATCAGTTCGTCGGCGCCGGTGCGGCCCACGAATGCCTCGATGCCTTGCCTGACCGTTTCGGGAGAGCCGACGACAGCGCAGGAAAGCGCCTGTCCGAGCATGGTCTTGGCCATCGGATCGAGGTCGCGCTCATATCCTTCGACCGGCGGCGGCAGTCGGCCGGGCCGGCCGGTGCGCAGGTTGACGAAGGCCTGCTGCAACGAGGTGAACAACAGCCGCGCCTGTGCATCGGAAGGAGCGGCGAAGACGTTGAGGCCGAGCATCACATAGGGCTTATCGAGCTGCTCCGAAGGCTGGAAACGCGAGCGGTAGATCTCCAGCGCATGGTCGAGCTCGGCCGGCGCAAAATGCGAAGCGAAGGCGTAGGGCAGGCCGAGCATGGCGGCAAGCTGCGCGCCGTAGAGGCTGGAGCCCAGGATCCAGATCGGCACCTTTTCGCCTTCGCCCGGCACCGCGCGGATGCGGCGGCCGTCTTCGGCTGGCTGGAAGTAACCGATCAGCTCGACGACGTCCTGCGGGAAATTGTCGGCGCCAGCGTCGAGGTTGCGGCGCAGCGCTCGTGCCGTGGCCATGTCGGTGCCGGGCGCGCGGCCGAGGCCGAGATCGATGCGGCCGGGATGCAAAGCGTTGAGCGTGCCGAACTGCTCGGCGATGACCAGCGGCGAATGATTGGGCAGCATGATGCCGCCGGCGCCGACGCGTATTGTACGGGTACCTCCGGCGACATGGGCAATGACGACGGAGGTGGCGGCGCTGGCGATGCCCGGCATGTTGTGATGCTCAGCCAGCCAGTAGCGCCGGTAACCCAGCCGCTCGGCATGGCGCGCAAGGTCGAGCGAATTGGCGAGTGACTGGGAAGCGTTGCTTCCTTCGACGATCGGCGACAGGTCGAGAACGGAAAGAGCGGTCATGGCGTCTTAAGCCTCCAGGATTTTCTTCTGTCGCGCCATGGCCTCGAAGGCTGCACGGTCGGGAATGGCGATTTCGAGGCCTTCCAGCACGTCGGCGAGTTCGGCGGCTGTCGCTATCTCCACCTGCTCGGTACCGCCGCCGAGGTGATGTGTCGACAGCCGGTTGTTGCGGAGCGCATAGCGGCGGTCCGGCAAGGCCCGTGCCGCGATTACGGAGGAAAGGAAGTGTGAGGTTGGGTGGGTCGACAGGAAATAGTTGCTGACCGAATAGTCCACCTCGTAGTTCTGCTGCATGTCGAAGCGGTACATCGTACGCCAGTCGCCGCCGACATTGGCCTGCAGGCGAAAATGATCGCCTGTCTCAATCATGCGGAATGTCTCATGTGGGGTCTTCTGCTCGAGACCCGGTCGAAGCAGGAGCGGTGCTGTCAGCGTCAGCCCGCCGAAGCCGACGTCGGCAATGTAGGTTCGGCCGTCGAGTTCGACACGCAGCAACATATGGCTGCGTGCAGTTATGGCATCATCGGGCTGGCCCCAAAGAACGCGTGCTGCAAGGCCGGTGACGGCGAAGCCAAGCGCCTTCAGCACATGCATGAAAATGAGATTGTGCTCGAAGCAATAGCCGCCGCGATGCCGCGCGACGATCTTTTCCTGCAGCGAGGCAAGATCGAGACGAACCGGGTGGCCTAGAAACGGATCGAGATTTTCGAACGGGATTGCCTGCGGGTGCAAGAGATGGAGCGACTTCAGCGTTTCCAGCGAAGCGTCCCTCGAGCCGGTGTATCCGATGCGGGCGAAATAGGCATCGATGTCGAAGGAGATATCGGTCATGGAAGGGAGTCCGAGCTTTGACCGGCTCGATATAGGCATTCAATCCGGGCGCCGCAAACGCCGCGCGTCGGTTTGCGCTGCAGTGCTGTCCTCGATGAGTTCTTCTTCAGCCACCGCCGTGTGCTGCGCCGCCAGGAAATTGCCGACATGACTGAGACCGTCGAAATGATCGCAGAACACCTTGATGACGACCAGCAGCGGCACCGCCAGCAGCGCGCCGACGAAACCCCATAGCCACGACCAGAAGGCGATGGCGATGAGGATCGCCACGGCGTTGATCTCGAGACGGCGGCCGACCACCGTCGGCGTCACGAACTGGCCTTCGACGACATCGCACATAAGGACGAAGGCCGGCGCCAGCAGCGCGTAGGAAATCGTGTCGAAGCTGATCAGCGCGATGATCGTGACCAGCGTGATGGTGGTCAGCGCCCCGATATAGGGCAGGAAATTGAGCAGAGCCGCTGCCGCGCCCCAGACCTGGGCGTTGGGCACGCCGAGCGCCCACAGGCCGATCCCGATGACCACGCCGAGACATGTGTTGATGACCGTGACGGTAAGCAGATAGTGGGAGATTTCACGTTCTACGTCGTAGACGACGCGCAGCGCCCGCTTCTTTTCGCTGAGACTGGGGAAGGACTGGATGATCTTTTCATAGAACATCGTGCCCGAGGCGAGCAGGAACAGCGACAGGACGAAGACGATGGTGACGCTGGCGCCGGCCGACAGCACATTGCCGGCGGCCTGCGAGAGAATACCGGATGGCGCCATGGCCACCCTCTGAACGCCCGGCTCCTGGGATGTCTGGGTCAGGCCCTCGATCTGGCGCGAAATCTCCACGATCCTTTCGAGCGGACGGCGCAGTTGTGCCAGACGTTCGGTAAGCTGCTGGCCGATCGTCGAAGTGTTGTTGATGAGATCGATGACCGGGCCGCTGAGCAGATATCCCGCGACGGCGACGAGGCAGAACGAAAGCAGCACCAGCAGTGTCGCCGAAATGACATCGGGCATGCCATGCTTGCGCAGGAAGCGAACGATCGGCGTCAGCGTCAGCGCCAGCAGGAAAGCCAGAATGACCGGCATGAAGAAGGCGCGGGCGAAGTAAAGCGCGTAGATCGCCATGAGGATGAAGATGCCGACGAGCAGCGAACGCATCAGATGCGCATCCGCCCGTGCCTCGACGCGCGGATCCGGGCTTTCGGCAGCGCTTGCGCCCGAAGCGGCGGGTTCGGCTTTCATTCTGACCCTCGGCGGTACACCGCGATTGGTGCAGACCGTTGGCGAAAAACGCCTCTGTGGCTTCAAGGTTCCGTTAGCCGGCGTCACCGGCAAGGCCGCCTCGCGGCCTTGCCGGTGAATCAGGCAACCGGCGCCGCCACGGCAGGGACGGCCTTCGCCGTTTCCCGGCGCACGATCGGCGCCACCTTGGTGCCGTAGAGTTCGATGGCCTTCAGGACCTTGGCGTGCGGCATGGTGCCGATCGCCATTTGCAGCAGGAAGCGGTCGTTGCCAAATATCCTGTGCTGGGCAATGATCTTCTCGGCCACCTGTTCCGGATTGCCGACGAACAGCGCGCCGTTCGGGCCGCGCGATTGGTCGAAATGCGCCCGCGATGTCGGCCCCCAGCCGCGCTCGCGGCCGATGCGGTTCATCACCTCGGCCTGCGGCCCGTAAAAATCGTCGGCTGCCTGGTCCGTGCTCTCGGCGATGAAACCGTGCACGTTGAGGCTGGTGGCAAGGCTCGCCGGATCGTTGCCGGCCCGCCTGGCTGCATCCCTGTAGATGTCGAACAGCGGTGCGAACCGCGCCGGCTCGCCGCCGATGATCGCCAGCGCCAGCGGCAACCCAAGCACGCCCGCGCGGGCGACGGATTGCGGTGTTCCACCGACGGCGATCCAGATCGGCAATTTTTCCTGCAAGGGCCGGGGATAGACGCCGCGATCGTTGATCGGCGCGCGCAGAGTGCCCGACCAGGTCACCTTGACATGATCGCGGATGGCGAGCAGCAGGTCGAGCTTCTCGGCGAAGAGCTCGTCGTAGTCTTCGAGATTGTAGCCGAACAGCGGAAAGGATTCGATGAACGAGCCGCGCCCGGCCATGATCTCGGCCCGGCCGCCGGATAGAAGATCAAGGGTGGCAAACTGCTGGAAGACGCGCACCGGATCGTCGGACGACAACACGGTGACGGCGCTGGTCAGCCTTATGCGCCTGGTTCGTTCGGCGGCCGCCGCCAGTGCCACCACCGGAGCCGAGGCAGCATAGTCGGGACGGTGGTGCTCGCCGAGACCAAAGACGTCCAGCCCGACCTGGTCGGCCAGCTCGATCTCCTCGATCAGGTTGCGCAGCCGCTCGCGCGCACCGATCGCACCGGGACCCGGTCCCGGGCTGACGTCGGCGAAGGTGTAGAGACCGAGTTCCATAGTGTGTCATCCCAGCGTTTTGTCGTGGCGCTACAGGTAGCGATCAGTCCGCCGCCCCGCCAGAGGCCCGGATGGTGAACAGTGCGGGTGCCATTCAGTCGAATTCAATCGAAAAGGCGTCTCCTGGTTGCAACAGATCAGAATTTCATAGCTGGCATACCGTTTTGGCGCTTGAACTCTCGGTTTTCACGCGTATGTAAGCCTCGCAAATTGACTTCAGGGAAGTGGACTTGGCTATCTATAGAGAAAAAGACGTTTTCGAGCGGCGCAATGCCGCAAACGAGGCAAAGAAGGCGCTTCTGGAGCGCTTCAAGGCGAAGCCGGCGGCAGACGATCCAGCGGTGCTGGCACGACAGGCCGAGCGCAAGGCGATCCTCGAGGCCCGCGCGATACGCGAGACCGAAAAGGCCAGGCTGAAGCAGGAAAAGCTGGCGCGCGAAGCAGCAGAAAAGGCCGAGCGCGAGGCAGCTGCTGAAGCGGCACGCATCGCCGCGGAAGAAGCCGCTCAGGCCGAAGCGAAGATCCGGGAAGCTGAAGAGAACGAGCGCATCGCCCGTTTTCTTGCCGACGAGGCTGAACGCAAGGCCAAGCGTGACGCGCGCTATGCCGCGCGCAAGCAGCGCACCGGCAGGACGCCGCCCGGCTTCTCCGCCCGATAGCGCCTTCCGGCGCTGATCAGCCGAATTCAAGACTCAGGGCCGCCTTGCAGCGGCCCCGAACGCGTTCGTCTGTCAGAATCGGCTAAGCCGCGAGCTTCAGTCCCATGATGCCGCAGACGATGAGCGCGATGCAGGCCAGCCTGATCGCCGTCGCCGGTTCCCCGAGCAGCCATATCCCCAACAGCGCCGTGCCGACGGTGCCGATGCCGGTCCACACCGCATAAGCGGTGCCGACCGGCAATGCCTTCAGCGCCAGGCCGAGCAGGGTCAGGCTGACGATCATCGAAGCTACCGTCAGGACGGTAGGCAGCGGCTTCGAGAATCCGTCGGTGTATTTGAGGCCGATCGCCCAGCCGATCTCGAACAGGCCGGCGAGGAATAGGAAAATCCACGACATCGGAACGCTCCGTTTCGATGGCTTCCGGCCGATTTCTTGAAGGCGCAAAAACTATCTTCGCCGCATCCATGGGGATGAGCGTGAGCTTAATGAACATCATACCGGCCGCGTTCGCGGCCGGTCGAAATGAGCCGAAACGGTAGCTGCGGCCCTACTTGTCCTTCAGCTTCATCGCCTTCACCGGCGGTGCCTTCAGGGCCGGCGCCGGAGCGGGTTTCTTCGCGTCCTTCTTCGGCTTGCGGGCTTCCTTGCCCGCCTTCATCGCACCCTTAGCCATGATTCGTTCCTCCAGTTGATGCCTAGCGAAGTGAAACAAGAGAAAACGCTCGACTGCAAGAGGCCGTTGCCGTGCAGTCGCCCTGGCCGATGGCTGTTAACCGGTTTCTAATTCCCTCGTAAACCGCAGCGGTCCATGCCATGGTCTTCTTCGCACTGCAGCATCAGCCCTTGCGTTTCGCCAGCTGATGATCAGGCAGGCCGGTCAGGACGACAATGCGGATCCACATCGGTTACCAGATGAGTTTCGATTTCCCGCAGGAAACACCGCTGATCGCGATGCTAAATGTCCATTATTCGCGCGCATCCGATCTTGAGCGGCCGGACTTCCTGACGTCGAACCCGCCGGTGCCGATCGAAAGCTACCGCGACAGTTTCGGCAATTGGTGCAACCGTCTCGTTGCACCGGCCGGGCGCTTTGCGTTCGGCACCGACGCGATCATCCGCGACCCCGGCTCCTTCGAGACGCGCGAGCTGACGGCGTGGCAGCACGAGGTGCGCGATCTGCCGTCGGAGACGCTGCTGTTCCTGCTGCCCAGCCGTTATTGCGAGAGCGACGTGCTGTCGAATGAAGCGTGGCGGCTGTTCGGCAGCACCCCGCTCGGCATTCCGCGCGTCCAGGCGGTCTGCGACTTTGTCCATAACCACATCGTCTTCAACTATTTCAATGCACGCCCGACACGCACCGCCGCCGAAGCCTATCGCGAGCAGAGTGGTGTATGCCGCGACTTTGCTCACCTGGCTGTTGCCTTCTGCCGCGCCCTGAATATTCCGACCCGCTACTGCACCGGCTATATCAGTGATATCGGCCTGCCAAAGCCGTGGTCGGACATGGATTTCGCCGCCTGGATGGAGGTCTATCTCGGCGGCCGCTGGCACGCTTTCGATCCGCGCAACAACGCACCGCGCATCGGCCGTATCCTGATTGCCTCCGGACGCGATGCCGCCGATGTGCCGCTGACCCACATTTTCGGGCCGGGCGCGCTGGCTGGCTTCAAGGTCTGGACGGACGAGGTCGTCGAATAGCCCCGCGGCGCCCTTTTGAACAACTGACCTTGTGAACAACCCGACACTTCGGGCGTTGTGGGGACTGTGGAGCGTGGGCGGGCGCTTCGCCAATCTCGGTGCATCAACCAAGGCAGCGCACCATGGCGGCGCATGGCGGGTCGAAAAAAGTGATCTATGCGGCGCTCGCCGGCAATCTTGCGATCGCACTGACCAAATTCGCCGCTGCGTTGTTCACGGGCAGCTCGGCAATGCTCTCGGAAGGCGTCCACTCGCTCGTCGATACCGGTAATGGCAGCCTGCTGCTTTACGGCATGCACCGTGCCGCCCGGCCGGCCGACCGCACGCATCCGCTAGGCCATGGCCGCGAGCTGTACTTCTGGAGCTTCATCGTTGCGCTCCTCGTCTTTGCACTGGGCGCCGGCATATCGTTCTACGAAGGCGTGACGCACATCATGACGCCGGAGCCGATCGCCAAGGCCAAGGTGAACTACGCTGTCCTTGGCCTTTCCTTCCTCTTCGAAGGCACCTCTTGGCTGGTGGCGCTGAAGGAATTCCGCCACCAAAAAGGCAGCCACGGCTGGCTCGAGGCGGTGCAGCTCAGCAAGGATCCGAGTGTCTACACCGTACTCTTCGAGGACAGCGCGGCACTTCTCGGCCTCGTTGTCGCCTTTGCCGGCATATTGGCGGCGGAATTGCTGGACATGCCGAAGCTCGACGGCGCCGCGTCGATCGGCATCGCGCTCATCCTGGGCGCGACCGCGGTCTTCCTGGCGCGCGAAAGCAAGAGCCTGCTGCTCGGCGAGCCGGCCTCGCCCGAGGTGCAAATGAAAGTGCTGGCCATCGTCCAGCAGGACCCGGCGGTGCAGCGGGCAAATGGCGTGCTGACGCTGCATATGGGTCCGCAGGAGATCGTCGCCGCTCTAAGCATCGAGTTCGAGGACCATTTGTCGGCGCCCGCGATAGAGACCTGCGTCGAGCGCCTTGAGACGCGACTGAAGGCGGAGATGCCGGAGGTGACGCGGCTCTTCGTCAAGCCGCAGACCACCGGCACCTGGGAACGCCGGAGCAAGGCCTTGGCGGCGTCCGGAGGGGAACCGGTCTGAGGAAAATGGCTGCGCCATCGGGCAGTCCCGGTTATGATTGCGGGCAAAAGCTCCAGGAGGAACGAAGATGAAAATCGACGGCGGGTGTCATTGCGGCGCCATCACTTACGAGGCCGAAGTCGATCCGGAAAAGACCACCATTTGTCACTGCATCGATTGTCAGAAGCTGACCGGAACGGCCTTTCGCGTCACCGTGCCGGCGTCCGAGGACAATTACAGGATCACCAAGGGTACGCCGAAAATCTACATCAAGACCGGTTCGAGCGGCGCCAAGCGTGCCCAGGCATTTTGCGGTGAGTGCGGCTCGCATCTCTACGCCACGTCGGCGGGCGAGGGACCGAAGGTTTACGGTATCAGGGTCGGCACGGCACGGCAGCGCGATCAACTGGTGCCGAGAAAGCAGATCTGGTACCGCTCGGCGCTGCATTGGCTGCCGGAATTCGAAGGCACAACCATCATCGAGGAGCAGTAGCGCCGGACCCGGGCGAAGCGCTCGGCTCCGGTTCCGGCATAGCTCTCAATCGTCGCCTTCGACGACCCTCAGCCTCAATTGCCCGGTTTTCGAGTCGGCAACACGCGGGCTGCTTTCCGCTTTTGCTCCGCCGCCGTTCGAAGAGGTGTCCTCTGCCGGCTGCACGCCAAACTCCAGCGCCTCGATCTTTTGTCCGCGCCTGGTCACCTTCGATGTCGAGACCAGGATGTCGTCGATATCCTTGGCCGATTGGCCGAAATGCGTCTGCAATTTGCGTACCCGCTCGTCGAGCCGAGAGACGTCTTCCATCAGCCGGATGACCTCGCCCTGGATCAGGTGCGCCTGCTCGCGCATACGGGCATCCTTGAGGATTGCCTGGATGACCTGGATCGACAGCATCAGAAGCGACGGCGAGACGATGACGATCCGCGAGCGATGCGCCTTTTGGACAACGGCCTCGAAATTCTCATGGATTTCGGCGAATACCGATTCCGAAGGCACGAACATGAAGGCGGTATCCTGCGTTTCGCCTTGGATCAGGTATTTTTCGGAAATATCGCGGACATGCACCTCGATGTCGCGGCGGAAAGCCTGAGCGGCGGACTTCTGCAGGTCGGCGCCTTCGGCGGCCCGGATGGCATTCCAGGCCTCGAGCGGAAACTTTGCATCGATGGCAAGCGACGGTGCGCCGTTCGGCATCTTCACCAGGCAGTCGGGCCGGCTGCCATTCGACAAGGTCGCCTGGAATTCATAGGCGCCGTGCGGCAATCCGTCGGCGACGATGGCTTCCATGCGCGACTGGCCGAAGGCCCCGCGCGTTTGCTTGTTGGAAAGGATCGCCTGCAATTGCACGACCTGGCCGGCCAGCGACTGGATGTTGCCTTGCGCGATATCGATAACCGCCAGCCGTTCCTGCAGCTTGGCGAGGCTCTCATGCGTCGATCTCGTCTGCTCGGTCATGGTCTGGCCCAAGCGGCCGGTCATGGCATCGAGGCGCTGGCCGATCGACTGTGTCAGTTCCGCCTGGCGCGCCCCGAACACTTCGGCGATGGCGCCCATGCGGCCCTGCATTTCCGCCTGGCTTGCCAAGATGCCGGCCATCCTCGCCTCGGCATCGCGGGCGTGGTCGGCGGCTTCGGCGGCCGCCATTGCACGCGCCTTGGCTGATCGCCAGAGCGCAACGACGAGCGCCATGAACAGTCCGAGGAACAGCATTGCGCCGAAACCCAGGGCATGGCCCAGCGTGATCGTGGTGGCGCCGAGGCGGGCGACAGGTTCGGACAGGATGGTGGCCAGATCGTTCATGCCAACAGCATAGATGATTCGGTCTGCCGGCACAGATCAAAACGTGAACGACCCGAAGGCGTCCCGGTTGACGCTTTTCCTGCGAGGTCTTAGGTGAGACGCCATGTCGATCAAGCCGCTTATCATCCTCCCCGATCCCGTCCTGCGTCAGGTTTCAAAACCGGTCGAGCGTGTCGACGGCGATTTGCGCAAACTGGCCGGCGACATGCTGGACACCATGTATGACGCGCCCGGCATCGGCCTCGCGGCGATTCAGGTCGGCGAACCCTTGCGCATGCTGGTGATCGACCTCGCCAAAGAGGACGAGACGCCAGCGCCGCATGTCTTCATCAATCCCGAAGTCCTCGAAAGCTCCGACCAGCGTTCGGTCTACGAGGAAGGCTGCCTGTCGATCCCCGATTACTATGCCGAAGTCGAGCGCCCCGCCGCGGTGCGGGTGAAATATCTCGATCGCGACGGCAAGCTGCAGGAGATCGAGGCCGAGGGACTGATGGCGACCTGCCTGCAGCATGAAATCGACCATCTCAACGGCGTGCTGTTCATCGATCACATCTCAAAACTGAAGCGCGACATGGTGGTCAAGAAGTTCAAAAAGCTCGCCAGGGACAAGGCGCCGGGCAAGATGGTGGGATAGGGGTCGACGAATGCCCCTGCGTGTCGTCTTCATGGGTACGCCAGAATTCTCCGTTCCGACCTTGCGGGCGATTGCCGGGGCCGGGCATGAACTGGCAGCCGTCTACACGCAGCCGCCGCGCGCCGGCGGCCGGCGCGGGCTTGAGCTGACGCCGTCGCCGGTGCAGCGCGAGGCGGAGCGGCTGGACGTCGAGGTGCGGACGCCGGTGTCGCTGAAGAGCGAGACGGAGCAGGAGGCGTTCCGCGCCTTGCGCGCCGATGTGGCCGTGGTCGTCGCCTACGGGCTGCTTCTGCCCAAACCCATTCTCGAGGCGCCGCGGCGCGGTTGCCTCAATGGCCACGCATCGCTGTTGCCGCGCTGGCGCGGCGCTGCCCCTATCCAGCGCGCCATCATGGCCGGCGATACCGAGACGGGCATGATGGTGATGCGGATGGAGGAAGGCCTCGACACCGGGCCGGTGGCAATGGTTGAAAAATGCGCCATTGGACCCAACATGACGGCCGGCGATCTGCACGACCGGCTGATGGTTCTCGGTGCTGCGCTGATGGTGCAAGCGCTCGAACGGCTGGAGCGGGATACGCTGACATTTACCACACAGGCGGAGGTGGGGGTGACCTACGCCAAGAAAATCGATAAATCGGAGACTCGCATAGACTGGCTGCGACCTGCCGGCGACGTGCACAATCAGATTCGCGGCCTGTCGCCCTTTCCCGGTGCATGGTGCGAGGCCGAAATCGGCGGCCGCGTGGAACGGCTGAAACTGCTTCGCTCGACGCTCTCGCAAGGCGCCGGCGAACCGGGAGGAATTCTCGATGACCGGCTGACGGTCGCCTGCGGGTCAGGCGCGATCAGTCTGGTCGAAGTTCAACGTGCGGGCGGAAGGCCCATTGCCGCGCAGGAGTTTCTGCGCGGGGCCAAGCTCGAAAAAGGAATGAAATTGTCATGAGCATGATGTCTATACGCGCGGCGACGCCGCGGGACCGCGAGGCGATCCGCCTTGTCGAAGAACACGCATTCGGCCAGCAGACGGAGGCCGGACTGGTCGACGCGCTGGTCACCGGCGGTGATGCCGTCGTCGAACTGGTGGCGGACGAAGACGGGCAAGTGGTCGGCCATATCCTGTTTTCACGGCTTTTCGTTCAGAATGGCGGCAAGAGCTTCCCGGCGGTGGCTTTGGCTCCTTTGGCGGTCGAGCCGTCGTTCCATGGCACCGGCGTCGGCGGTGCGCTGGTCCGCGAGGCGCATATCCGCCTGAAGGCTGCCGGCGAGACGCTCGCCGTGGTGCTCGGCGATCCGGCTTACTATGGCCGTTTCGGTTACAGCCGCGCCCGTGCAGCAAAATTCGAGAGCGACTACCAGAGCGAGGCTCTGCAGGCGCTTGCCTGGGGCGAGGCGCCGGAGACCGGCAGGCTGGTCTACGCCTCGGCCTTCGGCTCAGCCCTCGCCGCCTGATTTCGCCTCGATCCGGGAATGCCGCGTTTTCGCCTCGACATCGAATATGACGGCAGTCTCTTCGCCGGCTGGCAGCGCCAGGCCAACCAGCCTTCGGTGCAGCAGGCGATCGAGCAGGCGATCGAGAAGTTCTGTGGTGAGCAGGTTTCGCTGCGCGCCGCCGGCCGCACCGATGCCGGCGTCCATGCGACCGCTCAGGTGGCGCATGTCGATCTGATCAAGGCATGGCCCGGCGACAAGGTGCGCGACGCCGTCAACGCGCATCTGCAGGCGGCCAAGGTGCGCATCGCCATACTGAAGGCCGCCGTCGTGCCGGATGGCTTCGATGCGCGTTTCTCGGCGATCGGCCGCCATTACCTCTACCGCATCGTCAACCGCCGCGCGCCGGCGGCGCTCGACAGGGGCAGGATCTGGTGGGTACCGAAGCAGCTCGATGCGGCTGCCATGCACGAAGCGGCAAAGGTGCTGCTTGGCCGGCATGATTTCACCACCTTCCGCTCGACCCAGTGCCAGGCCACCAGCCCGGTCCGCACGCTCGACCGGCTGGATGTCAGCCGGGCGGGCGATTTCATCGAAATCCGCGCTTCGGCGCGGTCATTCCTGCACAACCAGGTGCGCTCGATGGTCGGCTCGCTCAAACGTGTCGGCGAAGGCGGCTGGACCATTGCCGACCTCAAGGCGGCGCTCGAGGCGCGCGACCGTGCGGCCTGCGGCCAGGTGGCGCCGCCCGACGGGCTGTTTCTCGTCGGCGTCGATTATCCGACGCCTGGCTGATCCGGAACGCTGATCCCGAGCAGCGCCTGCAAGCCGAACAGGACGATCAGCGACGCCACGAACATACCGGCAAAAACAGCGCTGCCGACAGCCGCGCCCCTGCCGATCGCGACGTTGGTCATCCGCCAGGTCAATACCATCGACAGCGCGAACAACAGCAGCGACACCAGTCCGGAGACTTCGTTGGCCGACGTCAGGAAGAGCCGGATCAACGCCGATGGCAGCATCATCCAGGCGATGATCGCCGAGGCCCAGTTGCTGGCGACGACATAATGGACGAAACGACCGCCGACGCCGACCCGCGGCGCCACCAGGGCGAGGCCGATGAGCGGCAGCACCCAGGCGCCGATATCGACGGTGGCCAGGCGGATCAACATGCTGAAACGGCCGACGAATGCGTTGGGGTCGCCGATCTCGTTGGCAATACCGACCCAGCCGACGATCAGTGCCGGCGCCGCGACGACGATGGCAAAAAAGGAGTTCCAGAAACCGTCCGCCGAAAGGTCGAGCAGGCGAAATCCGTCGGCCTTGCCGAGCATCAGCCGCCAGGCACCGGCAAGCGAAGCGTAGGTTTCATCCGCTGAAAGCATCACTAGGATATGTCCTGCGCAAACCAGTCTTCAACGAAGCGCAGATAAATCTGCGTCAGCGTCTCGAGGTCGGCAATCGCCACGCGTTCGTCGACCATGTGCATGGTCTTGCCGACCAGTCCGAATTCGACGACCGGACAATAATCCTTGATGAAGCGGGCATCGGAGGTGCCGCCGGAGGTGGAGAGCGCCGGCTTCCTGCCGGTCACCGCCTTGATCGAGCCGCCAAGCGTTTCGATCAACCTGTCGTCGCGTGTCAGGAAAACATGGCTCGGCCTGTCGCGCCAGACGATCTCGTAGTCGACCGGCGTCTTCTTGCCGGCGCGGTATTTCTTGCGTTTCGCCGCCCGGTCGAGGCGGTTGTGGATCTCGGCCTGGATCGTCTCGGCAGTCCATGTGTCGTTGAAGCGGATATTGAAGGTAGCCGCCGCCTTCGCCGGGATGACGTTGGTGGCAGGGTTGCCGACATCGATGGAAGTGACCTCAAGATTGGTCGGCTGGAAATCCCTTGTTCCGTTGTCGAAGACGGGGTGAAGCAAGGCGTCGACCAGCGTCACCAGGCCGCGCACGGGATTGTCGGCTAGCTGCGGATAGGCGGCGTGTCCCTGGCGGCCGTTGACGACGACCGTGCCCGACAGCGAGCCGCGCCGGCCGATCTTGATCATATCGCCGAGCGCGTCGGGATTGGTCGGCTCGCCGACGATCGCAGCATGCCATTTCTCGCCCTTGGCAGCCGCCCATTCGAGCAGTTTCGTCGTGCCGTTGATCGCCGGACCTTCCTCATCGCCGGTTATCAGCAGCGAGACCGATCCCTTCGGGCCGCCCTTCTGCGCGATGTGTCGCGCCACCGCCGCGACGAAACAAGCAATGCCGCCCTTCATGTCGACAGCGCCGCGGCCAAACATCTCGCCATTGGCGATGTCGGCGGCAAAGGGCGGGTGCGTCCAGGCTGTTTCATCGCCCACCGGCACCACATCGGTATGGCCGGCAAACATCAGATGCGGGCCGTTGCCGGAACGCCGCGCGTAAAGGTTCACTATGTCCGGTGTGCCGGATTCGGAAAACACCGGGCGCTCGACGGCAAAGCCGAGCGGCTTCAACATTTCTTCCAGCGCGCTCAAGGCACCGCCTTCGGCGGGCGTCACGGAAGCGCAGCGAATGAGAGCAGCCAGATTTCTGGTCGGATCAGTAGGCAGCGTCATGGGCAAAAGCGATAGTCGAAAGCGCAAGGCCTGTCACGGCCAGACATAAGGGCCAGCCATGCCGCCGACATTATGGTTTCATGTCGTATAATTGCGGCAAGGCTTCTCGACCAGGACAGGGCCATCGCATGGTCACGCACGGCAAGACGATCGTAATCGCCGGTGCCGGCAGTATCGGCTGCTACGCAGGCGGGTGCCTGATACTTGCCGGGCGGAAGGTGGTTCTGCTGGCGCGGCCGCGCATCGAGCAGGCCCTGCAAAAAGGTGGATTGCGCATCACCGACCCTGATGGCCGCGACCGTTCGGTCAAGCCGGAGGCATTGTCGGTCACGACCGATCCGGCCGCAGCATTGCCCGGTGCCGATGTCATCCTGGTAACGGTCAAGAGCGGCGCGACGCAAGACATGGCCGGGCTGGTGCGCGCGGCCGAGCAGGAGAGGCGCGGATCGCCCTGCCTGACGCCGGAAGCCGTCGCTGCGACAGTCAGATCGTAGCCCGCACAGGCGCCCAGTAACGGCCCTTGCCGGTGCGCTTGGCTTCGTAGAGCGCATGGTCGGAACAGGTGAGCAGGATTTCCGGATCGCCGCCGTCGGCGGGTGCGAAGGCGCTGCCGACGCTCAAGCCGACATGGATAGCGGAACCGACCCCGAGGTCGAAAGGCACCGAGACCTTTTCGATGGCCCGCTTTGCCAGGTAGGTGGCCTCGATCTCCGAGGTTGCGGGCAAAAGGATGACAAATTCATCGCCGCCGATGCGGAAGACCACGTCCCCCGGCCGGAAGCCGCGCTTCAATCGTTCGGCCACCTTGCACAGCAGCACGTCGCCGACGGCGTGGCCAAAACGGTCGTTGACCTGTTTGAAGCCGTCGAGATCCATGCTGAGCACTGCAAACGGCTTGCCGCCATTGGCGGCCGGTGCCGCAAGGTCGCGGCACATGTCGCGCAATTTCTCCTGCAGGAAGATGCGGTTTGGCAGACCGGTCAGTGCGTCCTTGATCGCCAGGTCGCGATTGTCCAGTTCGGCGCGGATCATGCGGGCGTTGATTGCGTGGTTCTGAAGCAGCACGATGATGACGCCGGCCACATAGAACGGCGTTTGAATTCCGACGATCGGCATTCCGGGCGCCGCAGAAAACAATGCACCGACCACGTAAGGCAGACTTACGGCCAACATGACGAATATGGCGAAGCGCGGGGTCGCCGCATTGCGTGACGACACCACTCCGACGACGCCTGCGACATTCAAGGCGGCAAGTACGGAAAGCGCCATATTCCCGCTGGCAACACAGCCATAGCAGCCGAGGCCGAAAACAACCGACCAGATACCGCTGGCTGCCATCAGGCCCGCCAGCGGCCCTTTCGAGCCGCGCCTGCGGGCCTGCTCGCATTCCCGCATCAGCAGAACACGGACGGTGAAAAGCATCAGGTCGGCTGCGATCCAGGCGCAGGGCCACCAATCCCCGGTGGCAAATGCGGCGCTGACCGCAACCAACAGAACGCTGATGGTGCCGAACAGGACCGCGAATTTGCGGTCGAAAGTGGTGTCGAGCAGCCGGGCGCGGACGGCTTCCGGTTCCAATCTCATCGGCGAAGAAAACCAGGCAAACAGGCGAGCGCCGGCGCTCCACGTTTTGCGCGGCTCCTTGGTGGTCAGGGATAGGTCGCTTGCCAGTCGAGCGCTCCGTGCCGGTCGACACAGTCTTCGCCGGCATGCTGGGCGAGGGTGATTAACATTCGCTTAGAGCATCCGGCGCAAAACCGGCGTTTCGGAACTCCCCGCTCTGCCGCTCTCGCGGATCTGCGGCCGGCTCGCGGGTTCTAGCTTGCCGGCCCCGGTCGTTTGCGGACCGCAGGCTGACGCGGCGGACCCGGCTCGGGATCGGTCTTCGCCGCGCGTGCCGGCTGCCCATGAGGGGTTTCGATCAGCGTGATCTTCTGCCAGATCTTTCGCGACAGGTTCGAAGCCAGGTTCTCGATGTCATTGACGCCGTCGATGACCACGGCGTCATTCACCGATTGCGCGAACAGCGCGGCGATCTTGCCGGTGATCGACAGCATTTCGGAGCAATAGTCGAGATAGCGGGCAAGGTCGGCGGCGTTGGTGATGCGGGCTGGCGAATGCGCGGTCGGCTTGAAACTGGCTGAAAGTGCTGCCGGATCCTTGGTCAGCTGGTGCATGTCGATGACGTGGATCAGCGACCGCAGCCCGTGGAGCTGGCGAAACACCCGCTTGCGCTTGATCCGCTCCTCGGAGCGGATCAGGGCCAGGAAGCCCAGCACGGCGAGGATGATCATGTTGAGGGAGGCTTCGATACCTTGCACCGACTGGAAGGCATCGTGGTTTCCCGAAATGCGGCCAAGCGGCAGGATTGTGCCGACGAACAGGAACATCAGCGCCCCGACGACGAAGGCGGCGATGATGAGGCCGCGCAGCCACCAGATCGGCGCCTCCAGCGCCTTGGCTGCCCGTGCCAGATCGCGCGACAGCGACACGAGCTCGGCGGCGACGCCGCGCAAGCCTGCATCGGGAAAGCGCTCGGCGACGCGCTCTTCCAGCCTTTCGGCGGTTTCGAGGATCAGTTTCGAATCAAGCGAGCGGTAACGCATGACGAAATGTCCGATCGGCGCTCAGGGTTCGGCCGGTGCGTTGGTGCGCTTGCCGTAGCGGTTAGGGCCGGGTCGCCCCGGAAACAGGCAAAGCACGAGGAAAGCGATGATCGAGACAACCGGCACGAACAGCACCAGCGCCGCAACGCCCGGCTTGTCGAGGTCGTGCAACCGCTTCACCGCCAGCACCACGTTCGACCAAAGCGAGGCAATGAAGGCGATGAAGAAAATAAACGACCACATGTTGCTCTCGGTGGTGCCTTCCGGCACCAGCGTGAAACGGTAGAGCGGGAAGGCCTGTATGATGGCCACCAGCAGTCCTCCAAGAAAATAGGCCGCGCGGCTGACGCGGCCCGAAGCTTTGAAGAAAAGCCAGATGAGGTCTGATCTGTCAGGCAAGCGAATTCCGTCCGTATTCGTTGAGAAAGATCAATCGCGCAGCAATTCGTTGATCGAGGTCTTGGAACGGGTCCTGGCGTCGACCCGCTTGACGATGACGGCGCAGTAGAGGCTGGGGCCGGGCTCGTTGTTTGGAAAAGGCTTGCCCGGCAGCGAGCCGGCGACGACGACGGAATTAGGCGGCACCTCGCCGTAGAAGATCTCGCCGGTGGCGCGGTCGACGATCTTGGTCGACTGGCCGATGAAGACGCCCATGCCGAGCACCGAGCCCTCGCGCACGATGCAGCCTTCGACCACTTCGGAACGGGCGCCGATGAAGCAATTGTCCTCGATGATGGTCGGACCCGCCTGCATCGGCTCCAGAACGCCGCCGATGCCGACGCCGCCCGACAGATGCACATTCTTGCCGATCTGGGCACAGGAGCCGACCGAAGCCCAGGTGTCGACCATGGTGCCGCTGTCGACATAGGCGCCGACATTGACGAAGGACGGCATCAGCACGGCGCCGGGCGCGACATAGGCGGAGCGGCGCACGATCGACGACGGCACGGCGCGGAAGCCCGCCTTCTCAAAATCGACGGCGCTCCAGCCGTCGAACTTCGAAGGCACCTTGTCCCACCATACCGCCTGACCGGGACCGCCCTTTATGATCTCCATCGGGGTGAGCCGGAAGGACAGCAGCACCGCTTTCTTCAGCCACTGGTTCACGTGCCATTTGCCGTCGGCCTGCCGCTCGGCGACGCGGGCGACGCCCCGGTCGAGCAGGTCGAGCGCCGATTGGATGGCCTCGCGCGTCTCGCCGCGGGTTGCGGTCGAAATCGTGTCGCGTTCCTCGAAGGCGTTCTCGATAATCTCCTCGAGGCTCGCGAGATCGGGCTTCGACATGAATTCGCTCCATTACCAAGCTGTTAAGGGCCGGCGCCTTAACCTGTTTGAAAGTCGCGCGGACCCTATGTGAAGGCTTGGGGAGGGTCAATCGCGGCAGCGTCACGGGACGGCGCAAGTGAATGATTGGACGGGTAAAGCAAATATGACTCCCATGGAAAAGGCGGGATGGACGCCGCTGCCGCATTCGGACGAGGATCTGGAGCGGTCGAGAAGCGTGCCGGACACGCCGCAAACGCGCGCGGAGACATATCGGCTGGCCTGGAACGATCCCGATTTCATGACGCGGCGCGAGTTGCGCGCGGTCAGGCTGCAGCTCGAACTGCTGAAACCGGAGATGATCCTGGCCGAGCGCGGCATCCAATCGACCGTCATCCTGTTCGGCGGCGCCCGCATTCCCGAGCCCGGCGGCGAAGCCTGGGCGGCCAAGAACGAGACGCAGAAGAAGAACCTCGAGCAAAACAGCAAATACTATGAGGAGGCGCGCAAATTCGCCCGCCTCTGCTCACAGCAGTCGGCCACCTCGTATTATCGCGAATTCGTCGTGGTGACCGGCGGCGGGCCCGGCGTCATGGAGGCCGGCAATCGCGGCGCCGACGATGTTGGCGCGCCGTCGATCGGTCTCAACATCGTGCTGCCGCACGAGCAGGCGCCAAACGCCTACGTGACGCCGGAACTCTGCTTCAACTTCCACTATTTCGCGGTCCGCAAGATGCATTTCGTCATGCGTGCCAAGGCCGTTGCGGTATTTCCCGGCGGCTTCGGCACGATGGACGAGTTCTTCGAAACGCTGACCCTGATCCAAACGGGCCGCATGGAACGCGTGCCGGTCATTCTGTTCGGCAAGGCTTTCTGGGCAAAGGCGATCGACCTCGATTTCCTCGCCGAGCAAGGCACGATCACGCCCGGCGATCAGGATATCATCGATTTCGTCGACACCGCCGACGAGGCCTGGGGGATCGTTAGCCGCTTCTATAAACTTTGACATGCAAGCAGGGACTTGAAGCGCGCCGGCTGCCTCAAGCGGGGACTTCGACGATCGCCGTGAGAAAGCCGGCGAGATCGTCGGTGACGAAGTCCACATCGTCCTCGTTGGCCGGGTCGCGTTCCCAGATTTCCGAGAAGGTCGGCTCGAAATTGCGCGGCACCACCAGCACCGTGGTCATGCCCAGCGATTTCGGTACCGACAGGTTGCGGGCGAGATCCTCGAACATCACCGCATTTTGCCCGGTAACGGCGTGGAGTTCGGCAAATTTCTCGTAGGATTGCCGCGCCGGCTTGGGTTTCAGTCCGGCTGCGACGATATCGAAAATATCGTCGAAATGCTCGAGAATGCCTAGTTGCCGCGCGGTGCGTTCGGCATGCCGGCGATCCCCGTTGGTGAAGATGAATTTACGGCCGGGAAGCTGGCGTATGGCGGTGCCGAGGACGGGATCTGGAACCAGCCAGGAATAATCGATGTCGTGGACCTTCTCGAGAAAATCATCGGGGTCGATGCCGTGGCGCGTCATCAATCCGTTCAGCGTCGTGCCGTATTCGCGGTAGAGCTCCTTTTGCAGCTTGCGTGCTTCCTCGCGCGGCAGCGTCAGCAATTCTCCGACGTAGGCGGTCATCTTCACATCGATCTGCGAGAACAGATTCGAATGGTGCGGATAAAGCGTGTTGTCGAGATCGAACACCCAGTCGGTGACATGGGCAAAGCGGGCGGGGTCGGGAAGTGTGGTCATACCGTCCTTATGGCACGAAACGATCTTTCTAACAGGAGGTTTATCCACAACCTATGCGCGCCCTGGGTGGTGAAAAATGGCGCCATAGTTAAAATCTTAAGCATCGCCGAAAGGTGACATTCAGCGCTTGCTGTGACCAAGACGGACCAGTGGGAGCAAGCGATGAATCGCATATTTCTAAAGTCTGCCGCCATCGCTTTCGCCTCTGTCGCGGTCTCGCTTTTGCTGACGCTGATCGTCGTGCCGGCAATGGGTTTTCCGATCAATCGCACCATCTGGCTGACATCCACCGTCTGCCCGCTGGCTCTTGCCTGGGGCGTCGGCGCCTATACGTTCTGGCAGGGCGAAAGGTTGCAGACCGCGCATCGCGAGCTCGCCCGCGCCCATGCCCAACTCGCCGCCGCGCACAGGCGCTTGGCGGAAAAGGCGAGGCGCGACGACATGACCGGCATGCTCAACCGCGAAAGCTTCTTTGCCGCGCTCGATGGCTCCCGGCGTAAATTCGATCGCGGGGCATTGCTGATCATCGATGCCGACCATTTCAAGATCATCAACGACAGCTACGGCCATCTGATCGGCGACGATGCGTTGCTCCTGATTGCAAACGCGATAGAGCGTGGCGTGCGCACCGGCGACCTGCTTGGGCGCATCGGCGGTGAGGAATTCTGCGCCCTTCTGATTGGTGCCACCGAACCCGAGGCCAGGTGCGTTGCCGAGCGCATCCGGCGTGAAGTCGAGCGTATCCGTTTCCGGCCCGTCGACGAACGAACGGTTCCGCTGACAGTCAGTATTGGCGGCATCACCTGCGGCAGGGACGCCGCAGTGTCGGAGCTGATGCGCGCCGCCGACCAGCGGCTTTACGAGGCCAAGCATCGCGGCCGCAATCTGTCGATCATCGACCGCGATATTTCCGAAGCCGCCTGAGCCTTGGCGGTCGCGAACAAGAACTAACCTTTCAGACCTTTGCCGGGTCGAGCGCCGGCTCGCCTTTGCGGCGCGCCACGATCGCCGCAAGATCGGCGGTCTCGAAAGCATCACGCAGGGCGTCGAACGACGGCAGCACGAAATAGGCACGCTGGAACTTGTCGATCTCGTAGCCGGTGCGCATTACGGTTTCCAGGTCGAAGGGGACGTGGTGCGCCTCGCGGCCTTCGACCGCGAACTGAAGCTCCGTGAAGGATGACATCAGCCCGGCGCCGAAAGCCTTCAGCGGCTGGCCCGGCTCGCGTATCAGCCCGTATTCGACGGTGTACCAGTAAAGCCTGGTGATCATCTCGTCGCCGCCGAGCGCAATCACGCTATCGGCCTTTTTGCCATACATCTGCATGAAGTCGGCAAAGACCGGCTGCGTCAGGATCGGCACGTGACCGAAGAAATCGTGGAACATGTCGGGCTCGACGATGTAGTCGAGCTCCTTTTGCGTTCGCAGCCAGTTGGTGACCGGGAACCGGCGGTTGGCGAGGTGGTCGAAGAAGGGCTGGGCGGGGATGAGCCCCGGCACGGCGACGATCTCCCAGCCTGTGAGCTTGCGCAGCTTCTCGCTGACTTCACCGAAATCCGGGATCTTGTCGAGAAGGCCGAGCGCCGCAACGCCATCGAGATAGGAATGGTGGGCGAGCTTCCTGGTCAGCTTCGTCTGGCGGTCGCACAGTGTGCGCCATACCGCCTGCTCTTCGTCGCTATAATTGTAGCCCTGCGCCACGGTGAAATCGGCACGGCAGACCGAGTAATCGCCGCGGAGGCCTCGCGCCGCGCATTCGCGGGCATAATCGGCAACGTTCATGGTCATGGCTGCTCTCCCTGGAAATCATGATCAGCGAATTGTCGGCAATTTTAGCCGGATCGCGCGAGGCAAATCAGCTTTGATGGTGGCTCAAATGCGGGGTTGGAGGTAAAAGACTCCACGATCAAGCTTTGGGAGAGTGAAAATGCCTCAGTTTGACGAATTCGAGATCAAGATGCTCGACATCCTGCAGCGCGACGGGCGCAAGCCGGTATCGGAACTGGCGCAGCAGATCGGCCTGTCGACGACACCTTGCGCGCGGCGCTTCGAGGCTCTTCAGCAGGCGGGCATCATCAAGCGCTTCGCCGCGGTGCTCAGCCGTCGCGCCGTCGGGCTGATGGTCGAGGTGTTCATCCAGGTGCGCCTGACCAGCCACAGCGACGGCTCGCCCGAGAGCTTCATCGCCGCGGTCCAGCGCATGGACGAGGTGTCCTCATGCTGGACCATGACCGGCGACCATGATTTCCTGCTGCATGTCATGGTGCCATCGGTCGACGAGCTCAATGCCTTCGTCATGCACCGGCTGATGCGGCTCGAAGGTGTGCGCGACGTCCACACCCAGCTTGTGCTGCAGAACATCAAGGGGCCCGGCCATGTCCCGCTTGCACATCTCAGACGATAGGTAGTTCTGCGGGAAAGCTGCACAAAAACTGCTGAAGCTGGCCAATCTCCAGAGCTAGATCGCCGACTACGACATGCGGACCGCCATAGCATAAGGCCCGCCATGAAAATCGTCCTGATCAACCCGCCGCATACCGCCATCGGCAGCCGTGTGCCGGACGACCATCTGCCGCCTCTCGGTTTGCTGGCACTGGGCGGTCCACTGATCGACGCAGGACATCAAGTGCGGCTTGTGGACGCCGAATTCGGGCCGATGCCGCTTGCCACGCTGGTCCGGGACGCCTTGAGCGACCATCCCGACTGCATTCTGATCGGCCATTCCGGCTCGACCTCTGCACATCCGACAGCCCTGCTGATCGCCGGCATGGTCAAGCACATCGAGCCGGCGACAATCCTGGTCTATGGCGGCGTGTTTCCGACCTATCATTGGCGCGACATACTGGCCGAAACGGATGCCTTCGACGTCATCGTGCGCGGCGAGGGCGAGGCGATCATCGTCGCGCTAGTCGAGGCTCTTGAAAAACGCAAGCCGCTGTCGGACGTGGCGGGGATCGCCTTTCCTGACGATTTGCGCCGGCCCTTTGCAACCTGCCCCGCAGGAACGATCGCCAACCTCGACGACTACCGCATCGGCTGGGAACTGATCGACTTCAGTCGCTACAGCTATTGGGGCGGCAAGCGCGCGGTGGTCATGCAGTTCTCGCGAGGCTGTCCGCATCTGTGCAACTATTGCGGCCAGCGCGGCTTCTGGACGCGCTGGCGGCACCGCGACCCCGTGAAGTTCGCGCGGGAGATTGCCTGGCTATACCGCGAGCACGGCGTCGAGCTGATCAACCTTGCCGACGAGAACCCGACCTCGTCCAAAAAAGCCTGGCGCGCCTTTCTCGATGCGATGATCGCTGAGAACGTGCCGGTGCTGATCGTCGGCTCCACCCGCGCCGACGACATCGTCCGCGACGCCGGCAGCCTGCACCTCTATCGCAAGGCCGGCGTCATCCGCTGGCTTCTTGGCATGGAAAATACCGACGAGCAGACGCTCCAGTTGATCCGCAAGGGCGGCAGCACCTCATCCGACCGCGAGGCGATACGGCTGCTGCGCCTCAACGGCATTCTGTCGATGGCAACGTGGGTGGCCGGTTTCGAGGACGAAAGCTTTCGCGACCTCTGGCGCGGCTTCCGCCAGCTGATCGCTTATGATCCCGACCAGATCCAGGCGCTCTATGTGACGCCGCATCGCTGGACGCCATTCTTCAGGATTGCCAGGGACCGCAAGGTGATCCAGCTGGATGCCCGTCTGTGGGACTACAAGCACCAGGTGCTGCAGATGACCCGCCTCAAACCGTGGATGTTGTTCTTGGCCGTCAAGCTGATCGAGCTGGCCGTGCAGTCGCGGCCCAAGGCCTTGGCGCGTATCCTGTTCCACAAGGATCCGGAGCAACGGCATTCGATGCGCTGGTACACCAAAATGGGCCGCCGCGTCTGGTTCCGCGAAGTCTGGGGCTTTCTGGTCCGCGACCGCCGCCTGAAAAATGGCCCGACGCTCGCCGAATTCTGGGGCGCGCCGCAAGACGAGGAAGAGGAATCGATGGTTGTCGAACGCCTGTCGCGTAAGTCCGTGACCGCTATTTCGCCAAACGCTTGAACCCCTCAGACACCCGGCTTCACGGCACGATCAGCGTGCCGGCACCGTGTTCGGTGAACAGCTCGAGCAGCACCGCATGCGGCGTCTTGCCGTTGAGGATGACGACGCCTGCGACGCCGCGCTCGATTGCCTCGATGCAGGTCTCGACCTTGGGGATCATGCCGCCCGAGACCGTGCCGTCCTTGATCAGGGCCGTGGCCTCGGCCACGGTCAGCTCGTCGATCAGCTTCTTGTCCTTGTCGAGCACGCCGGGCACGTCGGTGAGGAACAGCAGGCGCGTCGCCTGGCAGGCGCCGGCGATGGCGCCGGCAAAAGTGTCGGCGTTGATGTTGTAGGTGTGGCCGTCGCGGCCGGGCGCCACCGGCGCCAGCACCGGGATCATTTCGGATCGTGCCAGAAGGTCGAGCAATGTGCGGTCGACCTCGACAGGCTCACCGACGAAGCCCAGGTCGAGCACCCGCTCGATGTTGGAATCCGGATCGATCATGGTCTTGCGCGCCTTTTCGGCAAACACCATGTTGCCGTCCTTGCCGCACAGGCCGATCGCCCACTCGCCCTCGGCATTGATCAGCGCGACGATCTCCTTGTTGATCGACCCGGCCAGCACCATCTCGACAATCTCGACGGTCTTCTGGTCGGTGACGCGCAAGCCGCCCTCGAATTTGGATTCGATGCCCATCTTACTGAGCATGGCGCCGATCTGCGGCCCGCCGCCATGCACGACGATGGGGTTGACGCCGGATTGTTTCAAAAGTGCGATGTCGCGGGCGAAAGCCTTGCCGAGCGCGATGTCGCCCATCGCGTGGCCGCCATACTTCACCACGACCGTCTTGTTCTCGTAGCGCTGCATATAGGGCAGCGCCCTTGAAAGCAGCGCGGCCTGCATTTCGGCGGTGGCGGCGACATCCGTCATCGGCGTGGTTCCCAGCTTGGCATGAACGGCGGCGTCTTAGCGGGAATTGGACGAGGGGGCAAACGGCTTTGCTGTCACGATCGATCAAATCGGTACTACTATTTGTTTGACCATGATCTTGTCCGAAAACCGGTTCTCACCTTTCCGGATCATGGGTCTATGCCGGCACCTGCAGCGGCGCGCGCCGGCCCAGCCATCCGGAGATCTTTTCCATCTGCGCGGCGAACGACAAAAGCGTCTCCTCGTCGCCGGGTCGGCCGGCGGCCTGGACGCCGAGCGGCAGGCCGGCATCGGTCACGTAAACCGGAAGCGTGATCGACGGTTGCCCACTGACGTTCTGGATCGCCGGCCAGTGGGTGAACCAGAGGCTCTTGTCCATCAGCTGGCCGAATAGCGGCTTGAACTTCAGCAGGCCGGCGAGGCGCAGTCTGTCCAGGACATTCTCGATGAATTCGTCGGCGCCTTTCGGGTCCATGGTGCGGCAGGCGAGCGGCGGGTGCGCGATGACAGGCATCAGCACTGCATCATAGTGCGCGGTTTCGGTGAGAAGCCGGCGCGAGGTTGCGTGCAGCCGCTGCAGGCCGGCATAGATTTCGCCGGCCGAGAGGATTTCACCGAACCGGCTCATCACGCGCGTGGCGCGTTCGATGTCGCCTGAGATGGAGCGGCCGACGCGCAAGGCCTCGCCACGCATCGTGCCGGCCACCGCCGCGGCGACGGTTCGGGCGAAATCGGCGATGAAATCGCGATCGATATAGGGCAGGTCGATCTCCTCGACGCTGTGCCCGCCCTCGCGCGCCAACGCAATTGCCGCATCCAGAGCTTTCAAGGTTTCTTCCGAAATCGGCAGGCCGAGCGGCGATTTTCGGTAGAAGGCGAGCTTGAGCTTGCCCGGATCGCGCCCGGCCGCCGCGGCGAAACTGCCGTTCGGCGACGGTGCCGCGTAGGGCGACAGCGGGTCGGGCCCGTGGGTCAGATCGAGCAGCAGGGCCGTATCGCGCACCGAGCGGGCCAACGCATGGTCGACGACGAAGCCGTACCAGCTTTCGGTGATGAGCGGCGTCAAGGGCACGCGGCCGCGCGAGGTTTTCAACCCGACCAGCCCGGTACAGGCCGCAGGCACCCTGATCGAGCCGCCGCCATCCGAGGCATGCGCCACCGGCACGACGCCGGCCGCGACCAGCGCAGCCGCACCGCCCGAGGAACCGCCGGTCGTGTGCGCGGTGTCCCATGGGTTGCGGGTGACGCCGTAAGCCACCGACTCGGTCACCAGCCTCAACCCGTGTTCGGGTGCGGTGCTGGTGGCGATCGGGATCAGGCCGGCGGCCAGATAGCGTTCCGTCATGACCGAGTTGAAATCGGGGGTGAAGGCTGGGATGCGGCTGCCGCCATGCGTCGGCACGCCCTTCATGGCGATGCCGAGGTCCTTCAACGCAAAGGGCACTCCGGCAAGTGGCAGCTTGCGGTCGACGGTTTTCGCTCTCGCCCGCGCCGCCTCATAAAGCGGTTCGGCGATGGCGTTGATCTCCGGCCGGGTGGCCTCGGCCCGGGCGATCGCCGCATCGACGAGATCTTGCGGTGTGATCTCTCCCTTGTGCACGAGTGCGGCCTGGCCGGTCGCGTCATGCTCCCACAGAACCCGCTCGATCGACATGGTCGCCCTCCCGCTCATGGCAAGCTAGCGGGCGCCGATTTCCTTGGCAATCGACGCAGGCGCTGGGTAGTGGGTCAGTTTGAAACCGACCCCTTAGTTTTCAACCACCATCCCTTCGTCGTCGCTATAGACGAAAAACTCAACCACTTTTGGGAAGCGCTCTCGATCAATAGAAATGCCCACAAAACCGTCGCCGCTCACGTGTAAGGTGACTTCCCTCTCTGTGATGGAAACCCGCTCGATGAGTTTCTCATGCGCTTCCGGTAGGCGCGCAGTAACCTCTGTATTTACGGCGAATCCGGCCCCATCAGAAAGTATGACGCTAATGCAGTAGCCGGGATCGCCGCTCTCGATGCTCTTAATCGACTTTCCAACTAGCCTCTCGGCAAAGGTCCTCATGGTTCTCCGCACGTTTTTTATAGGAGCCGCGCACCATTGGCTTTTCAGCTTCCTTAGCTTCGATCAGCGCGACGATGTCTGCGATCTCCAAGAGCTTGTCGTTCACACCAGCGGCTATCGCGGGGTAATGCGCAGTGAAGCATGGATACGGACGAAATTGTAGTACATCAAGTGGAGCGAAACCGCGTTGGCGTGAGCCTCGACCTTCTTGGAAAAGCCGTTGGTCAGACGAGTGAAGCGGCGCATGCGCATCCGCCTGCTCAGGTCTGGCACTCGGCAAATGACGTGCTGACATGCTTCCTGTCGGGGTTTCCTTCGACCTTCAATTTGCGGGAACTGATATAGCCAAGGTCGGCCATTTGAAGGCCGAATTTCAAACTGACCCACTGCCTGGCGCTGCCGGTGCGCAAGACCATTTCAGTCGTTGCAAATACATTGCAATCGCCTAATTTGGCGGCCGATGACGCCGCAGGACATCAGCAACCTGATTGTCCGGACTTCGATGAAGGACCGGGCTGCGTTCGATCTGCTGTACCGGCAGACCAGCGCGAAACTTTTCGGCGTCTGCCTTCGTGTATTGAAGGATCGGGGAGATGCAGAAGAGGCGCTTCAAGAGGTCTTCGTCAAGATATGGACGAAGGCGGACCGTTTCGCCGTTTCGGATCTGAGCCCGATCTCCTGGCTGGTGGCCATTGCGCGCAATCATGCGATCGATCGGATCAGGGCGCGGCGAGAGCCTGCCGCCTATATCGATGCCGCGCTCGACGTGGCCGATCCGGCGCCGGGGCCGGAGGCCATGGCCGTGGCGGGCGGTGAGTCCGGACGCATCTACCACTGTCTCGAGGAATTGGAGAAGGACCGGGCGGCGGCCGTCCGGGGCGCCTATCTGGATGGCAAAAGCTATGCTGAACTGGCGGAGCGCTATGGCGTACCGCTGAACACGATGCGGACCTGGCTGCGTCGCAGCTTGTTGAAACTGAGAGAATGCCTAGAAAGATGACGCTGGCTGACGACAATGGACCGGAACGTGGGGGCGACGACCTGTTCGCCGCCGAATACGTTCTTGGCGTGCTGGCCGCCGATGAACGCGAGATCGCGTCGCGCCGCATCGATGCTGACGCCGCCTTCGCACGCCTTGTCGATAGCTGGGAGGCGCATCTTTCGCCGATGGCCGCCGCCTATTCGGAGACAGAGCCTCCGATCAGGGTCAAGGAAGCATTGGACCGCCGGCTGTTCGCTGCAGAGCAGCGCGCCGGCCTCTGGTCGAGCCTTGGCTTCTGGCGCGGTCTTGCCGCCGCCGCCATTGCGGCGCTGGCGATCTACATCGCCGTGCCTTACTTCGGCCCGCCCACCGAACCGCCGCAGACGCGGCTTGTCGCCTCGTTGGCGGCCGAAGGCAGCGACGTCAAATATCTCGTCGTCTACGATGCCGCCCGTCACGAGGTCGGTCTTTCCCACGTTTCCGGCGAGCGGGCCGCCGGCAAGGACTTCGAATTGTGGATGATCGAAGGCAAGAAGGCGCCGGTGTCGATGGGCGTCATCCCGGCCGGTGCGACCGCGCATTTGGCCATCCCGCCCGCCGTCCAGGAGAAATTGGCGCAAGGCGCCGTGCTTGCGGTCAGCGTCGAGCCTGCCGGCGGTTCACCGACCGGCCAGCCGACTGGACCGGTGGTCGCAGCGGGCGATCTGAAGAGCATCTGACCGCTTCTCATCTGTGGAAGCAGACCTGAAATCTATCTCCCACGATTTAAACGCCTGCAAAGCGTGTTGGCAGCTGTTGATCCGCGCCGGGCAAATTTCAGCGACACAATATTTTTTTGCGGAGAGGACGAAACTCCGGAATTTTCTATAGCGTATCTCCTTGCGTTCCCGAATGAGGGGAACGATAACCCGAGGAGATTGAAATCATGCGTAAATTCGCCACCCTTTTGCTTGCCGGCACGGTCGCCATTTCTGCGCTCGCCACCATTGCCTATGCCCAAAATCCGATGGTCGGCGGCGCCGCCATGTATGCCCAGAAAAACATCGTCGAAAATGCGGTCAACTCGAAGGACCACACGACGCTGGTCGCTGCCGTCAAGGCAGGCGGCCTGGTCGACACGCTGCAGAGCGCCGGCCCTTTCACCGTATTCGCGCCGACCAACGAGGCCTTTGCGGCACTTCCGGCCGGCACGGTGGAGACGCTGCTCAAGCCTGAAAACAAGGACAAGCTCGTCAAGATACTGACCTGCCATGTCATCGGCGCCAAGGCGATGGCCGCCGACGTCGCCAAGATGGTCAAGGATGACGGCGGCACCCATAAGGTCAAGACGGTCGGTGGTTGCGAACTGTCGCTCAAGGCCGACGGCGGCAAGGTCACCGTGACCGACGAGAACGGCAACGTCGCGAACGTGACGATCGCCGACGTCGAGCAGTCCAACGGCGTCATCCACGTCGTCGACAAGGTTCTCCTGCCGAAGATGTAACAAACGCACGCTGCCGGCGAAGATATCGCTAAGGGCCTCCCTGCGCACGCTCCGCGCCGTTCACGCAAGATGTGGACAGGCGCGGAGTCCCGCTTTGAGGACAGCGATCGTCACCGGCTTTTGATTTCCGTGTGGCGGTCGAATTTGGCACAAGCAGTAACAGGAGGAATGGCCATGAACCGTCGCGAGCTTCTTTTGAGTGGTGCGGCAGCCATTGGCGTTGTCGCAGGCGCCACCGCGCTGCGTATGGGCGGAGCCCAGGATGCACGCGCGGCCGAGACTTTCGAGGTTACTAAGACCGAAGCCGAGTGGCGCGCCATCCTGTCCGACGCGTCCTTCAATGTGCTGCGCAAGGAGGGCACCGAATATCCCGGCACCAGTCCGCTGCTCAACGAGCACCGCAAAGGCATCTTCGCTTGCGCCGGCTGCGGCCTGCCGGTCTATTCGTCAGAGACCAAGTTCGATTCCGGCACAGGCTGGCCGAGCTTCTGGCAGGAAATCCCGAATTCCATCGGCAAGACCGTGGACAGGTCGTTGGGCATGACCCGCACCGAGGTCCATTGTCGCCGCTGCGGTGGCCATCTCGGCCACGTCTTCGACGACGGCCCGCCGCCGACCGGGTTGCGGCATTGCATCAACGGCGTCGCCTTGACCTTCAAGCCGGCGACGGCGTGAGGACGGCTGCGACCCTGACTTTGTCGGAGCGCGCTAGAGCATCGGACCCAAAAGTGCGAAGCGGTTTTGGGAAAATCCGATGCTCAAACAAAAAGTTGGAGCGGTGGAGTGTCCGCCGCTCCAAGACTTCATAATGGTTGATTTGCGCATGACCCCGAAAATCGCTTTTCGGGGTCATGCGCGAGGGCGCCAGGCGGGGGATCCGGCGCGCCTCAATGGCCTCCGCCACCGCCGCCCTGAGCGGCTGGCTTGCGGATCACCAGGGTGAAGAGCCCAAGCGTCGCGAACAAAACCGTCAGCATGAAGAATACGTCCATGAACGACAGCAGCGATGCCTGCTGCTGGACCATGCCTGACAGTTTGGAGATGGCCGCCTTGGAGGCGTCGAGCCCAGCGGTCTGCTCGAAGTTGACCGTCATGTTCTGCAGCTTCTGCTGCGCAGCGGCACTTCCCCATTGCACGTGCTCGGAGAGCCTGGCGTAGTGGAAGGCATTGCGGTCGATCAGCACAGTGTTGATGACGGCCAGGCCGACGGCACCGCCGAGATTGCGGGTCAGGTTGAACAGGCCAGACGCATTCTTCAGGCGCTCCGGCGGCAAGGTTCCGAGCGCAATGTTGTTGATCGGCACCATGCAAAGCATCATCGAGCAGCCGCGCAGGATCTGCGGGATCAGCAGTTCATAGAAATCCCAGTCGGCGGTGAGATGCGTCATCCACCAGGTCCCGGTGGCGAAGCCGAAGAAGCCGATCATCATCATGATGCGCGGGTCCATCTTGTTCGACAGGATGCCGGAGATCGGCGCGGTGAAGAACATGGCCAGGCCGCTGACGAACAGCGCCTCGCCGATCATCATCGAATCGTAGCCGCGGATGCGCCCCAGGAACACCGGATAAAGATAGGTCAGACCGTAGAGGCCGATGCCGACGACGAAGGAGAACAGCGAGCCGAAGGCAAAATTGATATTGCTGAAGGCCCTCAGATCGACAATCGGCTCCTCGGCGGTGAACACGCGCCAGAAGAACAGCACCGCGCCGAAGGTCATGATGATGGCGCAAACGAGCACCGCCTGATCCTGCAACCAGTCGTTGTTGGGACCTTCTTCCAGCACATATTCCATGCAGCCCAGGAAGGCGGCCATGCCGGCGAGCCCCCACCAGTCGAACTTGCTGAACAGCTTGAGATTGGGTTTGTCGAAGTCGATCAGCGACCAGGCGGCCGTCGTCACCAGAATGCCGGGCACGACATTGACCAGGAACAGCCAGTGCCAGGACATCGCATGGCTGATATAGCCGCCGACGGTCGGGCCGATGGTCGGCGCCAAGGTCGCTACCAGGCCGATCATCGGCGAGACGACGGCACGGCGCGACGGCGGGAAGATGGTGAAGGCGGCTGCAAAGACGCTCGGGATCATGCCGCCGCCGATGAAGCCCTGCACGGCCCGGTAGACGATCATCTGGTCGATATTGGTTGCGGTCGCCGCCAGCGCGCTGGCCGCGGTGAAGCCTGCCGCCGAGATCGTGAACAGCACGCGCGTCGACAGCATCCGGCTGAGGAAGCCCGACAGCGGGATCATCACCACCTCGGCAATCAGATAGGCCGTCTGCACCCACGGAATCTCGTCCGAGCTGGCGCTCAGGCCCGCCTGGATCTCGGCCAGCGAGGCCGAGACGATCTGGATGTCCAGGATGGCCATGAACATGCCGAACACCATTGCCAGGAAGGCGATGACGCGGCGTGTCGAGATGTGGTCGACCGGCACCGGCATGGCTGGCGCCGGTGTCGATCCTGCAGTCAGGGTTGCGGTCGCCATGACCTTTGCTCCCGGTCGTTCCGCTTTACTTCGATGCCGAAGGCGCGGTGCGGCTGTCGACAGCGACGACGACGCTCAGGCCGGCGCGCAGCTTGCCCGTCTTCAGCACATCCGCGGGCACGTCGATGCGAACCGGAACGCGCTGCACCACCTTGGTGAAATTGCCGGTGGCGTTCTCCGGCGGCAGCAGCGAGAACACTGCTCCCGAAGCCGGCGCCAGCGACGACACGGTACCCTCGATGTCCTGGCCGTCGATAGCGTCGACCGACACCCTGACCTTTTCACCAGGCACCAGCCGGGCAAGCTGGGTCTCCTTGAAATTGGCGACGATGTAGAGCTTGTCCATTGGCACGATGACGGCGAGCTTCTGTCCGGGGCTGATCAGGTCGCCCTGCTCGACCGAGCGGTTGCCGACCACGCCGTCATAGGGTGCGCGCAACACGGTGAAGGACAGATCCCGCACCGCCTTGTCGTGGGCAAGCTGCAGCGAGGCCAGCGTGCTGGCCGATTCCGCGCGCTGCGCCTGGAGCACGCCGATATTGGCTTGAGCCGCCGCGATCTGTGCGTCGGCGCCGGCAAGCGCGGCATTGGCTTGCTCGACCGCCGTCTGGGCATCGTCCAACTGGGCCTGGGTACCGACGCGAGTCTTGAGCAACTGGGCGGCACGAACCTGAGCTCGCTTGGCATTATCGGCAGCGGCCTGGTCGGCGGTCTTCTGCGCCTGCGCCTGCTTGAGCGAGGCGCGCGCCGCCTCGGTCTGGGCATCGATGCGGTCGAGCGTCTTGCTCAACGTGGCGATCTGCGCCTCGGCCTGGGCAACGGCTATCTTGTAGTCACCGTCATCGACGATCAGCAGCGGGTCGCCGGCCTTCACCTGCTGGTTCTCGGTCACTTTGACCTGATCGACATAGCCCGAGATTTTTGGCGAGATGAACGCCGTGTCGGCCTGGACATAGGCGTCGTCGGTCGCAATCATGAAGCGCCCGTCCGTCCAGTAATCATAGCCATACCAGGCGCCGGCGCCCAGCAGGGCCAGGCCGATGATGGGCAACAACATGGAGCGCATCGAGCGCTTCTTCTTGGCGGGAGCCAGCGGGGTGACGTCGGCGGGCTTGAGAGGGGCTTCCGGCGCTTCGATCGCAGGCTGGACCTTGGCGTTGGGGAAAGGGCGGACTTCGGCACTGGTGGGCGCGTTCGAGGACATGATATCTCTCTAAATTAACTGACGCTGAACTTCATCAGACTGAACCGTTCGGTTCGATCTAGACGTTGACTTAGCGCTTAAAGAGGACCATATCAAGAGCAATCGAACCGGATGGTTCGAATTATTTTACGAGGTGTGACATTATGGCCGAAGCCCCCAAGGCCGCTCCTTTGCCTGATTCAGGCCCATTGCCCAGCGCTGGCAAGGACCAGTGCGATCTGCTGGACAGTCTGCCGCGAGGCCGCCCGGCCGCGGGGCAAGACCCGGTCAAGCGCAGCCAGATCATCGACGGTGCGCGCCGTGTCTTCATCGACAAGGGCTTCGAAGCCGCGTCGATGAACGACATCACCCGTGAGGCCGGCGTGTCCAAGGGCACCATCTACGTCTACTTCGCCAATAAGGAAGAGCTGTTCGAAGCGCTGATCGAGGAAGAGCGCGGCACGATCTTCAAGAACATGTACGAGGTGCTCGACCAGATCGGCGACCTTCGCCAGACGCTGGTGAAGTTCGGCATCGTGCTGTCCATGAAGATCACTTCGGCGAGGGTCATCCTGGCGCAGCGTACGGTGATCGGCGCGTCGGAACGCATTCCGGAGCTTGGCGCGCGATTTTACGAACGCGGGCCGAAGCGCGGCCATGACAGGGTCGTCGTTTTCCTCAACATGGCTATCGAACGCGGCCTGCTGAAGATCGACGACGTCGAGCTTGCCGCCTATCAGTTCACCGAGCTGTGCCTGGCCGGTCTTTTCCGCCAGTGCATATTCGCCTATCGCACCAAGGCGCCAAGTGCGGCCGAGATCGAACATATCGTCAGGTCGGGCGTCGACGTGTTCCTGAAGGCCTACGGCACCGAACAGCTTGCAGAGCAGGAACGGGCCTCCAGCCTCGCCTAACAGGCTGCCAAGGTCGGTGGCCTATCCGCCATTGGCGGCGAGCACGATCGCCGCACGCAATTCCTCGAGGCCCTCGCTCTTTTCCGACGACGTGGCGAGCACGAAGGGAAATGCCGCCGGGCGTTTCTTGATCGTCTGGAGCGTTTCCTCGATCAGCTGCGGTACCCCCGCCGCCTTGATCTTGTCGGTCTTGGTCAGCACGATCTGATACGACACTGCCGCCTTGTCGAGCAGCGACAGCACCTCGTCGTCCTTGGCCTTGATGCCATGGCGGGCATCGATCAGCACGTAGACGCGCTTCAGCGTCACCCGGCCCTTGAGATAGTCGAACACGAGCTTCGTCCACTCGTCGACCTTTTCCTTGGGCGCCGTGGCGTAGCCATAGCCCGGCATGTCGACCAGCGCCATCGGCGGCAGGTCGGCGCCTTCTCCTGAAAATCCGCCCGGCACGAAATAGTTGAGCTCTTGCGTCCGGCCCGGCGTGTTGGAGGTGCGCGCCAGCCCCTTCTGGTTGACCAGCGCGTTGATCAGCGACGATTTGCCGACATTGGAGCGGCCGGCAAAGGCGATCTCGGGCGGTCCCTCCGGCGGCAGGAATTTCATCGCCGGCACGCCGCGGATGAAGATCCAGGCTCGCGTGAACAATTCGATGCCGATCGTGGTCTTGTTCAACGCGTTCAAACCGCTGCCTCCAGAAGAAAAATATTGCTGCCACGAATGGCATCGAGATTGCGGCTGATCTTTTCCACCGGCCAGTGCCACCACGCCAGCGCCAGCAGCCGCCGGATGGTCCTTTCATCGAAGCGCATCTTCACCACCTTGGCCGGATTGCCGGCGACGATCGCATAGGCCGGCACATCGTGCGTCACCACCGACTTTGCCGCGACGATGGCGCCGTCGCCGATCTTCACGCCCGGCAGCATCACCGCTTCCATGCCGATCCAGACGTCGTTGCCGACGATTGTGTCGCCGCGCACCTCCTTCGACCATGTCGCCGGGTCGAAGCCTTCCTCCCAGCCGTGGCCAAAGATGTTGAACGGATAGGTCGAAAACCCGGACATGGCGTGATTGGCGCCGTTCATGATGAAGCGCGCGCCTTCGGCAATGGCGCAGAACTTGCCGATGACCAGCCTGTCGCCGATGAACGGATAATGATGCAGCACGCATTTTTCGGCGAATTTGTCGGGTCCGTCCGGATCGTCATAATAGGTGAAGTCGCCGATCTCGATATTCGGCGCCGTCACCAGCGGCTTCAGAAAGCCGACGCGCGTGTGCAACGGGATCGGATGCTTGATCGATGGATTGGGTCCGGTCATATCGAGCTCCGTCGGGCAACTGCCAGCCAGGTCAAAATAGCGCGATCCGTCCGGCAGTACCAATCGCTTAATCCAGGCCGGCAGCTTGTGCAAAAAGCCCCGGACGAACCGGGGCTTTCTGGTTTCGCATCATCGGAGCGCCGGCTATTCCGCCGGCGACGGTTTCTTGCGGAACAGCGCGACCAGATTGTCCCACAATTCGATCTTGGCGCCTTGCCGCTTCATGATCACGCCCTGCTGCAGGATCGACAGCGTGTTGTTCCAGGCCCAGTAGATGACCAGGCCGGCCGGAAAACCCGCCATCATGAAGGTGAAGATCACGGGCATCCAGGTAAAGATCGCAGCCTGCGTCGGGTCCGGCGGCGCCGGGTTCATGCGCATCTGCAGGAACATCGTCACGCCCATGATCAGCGGCCAGACGCCGATCATCAGCATGTGCGGCAAGGTAACGGGGATCAGCCCGAACAGGTTGAAGATCGATGTCGGGTCCGGCGCCGCCAGATCCTGGATCCAGCCGAAGAACGGCGCGTGCCGCATCTCGATCGTGATGTAGAGCACCTTGTAGAGCGAGAAGAACACCGGGATCTGCAACGCCACCGGCCAGCAGCCGGCGAGCGGATTGATCTTCTCGGTCTTGTAGAGCTCCATCATCGCCTGCTGCTGCTTCATCTTGTCGTCCGCGTATTTCTCGCGGATCTCGAGCATCTTGGGCTGCACCTTCTTCATGTTCGCCATCGACGCATAGGATTTGTTGGCGAGTGGGAAGAACAGCGCCTTGACGATGACGGTGGTGGCGAGGATCGCCAGGCCGAAATTGCCGAAGAATTTGTAAAGCGTGTCGATCAGCCAGAACATCGGCTTGGTGATGAAATAGAACCAGCCCCAGTCGATCAGCAGGTCGAACTGGCGAATATGACGGTCCTTTTCGTAGGCGTTGATCGTCGAAACTTCCTTGGCGCCGGCGAATATCTCCGACTCCACGGTCGTTGACTGCCCGGGAGCGATCGTGACCGGATCGGACAGGAAATCGGACTGGTAGCTATGCGGGTGAGGCCCGCTTTTGAACTCGAAATAAGAGAATTTGGGCTGAAATTCGCGGCCGCCTGGCGGCACCAGGGTCACCGCCCAGTATTTATCGGTGATGCCGAGCCAGCCGTCGGTCGACTTGCCTGGCTTGAATTCTCTCTCCGATTCGACCTTGGAGTATTTGTACTCTTGCAGGCCTTCGCTGCCGGTGACGCCGATCAGGCCCTCGTGCAGCACATAGGTGCTGGCGATAGCCGGCTTGTCGAAACGGGTGACGCGGCCATAGTTCGACAACGTCGCGGGTGCCGAGCCGTCGTTCTGGACCGTGTCGGACACGGTGAACATATATTGGCTGTCAACCGAGAAGGTGCGCTTGAAGGTCAGGCCCTTGTCATTGGTGAAGGTCAGCGTGACCGGCGTCGCCGGTGTCAGCGCCGCATTGCCATCGGTCTGCCAGACGGTGTCTGGGCCGGGCAGCGTGCCCACATCCGGCGCGCCAGAAAAGCCGATCTCGGCGAAATAGCCGTTCGGCAGGGACGCCGGGTTGAGCAGGGCGATCTCGGGCGAGGTCTTGTCGACCGTCTCCCTGTAATGCTTGAGCCGGAGGTCATCGAGGCGCGCACCGGTGAGGTTGATCGAGCCTTCGAGGCTCGGCGTGTCGATCTTGACGCGGCTGGTCGAGGCAATCGCCTGGTCGCGGCCGGCCGGCGTCACCGCGTCGCCGCCAGGCGCGCTCGGAATGGCGCCGGGCTGCACCGGTGTTTCGCTGGCTCCCGGGCTGGTGCCTTGGGCGGCCTTCTTCTGCTCCGCCACGCGCTGCTCTTCGATGCGGGCGGCCTCGCGCTGCATCTCGCTGCGCGGCATCACATAGAAATATTGCCAAAGCGCCAGGATCAGCACCGACAGTGCGATGGTGATGAAGAAGTTGCGGTTGTTTTCCATCGAAGCCCTTGGCCTATCGTGTTCCACGCAATCTGCGGGAGAGTTCGGCCTTCAGCTGGCCGAAAGGAGTGGTAAGCACGTCTTCGCGCCCGACGATGACATAATCATTGCCCGGCGCCATGTCATCCGCGGCATGCGTGCGCACGGCCTCTCTCAGCCGCCGCCGGATGCGGTTGCGAACGACGGCGTTGCCGACCTTCCTGGTGACGGTATAGCCGACGCGCGGCGCCTCGCTGTCGTCGCGGCCCAGGACCTCGACGAGGAAAAGCCGCCCGCGGCGCTTTTCACCACGGCGGACAGCCAGGAATTCCGCGCGCTTCAGAAGCCGCTTGGGATGGTGACCCGTTGGCTTGCCGGTTGCGGGCAACGATCTTGTCTCTCGCTTGGTGCTCAGGCGCTGAGACGCTTGCGGCCGCGGTTGCGGCGGGCTGCGACGACGCCGCGGCCACCTTTGGTGGCCATGCGGGCACGGAAACCGTGCCTGCGTTTGCGGACGAGTTTGGACGGCTGGTAAGTACGCTTCATTTGTTTAAATACCGCGGGGTGCGGCCCTTCTTGATTCTGTCACTTTGTAACAGGAGCTTTGCCGGGCCGGTTTTGGCGCGATCGAAACCGCGCCGGGACGAATGGCCCGAGCGTGAGCGGGCTTATAGAAAGAAGGGTTTTGGAAGTCAATCCAGCGTCGGGCCGGCATTGTCGGACCCGGCAGGGAAGCCTTGCGGCCCTTTGTCCGGCTTCGACCAAGGATGAATTTGGCAAAAAAGCCGCAATCGCCTAATCTCACCCGATCAAGCGATCGTGAAGACGAGCAGTCCTTAAGACAAGCAGCCGTGATGACAGGCAGCCGTGACGACGAGCATGAGTGAAGTCCCAGCAACCGAGGAAAGCATCGCCCAGGCGAAGGCGGCGACCCGCAGGGTGCCGCTGGCGCGCGGCCTGTCGACCAAGCTGCTGCTGCTCACCATCGTCTTCGTGCTCTTGGCCGAAATCCTCATCTTCGTGCCCTGGATTGCCAGCTACAGGCTGAGCTGGCTGAAGGAGAGGCTGAGCACGGCCGCCGCGGTTTCAATCGTCCTGGTGCAGGGCGAACCTGCCTCGCTGTCGCGTGCCGCCCAGAACGACGTGCTGATGGCGATCGGCGCCAAGGCGATCGCCGTGCGCGACGGCGGCGTCTCGCGGCTTCTGGTCGTGGCCGAAATGCCGCCGCAGGTCGACGAGCATATCGATATCGCCAATGTCGGCATGATCAAGGGCATGACCGGCGCGCTGGACACGCTGTTTTTCGGCGGCAAGCGCATGCTGCGCGTTTTCGGCCCGGTCGGCGACAGCGACAAGGAATTCGAGCTGATCATGCCCGACCACCGCCTGCGCAATGCCATGCTGATCTATTCGCGCAACGTCGCCTTCGTCTCGTTGCTGATCTCGCTGTTCACCGCCATGCTGGTCTACGCCGCGATAGACCTGATCATGATCGGCCCGATCAGGACGATGACACGCTCGATGCTGTCCTTTTCCGAGGCGCCCGACGATCCCGGTCGCATCATTCACCCCGCCGCGCGGGGCGACGAGATCGGCGTCGCCGAACGCGAGCTGTCGCAGATGCAGGAGCGGCTGCAAAAGATGCTGACCGAGCAGAAGCACCTGGCCGATCTCGGCCTGGCCGTGTCGAAGATCAACCACGACATGCGCAACATCCTCGCCTCGGCGCAGCTGATGTCGGACCGCCTGCGCCAGGTCAAGGACCCGACCGTGCAGGCCTTCGCGCCAAAACTGCTGCGCGCGCTCGACCGTGCGGTGTCCTATTCGGAGGGCGTGCTGGCCTATGGCCGCACCCAGGAGCCGCCGCCGTCGCGCCGCAGGCTGCGGCTGCGCCAGCTGGTCGAAGACGTCCAGGGCCTGCTCGACATCGAATGCGGTATCGAATTCGTCAACGCCGTCGACCCGGTGCTCGAGGTCGACGCCGATTCCGACCAGCTGTTCCGCGTGCTCACCAATCTTAGCCGCAACGCCGTGCAGGCGATGGCGGCGGACACCGAGAGCGCGGTGGTGCGCCGCCTGACCATATCGGCCGAGCGCATCGGCAGCGTCAGCCGCATCGTCGTCACCGACACCGGCCCCGGCCTGCCGCCGAAGGCGCGAGAAAACCTGTTCGCGGCATTTCGCGGCTCCGCCCGCAGCGGCGGCACCGGCCTTGGCCTGGCGATCGCCCACGAATTGATCCGCGCCCATGGCGGCACGGTGGAGCTGGTCGAAAGCATCGGCGGCCGCACCACATTCGCCGTCACCATTCCCGACCAGCCGGTCCGGCTCGACCAGGCCCGCAACGGCCTGCGCCGGCCGGCGTAACGAACCGTTTCGTTACGGATCGTTTCAATTCGCAAATGGTTGGTCCGAGACTACGGGCTATCGGGCTCGGCCGCCGCGTGACGCGATCTTGCCTTCGCCGGCCGGCGCATGACGGCAAAGCATGACTGAAAAACTTTTGGCCAGGATCGGCTTGCTTTTCGCAAATTCAGTCGCTAGGGAACACGTCACATCGCGGCCGGTCGCCAGGATCGGATCGCGGGGGCTATGCAAAGCATGGCCTGTTGCGCGCCCGTAGCTCAGCTGGATAGAGCACCAGACTACGAATCTGGGGGTCAGGAGTTCGAATCTCTTCGGGCGCGCCAAATACCCACCGATCGCACGATATAGCCCGATTCCCATCAGACTACGCCCGCGCAAAGAGCGGGAGTGGTGCCAAGGTCGTGATAAGACCGATCGCCGCAAAGCCGTACGGTACAAAGAGCATCGTGCCGAGCGGACCGCCGAAGGCGAGCGCCGCGAACATGGCCGTGCCGACCCAGGCGATGACCTTCCCCGCATGGCCGGAATCGACCATTGCCAATCCCCAGCTCACGCCCCCGGTGATGATGAAGCTTTCGGCTCCACCGAGCACCGCACGTCCCACCAGAAGAATCGCAACCGAGAGGGTTGGCGAACTCACGAAGGTCAAGGACAGGAGATACAGCAATCCAGCACCGGCGGCGGCGATCAGGCCGAGCACGACGCTGCGTTTGCCGCCATTCGCATCCGAATAGGTGCCGGACCATATGCGCGTGACCAGAGACGCGGCAAATTGCGAGCCCGCAACCAGGCCGACGACGAAAGTTCCGAAGCCGAGATCCTGATTCACATGCAGCGGCAGCACCGGCAGGGCCGCGCCGATGACGAGAAAGCCGGCCAACACGGCCGCCATGATCGGCAGCAACGTCACGGCGGCCGAGGGCGGCGGTCTGGACGATGAGGGCAAAGGAGTCATTGCGACCAGCAGCGTTCAGTTGGCGGACCGTTTCTCGAACACGGAGCGCGCAACAGCGGCCGCCGAGAAAGCGTTCGGCCATCCGGCGTAGTACGCGAGATGGCTGATGGCTTCGGAGGCTTCCATGCGCATCAGTCCGTTATCCATCGCCCGGTTGAGATGGTAGGGAATCTGCTCGACCTGGCCGGCCGAGATCAGGGCGCTGACCGTCACCAGACTGCGATCGCGCGGGGCGAGATCGGGCCGCAGCCACAGGTCGCGAAACAATACGTCGGTCGTATCCCTCACCAGACCCGGCGATGCCGGTCCCGTGCCTTGCGCGACGCGGGCGGCGCGATCGGCCTCGGCTTTTTCGTCCAGCGGCAGGAAATCAACCATGGCCTTGGGGAGCTGGTCGGGTCCGACACCGCGCGCCGCGAACACCTCCTTCGTGATGCCCGTCGCGGCAAGCGCACCGCCCCAGCCGGCATAGAAGGCGAGATGCGTGATAATCTCTGAGATTTCGGCCGGCTTCACCCTATTGTCGAGTGCGAGATTCACCTGCTCCGGCAGGAGAATGCCCTGGTCGCGCGTGATCACGGCAGCGACGGTGACGATGCTGCGATCCCGCAGCGACAGGCCCGGCCTCTTCCAGAGGCCATTTGCAAGCTTCTCATCGGCGTAGCGCTCAAGCGCGGGCGAAACGGTTCGCACGTCTTCGCGGGACAGGCTGCCGGTCTGCGATCCGGTTTGCGCGGCGGTGTCGACGGCTCCCATGGAAAGAGCGAGAGCCAGAACGGTGGAGGTTTTCATGATGAAGCCTTTCGTTCAGTTATCCCGTCAGCGGTATTGCTCGTCGGAAACAGGTTCGTGCCAGTCGACGTTCTTGCCGTCGTCCATGTAGCTCAAGGCGATATGCGCCATGGGGCTGATCGCGGTCGCTCCATGCCAGTGCTTCACGCCGGCCGGAATCCAGACCACATCGCCAGGATTGATGCCGCGCCGCTCCTTGCCCTCTTCCTGCACCCAGCCTTGACCGCTCGTGATGATAAGCATCTGGCCTGCCGGATGGGTGTGCCAGACCGTCCGCGCCCCGGGGCGCGAAGTTCACCAGTCCGGTGCTCGCCCGCGTAATGTCGGTAGGCGGATAGAGCGGGCTGATGACCGCCTGCCCGGTGAAGTTGTCCGCCGTTCCGATCACGGCCGGCGTGCTGCCGTTCGTGCGGATTTCGATGGTCTCGGCCTCGGCCGGCGTTAGGCCGGCCGTGCTGATTGCAGCGGCAGCGAGAATCTTCTTGATATTCGTCTCCTTCTGCGTTTCAGCTTTCTTGCTGTTCACGATGAATGATGCGGGTTTTTCCTACACCTGCGGCATTGTCCTGATGCGCAGCGGCCTTCCAGGTTCAGGACAGCATTTCGACGCGCAGCGGATGTTCTCCGCGCATCAGAAGCGGCGCCGGTCCCTGGTCTAGTCGCCCAAGCCGGATCAGGCCGCGCGACCAGCGATAGGGACCATGAAACATCGCAAGATTGCCCAAGGGGGCGTAGTAGCAAAGATCGCCAGCTGCCTCGTTCCCGAAGCGACCGCTGCCTTCCTCGGTGAGCTTGCGCGGCAGATAGGCGATCTTCTCGTTGGACGAATAGTCGTCGATCGTCAGGTCCAGCGGCAGCATCGAGACCAGATCGTGCGCGGAAGGATTGTTCTCCAGCGTCGCCGTGAAATCCTGATCTGCAAAAACAAATCTCAGGCACATCGGGGCTCCTTTCGTACCCTGGGTTGTGGAGGTCTGAGAGCGCACCGACGAGGGAAGCGCGAAGCCGGCAGCGCTTGCCAGCAAGGTGCGGCTTGAAAGCCATGCGTCGCGTGTCATTTAAGGTCTCCCAATCGGTGCGGCCATGCCCATTGTTCCGGCACACGGCCGCACCCTTCGATGCTACGGCCCTGTTATGCAGCCAGATGCTGACCGAAGAAGCTGGTAAGCCTGTCGAACGGAATCAGGTCCACACGGTCGTAGAGATCGACGTGACCGGCGCCCTGGACCCAAACCATTTCCTTCGGCTCGGCTGCCAGTCTGTAGGCTTCCTCGCTGAATTCCTTCGAATGCGCCTGATCGCCGCTGATGAACAGCATCGGGCGCGGCGAGATCGTCTCGATGTCGTTGAACGGGTAGAAGTTCATGAACTTGACGTTGCTGGTCAGCGTCGGCTTGGTCGTTATCTGGTCGGAGACACCCGCCGGGGTAAACTCTCCGCGGGGTGTCCGATAGAAATCGTAGAACTCACGCTGGATGGGATGCGTCGACGCGGTCAGTTCGAGATCGGTTCCGCCCGTATACTGGATCTGGCCGCCTTCGAATTCGGAGTAGCGCTGCTCGGCGGCCGCCGCGATGATCTGCTTCCGTTGCTCGACGCTTAGCGAGTGATTGAGTGCGTTTCGGTTCGCCGCGCCCATGTCATACATGCTTACCGTGGCGATGGCGCGCATGCGTGGGTCGATCTTGGCGGCGCTGATGACGAAGCTGCCGCTGCCGCAGACACCAATCGCGCCAATACGGTTGCGGTCGACGAACGCGCGTGTCCCGAGGAAGTCCACCGCCGCGCTGAACGCCTCGGCATAGACATCCGGTGAAACGATCTGTCGGGCTTCGCCCTCGCTCTCGCCCCAGAATGGCAGATCGATCGCCATGGCGATGAAGCCCTGCTCGGCCATCTTGGTGGCATAGAGGGTCGCGCTTTGCTCTTTCACCGCGCCCATTGGATGGCCGACGACGATGGCCGGATGACGTGCATTGCGGTCAAGGTTCTTGGGAACGAGCAGATTCCCCGCGACATTCATCTGGTATTGGCTTTTGAAGGCGACCTTTTCGAGCGTCACCTGATCGCTCGTGTAGAAATTGTTTGCACCGTTCGACATGTCTTGAGCCTTTGCGAAGTGAATGTTGAAGAGTGACGCCGCACTGAAAGCTGCTGCGCCGGCACCGGTCAGCTTCAAAAGCTCGCGCCGGTGGATTTCACGCTCTGATGTTTTCGTATCAGGGGTATTCATAGGCATTTCCGATCTCCTGTAGGTTTGGGTTGAATTGAGCCACTCGCCGCCTTGGCCAGTCCTCTCTCCGTCATCAGACGCCGGCCGGTGCCGATCAGCGCGATTGCAAAGCCGGCCAGAACCAAGCTGCCGATAAAGGTCGCGGAGATCGTCAGGCCATCCAGCAGCACCCCTCCGACTATCGCGCCCAGAAGGATCGAAGCTGGATCGCCACGACCATCAGGCTGCCGGCGGCCTCGGGCGCATCGTCCGCATTTTGCGACATCCATGTCATCCAAATCACCGACATCGCGGTAATGCGTTGTTGCAGTGCAAACCTAATGGTTTTGACATAAAACGATTACCCGTCGAAATTGGCATGAACTAATCGACTACATCGAATAATCTGTTGCGAGATGGCAAACGAAGGAAGCTCATGGCCAGAACCGATCTCAATCAACTGACGTGGTTTCAGGCCGTCGCCGAGGAGCGCAGCTTCACCAAGGCAGCGGCAAAACTCGGCGTCGCGCAATCGACGCTCAGTCACACGATCAAGCAGCTCGAAGCACGCATGGGCATACGCCTTCTGACCCGCACGACGCGTAATGTGGCGACGACCGTTGCAGGCGAAAGGCTGCTACAGACGATCGCTCCGCGCATTGGTGAAATCGAAGACGAGATCGCAGCGCTGATGGCGTTCCGCGAAAAGCCGTCAGGCTCGATCAGGTTGACCCTGTCCGACCACGCGCTCGAAAGCGTGGTCTGGCCGAAGCTTAAGCCGGTCCTCAGCGCCTATCCCGACATCGGCGTCGAACTGATCCTAGACAGCACCTTCCGAAACATCGTCGAGGAAGGCTTTGACGCCGGTGTCCGGCTTGGAGAGAGCGTCGAGAAAGACATGATCGCGGTCCGCATCGGCCCGGACTGGCGCTTGGTCGCCGTGGCTTCGCCGCGATACTTCGCGGCGCACGGTGTGCCTGTGCATCCGCAGGATCTGGTCCGGTACATCTGCATCAACATGCGCCACGAAACCGCCGGCGGTCTGTACGCATGGGAGTTCGAGAAGGATGGACAGGCGCTGCGTGTCCGTGTGGACGGTCAACTTACCTTCAACAACACCTACGCCATGATCGACGCCGCAGTGAGTGGCTATGGCATCGCCTATGTTCCCGAGAACATCGTGGAGCGGCACATCGCCTCAGGATTGCTGGTGCAGGTCCTCGACGACTGGTCGCCCTTCTTCGATGGCTATTTCCTCTATTATCCGAGCCGCCGTCAGAATCTTCCCGCGTTCAAGGTCATTGTCGACGCGCTACGCCATCGGGAATGAAGCGAGAGAATCTAAACCCGCGCGATTGGCTCACGCCCCATTTGGGAGGGCTCTAGAGGGCAATAGAGTAGACATAGTTCTCATCATCGCCATTAAACTCATGCCCGGGAACATAGGTAACAGAATCTAGAGCATTTTGCAGCCAAGTGGAATCACTTGGCGTCGCAGAAATGCGGCTAAAACAAATAGATAGAGCGGGATGCATGGTTCAATTTGAACGCATCCCGCTCTCTCGCCTGTGGTCGGAAGGTCGCGAGGAGTGAGCGCCGTCCCTGCCAAAAGAGCGGTGTCGGCTGAAGCTGCTCAGTCGGCCTGCTTAACCTCCGGACCTGGTTCAGTCGGCGGAACTGGCGTGCAATCTTGGCCGGTGCATTCCTGCACAGGATCGTTCGCCGGCGGGAGACAGTTTTGGCCTTCACAATGAACGGGCGGTTGCGCTGTGGCGGCTTCGTTGTTCGGCGGCACAGGCCGATCCTCAGCGCGAACGGCCGGCATTGCAAGGCCGATCATGGCCGTGCACAAGAGCGCAATCCGAAGCAAATTCATTTCCGCCTCCGCAACTGGCAGCGGGACGCAGGCTACACCTTCGAACTGCAGCCAACATACTGTCAGCCGCGAACGGCGTTAACAGCCCGTTACACGCAGCGGCAGCTTGAGGGCGGATTTACGGATGCTGTTTCCGGCGAGGCCGTCTTCGACACGGACGGCAGGAGCGGCGGCCGGTCGGTATAGTGTTCGCACTTCGAAAAGTTTATGCCGTGCGCCCCTTCCCGGCCCCCTCACCTAAACCGCACATTCCCCCTGGAAAGCTCTGCCACCGACCTGCATCCCATCAGCCGCATGTCGCGTTCGATCTCGGTTCGCATCAGGCCGAGCGCCCGTTCGACGCCTGCCTGTCCGGCGGCGGCCAGCGGGAAGAGGTAGTAGCGCCCGACGCCGACGGCCTTGGCGCCCAACGACAGGGCTTTCAGCACATGGGTGCCGCGCTGGACGCCGCTGTCGATGATCACGTCGATCTTGTCGCCCACCACGTCGACGATCTCCGACAGCTGGTCGAAGGGGCTGCGCGAGCCGTCCAGCTGCCTGCCTCCATGATTTGACAGGACGATGCCGGTGCAGCCGATGTCGACGGCCTTTCTGGCATCGGCGACGCTCATGATCCCCTTCAGGCAAAACTCCCCGTTCCAGAAGCGGACCATGTCTTCGACGTCCTCCCAATCCAGCGATGGATCAAGGATCTCCGTGAAATAGCGGCTGATGGAAAGCGCTCCGCCGCAGAGATCGATATGCCCGTCCAGCTGCGGCAGGCTGAACTTTTCGTGCGTCAAATAGTCGATGGCCCATCTCGGCTTGATCGCGAACTGCATCATGCCGCCGAGCGTAAGCCGAAAGGGGATGGAAAAGCCGGTCCGCAGGTCACGCTCGCGGTTTCCGCCGGTGACGCTGTCGACCGTCAGCATCATCACCTCGACGCCGGACGCCTTGGCGCGCTCCATCATGGCGCGGTTCAGGCCGCGATCCCTGTGGAAATAGAACTGATAGACCTGCGGCGTCCTGTGCTTGCGGACTTCCTCCAGGCTGACCGTGCCAAGCGACGAGACGCCGAACATCGTGCCGAACTTCTCCGCTGCCGCGGCGACGGCGCGCTCGCCGCTATGGTGAAACAGCCGCTGGAGAGCCGTCGGCGAGCAATAGACCGGCATCGCCAGCTTCTGGCCCATGACGGTGACCGACAGATCGACCTGTCCGACGCCGGCAAGGACGTTGGGGACGAGATCGCAAGCCTCGAACGCCGCCGTGTTGCGCCGCAGCGTCGTCTCGTCGTCCGCGCCGCCATCGATATAATTGAAGATCGGGCTTGGCAGGCGCTGTTTTGCCAGCCGGCGGAAGTCCTGAAAATTATAGCAGCTTTGCAATCTCATGAAATCAATCGGGTATATGCCGGGTCTGATGTCAAGCCTGTGCCATTGTCGATCACGGGCGCTCTCGCCTCAGCCCGCCACCGTGCCCACCGACTCCCGCTCCACCAGCGGGCATTCGAGCTTCGTGATGGGATAGCGGCCACGACCGGGAGGAGCGGGGACTTCAAGCTGCTCGATCGCCCACTGCCCCATCGCCATATGCGGCAGGATCGACGTCGTGAGCGGCGGGAACAGATGCCGCGCGATCTCCTCGTCGTCATAGCCGACCACCGAAATATCCTGGGGGATGTGCAGGCCGGCCTCCTTCAGCGCCTCATAGCAGCCGATCGCGGTGCGGTCGTTCTGGCAGAAGATGGCGGTCGGCCGGTCCTTCAGCGCCAAGAGCTTGACGGTCGCGGCATAGCCGGCGCTCGCCGACCAATCGCCTTCGACGACCAGCGCCGGGTCGAACGGGATGTCGGCTGTCGCCAGCGCCCGGCGGTAGCCCTTCAACCGGTCCTGCGCCGCCTGCATCCAGGGCTCGCCGGTAATGGTGGCGATACGCCTGTGGCCATGGCTGATCAGGTGCCGGGTCGAGCTCTGGCCGCCGGCGATTTCGCTCGGCACCACGGCCGGAAAGGCATAGTCGGCGGTGTAGCAGTTCAGCAGGATGACCGGGATGTCGAGGCCGTAGAGATAGTCCGGCGCGACGATCTCGCGGGTGAAGATGGTCATGTAGATCAGCGCCGAAATGCCCCGCTTGGTCAGCGCCGCGATGGCGCGGGGCTCCATCACCTCGTCGCCCATGGTCTGCGCCACCAAAAGCACATTGCCGGCGTTCCACGAGGCTTGCCGCGCCCCTTCGATGGCGACGACCGCCTCCGGGCTGGTCGCCAACTGGTCGACTGCGAAGCCAATCACGCCATCCAGCCCGTCGAATGCGGCAACAGGGGCTCGCAAGGCAGAAAACACCGGCGGCGAATAGCCGAGCGTTCGTGCGGTCTCAATCACCCGCTCTCGGGTTTGCTGCGACAGCCTGATGCCCGGCGTGTTGTTGAGGACGAACGAGACCGTCGCCTGCGAACAGCCTGCGGCCCTGGCGATGTCGGTCATGGTGACGCGGCCCTTGGGGTTTTTCCCGGACGGCTTGCGCCGTCTGGCACCCTGAAGGACCGCATCCCGAAGTGGTTCGTTCATGTTGTTGGTCCCTCGAATTTCGCATTTATAAGGCAAAGCGCTACTAATAGATATAATCCACCCTCTTCGGCGAATTCAGTCGCCCAATCCCAAGCAGCAACGACTGGAAGGCCTCTCCTTTGTGGCGAGAATCCCGATCCACTAATAGTCTTTACTAATATCGGGCATCCCTATAACGTCAATCCGTCATGCCCGGACGATATCGGACCGCGCATGTTCGGAACGCAAGCCAGCCTTGTATCGGACGGTTCCCGTCAGCCGAAGCTCGCCTGCCGTTTCGGGGAAATGTCAGACAAATCGGACTATTTACGAACGGCGAATGAGTCTCTAAAGTCGATGATCGCGGCTGGAATGGCGTCGTTCCTCGCTGCCGGAACCCTGAGGAGGAGGGCGTCCAAGCCGCGTCGGCACGTTCATCATCAGCGAAAATCACTGAGTCAAATGGGAGGTTGAACATGAAATCTGTAATACGAAATGCGTCCGTCGCCGCTGCGGCCCTGCTGCTCGGCCTGTCCGCCAGCGCAATTGCGCGGGCCGACGACAAGCCGACACTGGCCTTCGTCGTCAACGGCGCTTCCGATTTCTGGAAGGCGGCCGAAGCCGGCGTCAAGAAGGCTCAAGGCGAACTGCCCAATTACAATCTGGAACTCAAATATCCGGAGCAGTCCTCGGTCGCCATCCAGCAGCGCCTGATGGACGATCTGGTCACGGCCGGCGTGAAGGCGATCATGGTCTCGGCCGTCGATCCCAAGACGTCGACCGACGGGCTGAACAAGATCGCCTCGGAAACGGCGTTGTTCACCACGGACAGCGACGCACCGCAGACCAAGCGTGTCGCCTATATCGGCTCGTCCAATGTCGATGCCGGCAAGCAGGCGGCAGAGATCGCCAAGAAGGCAATGCCTGACGGCGGCAAGTGCCTCGGCTTCGTCGGCCTGCTCGGCGCCGACAATGCCAAGGAACGTATCCAGGGCATGAAGGACGGCCTCGCGGGCACCAAGATCGAATTGGTCGACGTGCGTGGCGACGACATCGATCAGGCTCGCGCCAAGAAGAACGTCGAGGACGCGCTGGTCGCCAGTCCCGATGTCACCTGCATGGTCGGCTTCTATTCCTACAACACGCCGCGCATCTATGAAGCGCTGCGCGATGCCGGCAAGCTCGGCCAGATCACCGTGGTCGGCTTCGACGACGATCCGATCACGCTGGGCGGCGTCAAGGAAGGTACCGTCGCCGCCACCGTCGTGCAGCAACCCTTCGAATGGGCCTATCAGGGCATGAAGCTGATGGCTGCCTATCTCGAGGGCGACAAGTCGGGCATTCCCGCCGATGGACTGATCATCATCCCGACCAAGATCATCGGCAAGGACGATGTCGACGCCTACGCCGCCAGCCTCAAGGCGATGTCTGGAAAGTGAGCGAATTAGGTTGCGCCGGCTCAAGGTTCGCCTTGAGCCGGCGTTCTATTGACGGGCCTCGCGAGGCCCGTCAGTCTGAGACCAAACGGCCCACCGGCTGCTGTCAGGCGTGATGAATTATTCCGACCCATCCATCGTTGCATCCACCGACGCTCCGTTCCTGAGCCTCGACGGTGTGCGCAAGACCTATCCCGGCGTCGTCGCGCTGGACGGATTCTCGATCGACGTAAGGCCCGGCGAGGTCATCGGCCTGGTCGGCGAAAACGGCGCCGGCAAATCGACGCTGATGAAGATCCTCGGGGGCGTGACCAGGCCGGACACCGGCACCATCACCGTCGATGGCGTCGCCCATGACGGGCTGACCGTCGAGGCCAGCATCGGCTCGGGCATCGCTTTCGTCCACCAGGAACTCAACCTGTTCGAAAACCTCGACGTGGCCGCCAATATCTTCTTCGGCCGCGAACCGCTGCGCGCCGGGCCGCTCAAGCTCGTCGACCGCGCCAGGCTGCGAGCGCAGGCGGCGCCGCTGCTCAAACGCGTGGGCGCCAATTTCTCGGCCGATACGCCGGTGTCGGCGCTGTCGCTGGCGCAGCAGCAAATGGTCGAGATCGCCAAGGCGCTGTCGATCGAGGCAAGGCTGGTTATCCTCGACGAACCGACCTCGAGCCTGCCGATCGCCGAAACCGACAAGCTGCTCGGCGTCATCAAGGCGCTGAAGGCAGACGGCATCAGTGTCATTTTCATCTCGCACCGCCTTCACGAGGTCGAGCGCGTCGCCGACCGCGTCGTCGTGCTCAGGGACGGAATGCTCGCCGGAACCTTGCCGAAGAGCGCCATCAATCACGACCAGATGGTCAAGCTGATGATCGGCCGCATGCTGAAGGAGCGCGAGAAGGCCGCGGAATCGGCGCGCCCGCCGGGCTCTGTCGCGCTGTCGGTCAAGGCCATTCGCACCGCGGCCTATCCCGACCGGCCCGTCGACCTCGACGTCAGGCATGGCGAGATCCTCGGTCTCGCCGGCCTCGTCGGCTCCGGCCGGACGGAGCTGGCGCGCGTCCTGTTCGGCATCGACAGGAGCTTTGGCGGCTCGTTCCAGCTTGACGGAAAAGATCTGGTTCTTGGTTCGGCCGCCGACGCAGTGGCCAACGGAATTTTCCTCGTCCCCGAGGATCGCAAGCTAACCGGCATCCTGCTCGACCTGTCGATTGCCCAGAACATCTCGCTGCCCAATCTGCCGGCGCATTCGCGGCGCTCGCTGGTCTCGACAAGCGCCGAGGCCGCCACCGCCGAGAAGCAGAAGACCGATCTCGGCATCAGGGCGCCCTCCGTCCAGACGCGTACCGGCACGCTGTCGGGCGGCAACCAGCAAAAGGTCGTGCTGGCCAAATGGCTGGCGATGAAGCCGAAGGTGATGATCCTCGACGAACCGACGCGCGGTATCGATATCGGCGCCAAGGCCGAAATCTACGGGCTGATGCGGGCGCTGGCCGATGCCGGCGTCGCCGTGCTGATGATCTCCAGCGACATGGAGGAGGTGATCGGCGTTTCCGACCGCATTGCCGTCATGCATGAGGGCCAGATCTCCGGCATTCTCGACAAGGACCGGTTCAGCCAGGAAAACGTGCTGCTGCTGGCGGTCGGCAAGCAGCCGAAGTAATTCGCAGGCACTGGGAGAAGACGATGAGCAAGAAAGATCTCGGCCTGCTGATCCTGATCCTGGTGGTCGGCGCGGTGGTGGCGATCATCAACCCGCGCTTCCTGCTGCCGATCAATCTCGCCAACACCTCGAACCTGATCGGGCTGTTCGGCATCCTGTCGATTGGCCAAGCCTTCGTCATCATCACCGGCGGCATCGAATTGTCGGTCGGCTCGGTGGTTGCGCTACTCGGTACGCTGTTCATCGATTTCATCGCCGTGCGGGAGATGGAGTGGCCACTTGCCTTCGTGCTGATCATCGCGCTCGGCGCCATCATCGGCCTGATGCATGGCTGGCTGATCACCCGGCTCAAATTGCAGCCTTTCGTGGTGACCTTGTGCGGCCTGTTGATCTATCGCGGCGTGGCGCGCTTCTACACCGCCGACGGCACCGCCGGCTTTGCCTTTGGGCAGAACTTCCCGGAACTCGAATTCCTGACGGCCGGGCGGTCCTGGGGCGTACCGAACAGTTTCATCGCGCTGATCGTTATCGCCGTCGTGATGTGGGTGGTGCTGCACCGGTCGGTGTTCGGTCGCTATCTCTACGCCATCGGCAAGAACGAGGAAGCGGCAAAATATTCCGGCATCCGCACCGGCCGCATCGTCATGGCCGCCTATGTCATCTGCGGCGTGCTGACGGCGCTGTCGGCTATCTATTTCGCCATGTACACACGCTCGATCTCGCCGGCGAGCCACGGGCAGTTCTACGAGCTCTATGCCATCGCGGCGGCGGTGCTCGGCGGCTTCTCGCTGCGCGGTGGCGAAGGTTCGCTGATCGGCGTCCTCCTCGGCACGGTGCTGCTGCAGGAGCTGCAGAACCTCGTCAACCTGCTCGGCATCCCGTCCTCGCTCAACTTCGCCGTCATGGGCGGGGTGATCCTCATCGGCGTGCTGGTCGACCAGCAATGGGGCGTGTTCCGGGCACGGCGGCGGATGCTGGAAGCTACCCGCAAGGGCGTGGCGGGTGCTGCCGCCGAATGACGCAAAATAGCTGGATGAAATACGCCGACTGCCATTGGCAGGCATGAAAAGGTCAGCCTGAGCTTCGCGACAGCAGTTCAGGTTGATCTCTATTTGGAACGAAACCCGTATCTAAGCGTTTGTTTAAGCTTTGCTACGCGGAGGCGTCCCATGCCCACGAATCCAATAAGTACCGCCAAGGTAGGAACTCACCCCCTCCACCCGATGCTGATACCTTTTCCTGTCGCGTTTCTTGTCGGTGCGTTTGTCACCGACCTGGTTTTCTGGGGGACTGCCGATGCCTTCTGGGCACGGGCATCGATGTGGCTGATCGGGGCAGCCATAGTAATGGCCCTTCTCGCCGCGACAGCCGGTTTTATCGACTTCCTCAACGAGCCGCGCATTCGCGCCTTGTCCGACGCCTGGTACCACATGCTGGGCAACTTGACCGCGGTCGTTGTGGCACTGATCAATTTCTACCTTCGCTATGCTCAAGGCGCCGAGGCCGCGGTCCGCCCATGGGGCGCGCTGTTGTCGTTCATAGTGGTCTGCATACTGCTGTTCACCGGCTGGAAGGGCTGGGAAATGGTCTATCGCCATCACGTTGCAGTTCTGGATACACCGGCGGATGCACCAGCGAAGCCTACGACAACCACTAGCACGGATACTCATCACGCTGGTCGGGACCGGCACGCCGCATGAGGCCATATCCCGAAAAGTGGATACCGGTTTCCAAAAAAATATCGGTTAGACAAGCAGCGCCCATCCCGAATGCATCGGATGGGCGCCACTTTAGATAAGACCCGACATGTCGGAGAAGGCCATGGCCTTGCGCAGCACCTCGCCGAAGCGCTCGCCGGCGGCTTCACGAGGACCGCTATTGTCGATCGAGGTGACACCCGGTCCGGACAGCGCCACATTGGCGCTGCGCGCCAGCCGTGCCAGCACTTCGCCGCGCGATTCGCGACCGCGCAACGCCAGCCGCTCGGCCAGGATCTGCGGTGTAGCCGTGATCTCGACGACAGCCAGATTGGCGTAGCGTCCCCGCAGCGCCGGGATGATCGCGCGCGAGACGTTGGCGACCGCGACGCGGCCGTTGGCGACGGACCAGTCGACTTCGGCCGGGATGCCATAGCGCAGGCCATGCGCCTCCCAGGAAATCGCGAAGGCGCCATCCGCTTCGGCCTCGACGAAGGCCGCGTCGGCGAGCGTGTCGTGATCCTCGGTAGCCACGTCGCTCGGCCGGGTTATGACCCGGCGCACGAACTCCAGCCGGCTCTCGTCGGCAAACACGGCGCGCGCATAGCCGATCACCGTGTCCTTGCCGGCACCGCTCGGCCCGACGACGGCGACGAAGACGCCGTCGCGGATGGGAAACGCCGCAGCTGACAATTCACGCTCGACCGATGCCGACACCATCATGCGACCCGCCGTCCCTGCCGCCAGACCGTGCGGACCACCGGGACATGGTCGTCGACGCGCACGCGAACCAGATCGGCGCGCCGGCCGGGCTCGATGACGCCGCGATCGGTGAGGCCGACCGCCTCGGCCGGGTTCTTCGAGACCATCGCCACCGCCTGAGGCAACGAGATGCCCTCGACCACGTCGCCGAGGAAGAAGGCCGACTGGATCAGGCTGAACGGAATGTAGTCCGATGACAGGATATCGAGCAGGCCGTCGCCGGCCAGCGTGCGGGCCGAGACATTGCCCGAATGCGAGGCGCCGCGCATGACGTTCGGCGCGCCCATCAATACGCCGAGCCCTGCCTCTTTTGAAGCCCGTGCCGCCTCCTCAGTGGTCGGGAACTCGGCAACGCGCACACCTTGCTCGATCGCTTCGTCGACATGACCGACGGTTGCGTCGTCATGGCTGGCGAGCACGATGCCGCGCTCCTGGCAGGCAGCGGCGATGAAGCTGCGGTTCGGGCTTGAGTTCCTCGCCGATTCCGCCATCCGCTTTTCGCAGAATTTCTGGAAATCGCGATCGGTCAGCTTCAGCTTGCGCTGGTAGTAATAGGCGTAGGTTTCCAAATTGACGAATTGCCGCTGTCCGGGCGCATGGTCCATCAGCGACGCCAGCCTGACGCGCTCGTCGCCGTCGAAATTGGCGAAGGCCGTGAGGCAGTCCGGCGCCGAAACCTCGCAGCGCAGATGGAGGAAATGGTCGGCCCTGAGCCGGTCCTGCTGCACGCTGTCTTCGATCGCGTCGGCCAGCTTGCGTATGTCGGCGGCCGTCAGGTCGGCATCCTCGTCCATGCCGACACGCAAGGCGTCGAGCACGGTGGTGATGCCGGCGGTCGCCACCTGCGCGTCATGGGCGAGCACAGCTGCGATCGGGTTCCAGCGCACTTTCGGCCGCGGCGCATAATGGCCTTCGAGATGGTCGGTGTGGAGCTCGACCAAGCCGGGGATGATGAAGTCGCCGCCCATGTCCTCGCCGCTGCGGCCAGCGCCGGGATCAATGTCGGCGATCACGCCATCGCGCAGCACGATCGACCCTTCGATGATCTGGTCGGCGAGCACAATGCGGGCATTATCAAGAGCGGTCTCGGCAGTCATTTCGGGCAGTCCTTGCGGCATTTTGCAGCCAACTGAAAATGAATTGGCGTCGCACCATGCGGTTGAAGCAAATAGTCACTTAGGCAGTTCTTCTGGCCGGGCGGCGCCCGAGCGCGTGATGCGACAGCACCATGAACGGCGCACCCGGTTCAGTTTCCACAAACAGCGTCAGCGCGTCCACCGGCACCGGCCGTTGCAGCACGTCCGCAAACAGGCTGTCGATTGCTAGGCGAAGACGAGGACTTTCCTGTGACGAGACCCGGCCGGACAGCGTCATATGGAAACGAAACGTCTCGAAGACATAGGGGTAGCCCCACTGGCAGAGATTGCGGAATTCGTCGGGCTTCAGCGAATCGGGGCTGCGCCGTTCGATCTCGGCTTCCGTCAACGGCGCGCGAAAGCGGTCGAAGTCGCGCACCACATCATCGGCGAAGCGGTTGAGCGCCGGCAGCGGTGCTTCCGGCACCAGCGCGAAGAAGCCGTCGATCTGGCTGACGATCAGGCGCGGGATCGTCAGCACCGGCGTCGCCTCGGCAAAATCGTCGAGTGTCGTGCAAAGCGACGTTTCGGTCTCGTTGGGGGCCAGTCGAAAGGGCGCCTTCAGCGTCGCATGAAAGCCATAGCGGCGCGCCGAGGCGGTATGGAAGGCAACTTCTGCAGCCGACAGTTCGCCCGCAGCCTCGACCGGCTTTGTGGCGGCACCGAATGGGTCGCGGCCGAGCCAGTTGGCGGCGATCCGTGCCAGCGGTTCGTCCTGTCGGGGGGTGAAATAGATAGCGTAGCGCATCGAAAGTCCTCGTCAGCCCCGCTGCCATAGGCGATTTGCATGACGAAATGACGAAGCTGGTGATCGCTCCTGATAACAAAGTTGTCCAGGCGGGTCATTAGCCGACGATTTTTTCGCCTTGGACCAGCGGATGAAGGTGAGGCGAAAAACCTGTCAGGCTTTCATCAGCCATTCGTGCTCGGGCGCGTTGTGGAATTTCCACGTCCGCTTCGGTCCGGCCATCACGTTGAGATAATAGAGATCATAGCCGTGGCAGGCTGCGCAGGGGTGATAACCCCTGGGGACCAGCACGACGTCGCCGTCCTCGATCGCCATCGCCTCGTCGAGCGAACGAGCACCGTTCTCGTCGGCATCGGTGTAGACGCGCTGGAAAGCAAAGCCCTGTGACGGGTTGAGACGGTGGTAATAGGTCTCCTCGAGATAGGATTCAGCCGGCAGATTGTCCTGGTCGTGCTTGTGCGGCGGATAGCTCGATGTGTGGCCGCCGGGTGTGATGACCTCGACCACCAGCAAGGAATCGGCCGGCTTGCCTTCCGGCAGGATGTTGGTGACGTAGCGCGTGTTGGTGCCTTTGCCGCGAACCTCCTGACCGAGATCGTCGGGCCCGATGACACGGACCGGCAGGCCGCCGCCCAGTCCTGGCGCCGAGCAGACGGCAAGTTCGAGATCGGTATCGGCGCTCACCGACCACTCCGAGCCCTGCGGCACATAGACCGACCATGGCTTGCCGTCGAAGGGCGACATGCGTTCGCCCAGCAGGCCGAGTTCCTTGCCGCCGGCCCTGGCCTTACCCTTGCCGGTAACGAACACCAGGCAGACCTCACGATCCGCGGTTTGCCCGGAAGCGCTCTCTCCGGGTCGCAGCCGATGCAGATCGAAGCCGACATAGGTCCAGCCGGCGTTTTGCGGCGTCACATGGGCGATGCGGCCGTGGCCCTTATTGGCTTTGACGAGCAGCTTAGACATCTGGGGTCTCCTATTCCTCGACACTCGATTGGCGCAGCCAAGATTTCGATGGACTGTCGCGAAATCTTGGAGAGATTGGCCAGGCCTTCCAACTTCGTCATCCTAGGGTCTGCGCCGCGTCGCTGCGCTCCTTGCTCCGCCCTAGGATGACGAAGCGAGGGGTGTTCCGGCCAAATGCCGACGCATGCGATCTGTCAGTCACGCGGTATCGATCCACAAAAAACTTCTGCGCCATGGATTTCCGGTCATTCCTTCGGCTCGGCCGAATCCTTGCCCCCGTCAGCCGGCTTGTAGAGATAGAAGAATTGCCAGACGGCATAGCCGGCGAAGCCAAGCGCGATCACGCCCCAGAACGGTGTGCCCGTAGCGAATTCGATCACCGACCAGACCAGGCAGACCGCGACAACGGCAACGCGCCGCCACAGCGGCCGGAAAAACGGGTGCTCGGAGTCTTTCATCGGATCAACACGTCTCCTCGCGAGCCTCAAGCATTTGGAAAGCCCTGTGTCTCCACCGTGTAGCCGGCCGCCGTCATCACCCGCATCAATTCCTTGTAGCCGACCTGCGCCATCTTGAGCGGCGGGTTCTTCTTCGGATCCTGCTCGGCCTCGACCACGAACCAGCCTTCATAACCATGGTCGGCGAACCTCTGGACGATGGCGCCAAAGTCCAGCGAGCCATCTCCCGGCACGGTGAAGGCGCCAAGCGCCACCGCATCGAGGAAGGATTGCCTGCTACGATCCAGCTTGTTGATCACCTCCATGCGCACGTCTTTCACATGCACGTGGTTGATGCGCCGGTGGTGGTTATCAATAGCGCGCAGCACGTCGCCGCCGGCAAAGGCCAGGTGACCCGCGTCGAGCAGCAATGGAATGCCTTCTCCCGAATAGCGCATGAAGGCGTCGAGCTCTGGCTCGGTCTCGACCACCGCCGCCATATGATGGTGATAGGAGAGTGGCATGCCTTGCCCGGCACACCATTCGCCGAACTGCGTGAGCCGCTTCGCATAGGCTTTCATCTCCTCGTCCGAAAGCCTGGGTTTACTGGCGAGGGGTTTCGAGCGGTCGCCCTGGATGGAGCGGCCGACTTCACCATAGACGATGCATGGCGCATTCACCGCCTTGAACAGATCGATCATCGGCTGGATACGATCCTTGTTCTTCGCCATGTCTTCGTCGACCAGCGTCCCCGAGAACCAGCCGCCGCAAAGCGTCACGTCGGCCTGCCTGAGGATCGGCAGCATGATTGTCGGATCGTTGGGAAAGCGGCGGCCCATTTCCGTGCCGGTAAAGCCAGCCGAGCGCGACTGGCGCAGGCACTCCTCCAGCGACACATCATCGCTGAGTTCGGCAAGATCGTCGTTCCACCATGCAATGGGGGACATGCCCAGTTTGGCTTTCAAGTCGTCACTCCAGTTTCAGACATTTCGAGGCGCGTTCGCGGATGGCTAAAGAACCCGCCCGCTCAGCGCTTCCTCGTATTTCTTGCGCGCCGCATTCACTTGCGGCCGTGCCGAGACTTCCGGCACTGCGACATCCCACCAGCTTCCACCGGCCTCGGTCGAAACCAGCGGGTCGGTGTCGATGATCAGCACGGTCGTTCGCGTATTCTTCTTCGCTTGCGCCAGCGCCGTTTCGAGCCCGGCGATCGACGGCACTTTTTCGGCAATCGCACCCATGCTCGCAGCATGCGCGGCGAAGTCGATCTCGGGCAAGGTCTCGTGACGGGCGTCCTTCAGCAGATTGTTGAAGTTAGCGCCGCCGGTCGCCATCTGCAGCCGGTTGATGCAGCCATAGCCGCGGTTGTCCAGCAGCACGATGGTCAGCTTGAGGCCGAGCATCACCGAGGTCGCGATCTCGGAATTGAGCATCAGATAGGAGCCGTCGCCGATCATCACCACGACCTCTTCGTCGGGCTTGGCCATCTTGACGCCGAGCCCGCCGGCGATTTCGTAGCCCATGGTCGAGAAGCCGTATTCGGCGTGATAGGAGCCGGGCGCACCCGCCTGCCATAGCTTGTGCAATTCGCCCGGCAAGCCGCCGGCGGCATGGAGCAATATCACGCCGGAGCCCATGGCGCGCTGTACGGCGCCGATCACCTGCGCGTCGGACGGATAGGCGGCATTGGTCGACGCCGTCACCTTGCCCGCCTCCGCTTGCCAGTCCTTCTTGCCCGTGATCGCATTGTCGGTCCAGGCGGCAGGCGCCTTCCAGCCCTTCAGCGCCTCGCCGAGTTCGGCGAGCCCTTCCGCCGCATCGGCGACCAGCGGCAGCGCCTGGTGCTTTCCGGCGTCAAAAGGTTGCACGTTGAGCCCGATGATGGTCCTGCCGGCATGCTTGAACAGCGCCCAGGAGCCGGTGGTGAAATCCTGCAGTCTGGTGCCGACGGCAAGCACAACGTCGGCCTCTTCGGCCAGCCTGTTGGCCGCCGAAGTGCCGGTGACGCCGACCGCGCCCATGTTCAAGGAATGATCGTCCGGGAGCGAGGATTTGCCGCCTTGCGTCTCGCAGACAGGAATACCGGCGCCTTGCACCAGTTTTGCCAGTTCCTCGGACGCCTGCGAATAGAGTACGCCGCCGCCGGCAATCACCAGCGGCTTTTTCGCCGTTTTGAGCGCCGCGACCGCGGCAGCCAGTTCATTGCGGTCCGGGCGCTGCCGACGCGGCGTCCAGAGCCGCTCGGCAAAGAAACTCTCGGGGTAGTCATAGGCCTCGGCCTGCACGTCCTGGCACAGCGCCAGCGTCACCGGGCCGCATTCGGCGGGATCGGTCAGCACCTGCATGGCGCGGTTGAGCGCCGGCATGATCTGCTCCGGCCGCGTGATGCGATCGAAATAGCGCGACACCGGCCGGAGGCAGTCATTGACCGTCGCCGTGCCGTCGGAAAAATCCTCGGCCTGCTGCAGGACGGGATCGGGAATGCGATTGGCGAAGACGTCGCCGGGCAGAAACAGGACAGGTAACCTGTTTACATACGCAAGTGCCGCAGCGGTCACCATGTTGAGCGCGCCGGGGCCGATCGAGCTGGTCGCGGCCATGAAGCGGCGGCGGAAATTGGCCTTGGCGTAGGCGATCGCTGCATGTGCCATTGCCTGCTCGTTATGGGCACGGAAGGTCGGCAGCTCGTCGCGAACCTGGTAGAGCGCCTCGCCGACGCCGGCGACATTGCCGTGGCCGAAGATCGCCCAGATACCGCCGAAGATCGGCACTTTCTTCCCGTCCATCTCGGTCATCTGCCGGGCAAGAAAGCGGGTCAGCGCCTGCGCCATCGTCAGGCGGATTGTCTTGGTCATGTCGGTTCCTCCGCAGTCCCTATGCCGCGCCTTCTTATGCTGCTTTGCGGCCGCGCGCCGCAAGCCATGCCTCGGTCAGTCTCTCGAAGCGAGATGCCATGTCGGCAACCGCCTCATCGTCCGACATCTTGCCGGCAAGCCATTGTTCGGCCGCGTTGATGAAGATAGTGCGCCCGACTGCAAAGCCCTTGACGATGGGCGCCTTGGCGGTCGCGGCGAAGGCCGCTTCCAATTCGTCCTGCGGCGCTTCCAAACCGAGCAGCACAATCCCGCGGCACCACGGATCGTGCTTCAGGATCACCGCCTCGATCTTTGCCCATGCGCCGGCCGATGCCTGCGGTTCGAGCTTCCACCAATCGGGCTTGATGCCGAGTGCGTAGAGTTCCTCGAGCGCGCGCGGTATCGTCATGTCGTCGAGCCTGCCGTGCTTGCCGGCGATGATCTCGACCAGAAGTTCTCTGCCCACTTTCCGCGCGGCCTCGAACAAAGCGCGCAGTTTCTGCTGCTGTTCGCTCTTCAGCGCCGCCGGATCGTCGGGATGATAGAAGCACAGGCATTTGATGCAGTGGTCGATCGGCCATTCGGTCAGTTGCGAACCTATGTCTTGCGAGAACTCGAAGCGAAGCGGCCGCGAACCCGGCAACTCGACCGGCCGGCCGAGCCAGGCGAAGGAATGGTGGGCGAATTCGAACATCGCCTCGCGTCCGTATTTTTCGTCGAGCAGCATGCCGTAGCCGGCGCGGCCAGCCGCGACCTTGGCCGCAGCCTTGACTGTCAGCACCTTGAAAGCTGGGATTCGCGACGGATCGGCGCCGGCTTTTGCCGCGACATCCTCCAACTGGACGCGGTGGTCGCAGGCGAACGCCATCAGCGAGGGGATGTCGCGCCGGCGCGTGGTCGCCCAATGGATGTGGTTGATCGCCTCGTCCTTGCGCAGCGCCAGATGCTTGCTGCCGTTTTTCAGGAAGAACTGCAATTCCTCGAAAGTCGGGTATTCCGGTGCGCAGAGGAGCCGCGATACGGCAAAGGCGCCGCAGGCATTGGCCCAGGTCGCCGCCGTCGCCAGGCTTTCCTCGCCGAGCCAGCCGCGCAGGAAGCCCGACATGAAGGCGTCGCCGGCGCCGAGCACGTTGTAGACTTCGATCGGAAACCCCTTGCCGACGACACCGTCCTCGAGGTCGTCACTGATCGGCCCGTCATAGACGATGCAGCCCATGGCGCCGCGCTTCAGCACGATGGTTGCCGCCGACAGCGAGCGGATGGTCTTCAGCGCGCTCAGGCAATCGTCTGCGCCCGAGGCGATCATGATTTCTTCTTCGGTGCCGACGATGAGATCGCAGTCGGGCAGCACCGTCTTCAGCTGCGCCGAGACGCGGTCGGATTTCACATAGCGCTCGAAGCCTTCGGCGTGGCCGGCGAGGCCCCACAGGTTAGGGCGGTAGTCGATGTCGAACACCACCTTGCCGCCCTTGGCTTTCATGACACGGATCGCCTTGCGCTGGGCGGCGTCGCTGTTGGGCCGTGAAAAATGCGTGCCGGTGACGACGACCGCGCGTGCAGAAGCGATGAACGCCTCATCGATATCGTCTTCCGAAAGCGCCATGTCGGCGCAGTCGCTGCGGTAGAAGATCATCGGCGAGACGCCTTCATCCTCGACCGACAGCAGCACCAGGGCGGTCAGCCGCTCCGGATCGGTCTTGAGGCCTTGGACCGAAACGCCCTCGCGGGTCAGCTGCTCGCGGATGAAGCGGCCCATCTGCTCATTGCCGACGCGGGTCAGCAGCGCCGAGCGCAGGCCGAGCCTGGCAGTACCGACCGCGATGTTGGCCGGACAGCCGCCGACCGACTTGGCAAAGGAAGTAATGTCCTCGAGGCGCGAGCCGATCTGCTGGCCATAGAGATCGACGGAAGCGCGGCCGATCGTGATGATGTCGAGCGGCGCATGTCTCGCTTCCACGGCTTCGCCCATTCGAACCTCCCATCGGCTTTGTTGTCTTGGGTAACACGCGCGAGCGGCAGCGTGGCGCCGGGAATATGAAATAATAATTCCAATCCATAGTCAATATGGAACGAGCATTCCCAAGTCTGAAAAGTGCTGTGCAAGGCTCGCGCGGTCAGAAACTTTGAAGTCAGACGAACGTCAAGGGTCTACCACTGAAACCTGCTGATTTACCAAGGAAGCGGGCCATCATCGTTGAAGTACCCGGCGGTCGGGCCATCGGCGTCCAGGGTCGCCAGGTGAATGACGATCTCGGCCGCCTGCTGCACCGTGCGGTGACCTTTATACCCGTTGAGATCGGTGGCGGTGTAGCCGGGCGCCGCGGCGTTGACCTTGATGCCTTGGGGCGCGAGCTCCCTGGCGAAGGCCACGGCGATGGCGTTCAAGGCTGTCTTGGAGCTGCCGTAGCCCATCAAATTGACGGCGTGGTTGGCGGTGGCGGGATCGAGCGCCCGGCCGATGGACCCGGTGGAGCTGCTCACCATCACGATCCGGGCAGCAGGTGCCGCCAGCAGCAACGGCAGGAATGCCTGGGTTACGCGGATCGGGCCGAAGACATTGACGTCGTAGGTGGCCTGGATGTCGGCGATCCGCTGCTGGCTCGGCGGCAAGTCGTAATTGATGGCGACGCCGGCGTTGTTCACCAGCACGTCGAGGCAGGAGCCGGCCTGCCTGAATGCCTCGGCTGCCGCCTTCACACTGTCATCGCGCGTGACGTCCAGCTCAAGCCACTCCACGTCGAGGCCTTCGGCGCGCAATGCCTGCGCCGCCGCCATGCCGCGTTCGGCGCTCCTGGCTCCGAGCCAGACCTTGAAGCCCATGGTCGCCAGTCGCCGGGCGATTTCGCGGCCTATACCCTTGTTGGCGCCGGTCACCAGCGCGGTCTTCGAAGTCGTCATTTCAGTACTCCATTTTTCTTGTGGAAGACCCCACAAATGGCGTCGAGGCAGCGCGCGCCGCGCGCCGGAAATTCTCCGGCTCTTGCCTAATCCTCTCACGCTGTTGCGCGGCCGGTACGAATGCGCGATGCTGGCACCAATGAGCGAAGCGCTGCAGGTGTTGATCGAGATCGCCGGCCGCCATGCGCGCGGGCGACGAACAAGAACGGCGGTTCCCCGCGTTTCGATAGGCCGCAGCGAAGTCGCCACGGCGCCAATGCCAGGGGTCTGGGGGTCGGGGATCTTATTCGTATTGCAGGGCGCGAAGACGGTTATGATCGGCGACCGGGCTCTTCGTTACAATCCGGCCAGCTATTTCATCTACACTGTCGAGACGCCCACCATCAGCCAGATAGTCGAAGCGAGCGCGGCGCGTCCTTACCTGGCCATTGGCTTGACCCTTGACCTGCAGGCCGTCGCCGCGCTCCTCGTCGAGCACGGGCCGGCCCTCAGTGGCGACAGTTTCTCCACCTCTCCCGCTGATGACGATCTGCTTGACGCGTTGCGTCGAATGATGCGGCTGCTTGACCGGCCAGCGGAGATTCCCGTGCTCGCGACCATGATCGAGCGGGAGATGCTGTTTCGGCTCCTGCAAGGCCCCCAGGGCGGAAAGCTTCGTGAACTTGCGCGCGCCGATGGCCATCTGTCCCGGATTGGCCGGGCGATCGCCTGGATCCGTTCGCATCCCTATCAGCCGGTCCGGGTCGGCGATCTGGCCGAGATCGCCCATATGAGCAGTGCTGCGTTTTACCGTCACTTCAAGGCGGCGACGGCCATGAGCCCAATCCAGTATCAAAAGCAAATCCGCTTGCTGGAAGCCCGCCATCTGCTGATTGCCCAGCCGGCCAACGTGGCGCGTGTCGCCTTCGCTGTCGGCTATGAGAGTGCTTCCCAGTTCAGCCGGGAATATGCCCGCCAGTTCGGGTCGCCGCCTGCCCGCGACGCAGCGCGGCTTTTGGCAGAAGGCGAAACGGCAATAGAGGTGATCTAGCCCTTGCGCTTGCGGCCGCTGTCGCGCCGTTTCTCGCCGACCGCGACGGTCAGCGCCATGGCCAAAGCCATCGTCGCCGACAGCGAGCGGAAGCCGGCGAAATCGGCCTCGGCGACCTCGAACCAAACCCTGGCGAATTGGGCGAGCGGCGAAAAGGAGCTGTCGGTAATCGCCACGATCGGCACGCCTTGCTCCGAAATGACGCGCGCCTCCTCGATGGTGGCCGGGGCATAGGGCGAAAAGCTGATGGCGATCACGGCGTCCCTTGGAGAGGCAAAGCCGATCATCTCTGCATTGAGGCCGGCAGCCGATTCGATCAGCTGGTTGCGGATCTTGAGCTTGCCCAATGCATAGGCGATATAGGAGGCAACCGGGTAGGAGCGCCGCTTGGCCAGCACATAGATGGTTTCCGCCTTGGCCAGCACGGCGATCGCATCTTCGAAATGGTCTTCATTCAGCGTGCGCGAAATGTCGTTGAGCGAGGTGCTGGCTGCAGCAACAAAACCGTCGAAAATCGCGCGGTGACCGGCGCCTTCCTCCGCCTTGGCGCGCAATGCCGCCAGCCTTTCATCATAGGATGAGTTGCGCTCGCGCAGGCGCTCGCGAAACACCAACTGCAGGCTGGTGAAACCGTCAAAACCAAGCTGCTGGGCAAAGCGGATCAGGGTCGAAGGCTGGACACCGGCGGAGGCGGCGATGCTGGCAGCGGTGCCGAAGGCGATATCGTCGGGGTTATCGAGCGCATAGGCGGCGATCTGGGCGATGCGTTTCGGCAGGCTCTGGCGCCGCTCCAGGATCGTCGCCCGCAGCGTTTCGAAATCGCGAGGCACCCGTTCGTCCATCGTCGCTCCGCCCAGGCTCATCGTCTGGTCCCTCTGTGCCCCATCATAGCGGGCCTGTGCAAGAACACCATAAAAAATGAGACAAGCGTTCCATTCGCAAACAAAATGGACTAATTCATCCACACAAAATTTGCACGCAGCGGAGACAAGACAGATGGTCGGGGTAGGTCTTATCGGCACGGGCTTCATGGGCAAGTGCCACGCCATTGCCTGGAACGCGGTCGGCACCGTCTTTCCCGATGTGGCTAAGCCAAAGCTGGTCCATCTGGGCGAGGTCAGCGAGGACCTTGCCAAACGCCGTGCTAGCGAATTCGGCTTCGCCAAGGCGTCCGGCGACTGGCGCGCCGTCGTCGACGACCCGGATGTCGATGTCATCTCGCTGACCACGCCAAACCAGTTCCACCCGGAAATGGCTATCGCCATCCTCGAAGCCGGCAAGCATCTGTGGTGTGAAAAACCGATGGCGCCGAGTTTTGCGGAGGCGCAAGCAATGGCTGCGGCGGCCCAAAAGTCCGGCAAGGTCGGCGCGCTCGGCTATAACTACATCCAGAACCCGGCGATCCGTCATATCGGCGCGCTGCTCGACGAGAAGATCATCGGCGACGTCAACCATCTGCGTATCGAGATGGACGAAGACTTCATGGCCGATCCGGAGGCCCTGTTCTTCTGGAAGCACGAGGCGGCGTCCGGTTACGGCGCGCTCGACGATTTCGCCGTGCATCCGCTGTCGCTCATCGCCGTGCTGTTCGGCCGCGTTGCCCGCGTCATGTGCGACATGGCCAAACCCTATGCCGACCGCCGCGTCGCCTCGGGCGGGCGCCGCGCGGTCGAGACCTACGACATCGCCAACATCCTCATGCATCTCGAAAACGGCATCGCCGGCACGCTGCTGGTCAACCGTTCGGCCTGGGGCCGCAAAGGCCGGATCGCCATCCAGATTTTTGGCTCGAAGGGCTCGATCCTGTATGACCAGGAGCGGATGAATGAGTTCCAGCTCTATCTGACAGCCGACCGGCCGACCGAGCAAGGCTATCGCACCATCCTGGTGGCGCCGCACCATAAGCCTTATGACGCCTTCCTGCCGGCGCCCGGCCACGGCCTCGGCTTCAACGACCTCAAGATCATCGAATGCCGGGAACTTTTGACGCGGCTTGCCGGCAAGCCGGCGCGCATCATCGACTTCGACGAGGGGCTGGAGATCGAGCGCACCGTGCACGCGATGGCGCGCTCGTTCGCGGAACAGCACTGGATGGATGTTAGGTAGTAAGCCCGCGCTGGTCTTCCCTTCTCCCCTTGTGGGAGAAGGTGGCCGAGCGAAGCTCGGTCGGATGAGGGGTGTTGGACGGATCGCTACAGCGAAGAAATAAGCACTTAAAATCCCTCAATATTTTTACGCCGAGTTTCTTCCAACACCCCTCATCCGGCTCGGCGCTGCGCGCCGATCCACCTTCTCCCACAAGGGGAGAAGGAGAAGTGCTCAGGCCGCTCCTGGCCGGCCGGCGATCATGGCGCGGCGCGCCGACCGGCGCCGCTCGACGGCGTCGCCAAGGCCGTAAAGCACCGTCTCGGTGGTTGCCCAGTCGATGCAGCCATCGGTGATGCTCTGGCCATAGACGAGCGGCTTGCCGGGCATGACGTCCTGCCGGCCGGCAACAAGGTTGCTCTCGATCATGACGCCGATGATGCGCTCGTCGCCTGCCGCCACCTGGCCTGCCACGTCGGCCGCCACCCCTGGCTGGTTTTCCGGCTTCTTGCTGCTGTTGGCGTGGCTGACATCGATCATCAGCCGCGGCGCCACGCCGATCCGGCCGAGCTCCGCGCGGGCAGCAGCAATGCTTGCCGCGTCATAATTCGGCACAATGCCGCCGCGCAGGATGACATGGCAGTCCTCGTTGCCGGTGGTCGTCGCGATGGCGCTGCGCCCGCCCTTCGTCACCGCCATGAAATGATGCGGCTGGGCGGCGGATTTCACGGCTTCGGCGGCGATCCGCAAATTGCCGTCGGTGCCGTTCTTGAAGCCGACCGGGCAGGACAGGCCTGACGCCAGTTCGCGGTGGATCTGGCTCTCGGTCGTGCGCGCGCCGATCGCTCCCCAGGCGACGAGGTCGGCAATATATTGCGGGGTGGCCATGTCGAGGAATTCGGTCGCCGCCGGCAGGCCGAGATTGTTGACGGCGGCGAGCACGTTGCGGGCCATCCGCAGGCCCTTGTCGATATTGAAGCTGCCGTCGAGGTCGGGATCGTTGATCAGGCCCTTCCACCCGACTGTCGTGCGCGGCTTCTCGAAATACACGCGCATCACGATCTCCAGCCGGTCCGACAGGCTTTCACGCAGCGATGCCAAACGGCTGGCATAGTCTACGGCAGCGGCCGGATCGTGGATCGAACAAGGGCCGACGACGACCACCAGTCGGTCGTCGGTGCCGGTCAGCACGGCGTGGATGGCGTTGCGTGACGCGGCAACGGTGCGCGTTGCCGTCAGTGTGCGCGGTATTTCCCGCATCACCTCGTCCGGCGTACTCAATTCCCTGATTTCTTTGACCCGAAGATCGTCTGTGGTGGTCAACACGGCTTTCTGCTCCTGATTGGGGAGACCTGCCGGCTGAGACAAAAAAGCCGCCAGGTCTGGCGGCTGTTCGGATGTTGTTGCTGCAATCTTCAGATCGAGCGCAATCCTCCCGCCGCCAGCGAGCTCATAAAGTACCAATATTTGGCGGTCAGGTTGATCATGACGGCTGATATAGTCGAAGCGGTTGCGTTTGTCACGTGCCTGGTGAGGAGGAGGTCTACTCCAGCCCATTCGCGATTGGCTGAAGCCCCCCGAACTTCCTCATCCCAGGGCGAAGCAGGAGCGGAGCTCCGTCGCGGAGACCCGAGGATGACGAAGTGATGGGCGGCGTTCCGCTAGACTTGCCGGCGTTATTCCGGTGACGCCCCGGCGATGCTCTGATCGTAGTCGACCAGCGACCCGGTCATGACGCCGGACTGCGGGCTGATCATATAGCTGATCAACCGGGCAAGCTGCGCCGGCTTCACCAATTGGCCCATCGGCTGCGCGGCCTCGGCCTTCTCCAACCAGTCCTCCGGCGCGTCATGCCATTTCTTCTGCACGATTGCCTCGCCCTCGGTGTCCATCCAGCCGGGCAGCACCGCGTTGCAGCGGATGCGATTGCCGCGATAGGCATTGGCGACATTCTTGGTCAGTGTCGCCAGCGCGCCCTTGCTCGACGAATAGGGTGCCAGGAACGACTGGCCGCAATGCGCCGACATCGACAGCACGTTGACGATCGAGCCCGGTGTTTTGCGCGCCAGCAGATGCTTCACCACGCCCTGCATCAGAAAGAACGGGCCGCGCACATTGGTCTGGAAGATCTGGTCGAAGAGATCCTCGGAGGTCTCGACCAGCGAGCCACGAGCGGAGGTGGCGGCGGCGTTGACCAGCGCATTGACGGTGCCGAAATGGCCAATCGCCGTTTCGATCGCACGCTTGCAGTCGGCCACCTTTGAAACGTCGGCGCTGATGAAGATGGCATCGACGCCTGCCCGCTTGAGAGCGGCGACAGCCTTGTCGCCCTTTTCCTGCGAGCGGCCGATCAGCGCCAGCGCCCGGCAGCCCTCATCGGCCAGCGCTTCGGCGACGGCAAAGCCGATGCCTTGTGCGCCGCCGGTGACGATGGCGCGTGTTTCGGAATTGCGACCGGCTGAACCGTTCATCGCCTTGCTCCTGTGCTTGATAGTCAGATTGTGTTGTCGAGGCGGACGGTCTTGCCTTCCTTGGCCGATTTCAGCGCCGCATCTGCCAGCCTGAGCGCCACCAGGCCGTCCTTGCCGCTCGGCGACGCCTTCTTGCCTGACGTCGCTGCCGCGATGAAGGCGGCGATCTCGTTGGCATAGGCGTCGAGATAACGGGTCATGAAGAAATCGTGCAGCGGCGGCCGTGTATAGCCTTTCTCATTGGCCAGTTCGATCGACACCGGCCGCTGGTTCTCGGCCGCAATCATGCCTTTCGAGCCATGCACTTCGATGCGCTGGTCGTAGCCATAGGTGGCGCGGCGCGAATTGGAGATGACGCATTGCTTGCCGGAGGCGGTTTCGAGGATGACGCTGACGCTGTCGAAGTCGCCGGCCTCGCCGATCTTCTTGTCGACCAGCACCGAAGCGTGCGCGCTGACCGCCACCGGCTCCTCCCCGAGCAGGAAGCGCGCCATGTCGAAATCATGAATAGTCATGTCGCGGAAGATGCCGCCCGAGCGGCCGATATAGTCGAGCGGCGGCGGGCCGGGATCGCGCGAGGTGATGGTCACCATTTCGACGGTGCCAATGGCACCGTCGTCGATAGCCTTGCGCACGGCGGCAAAATGCGGATCGAAGCGGCGGTTGAAGCCGACCATCAGGGTCGCGCCGGCCTTGTCGACGACGGCCAGGCATTGTTTCACCCTGCCGGCGTCGAGGTCGATCGGCTTTTCGCAGAAAATCGCTTTACCCGCTTTGGCGAAGCGTTCGATCAGATCGGCATGGGTGTCGGTCGGCGTGCAGATGACGACTGCGTCGATATCCCCGGCCTTCTCGATGGCATCGATGCTACGCACTTCGGCGCCATAGGCAGAGGCCAGATCGGTCGCCGCCTTCTCGAAGGCGTCGGCAACCGCAACCAGCCTGGCCTCAGGATTGGAACCGACGGCGCGAGCATGGACCTTGCCGATACGGCCGGCACCGAGAAGAGCAAAGCGAAGAGGCATGAAGAATTTTCCTTTGAGGATGGTTCGGAAGGGAGGGCGTGTCAGCGCCTGTGGCTCGGCGTTGGCCGTTACGCCGCAAGTTCTGCCTGCCCGGTCTTGGCACCGGTGATGTAGGAGACAATATCGTTGCCGTCGGTGTCCTGCTTGCGCAAATTGGCGACGATGCGGCCGCGCCGGAAAACGACGATGCGGTCGACCAGGTCGAACACCTGGCGCATGTTGTGAGAGATCAGGATCAGCGGTTCGCCATTCTCCTTCAGCGTGCGGATGATGTTTTCGACCTGCATCGTCTCCTGCACGCCGAGTGCCGCCGTCGGCTCATCCATGATGATGAGCTTGGAAGCAAAGGTCGCGGTTCTGGCAATTGCTACGCACTGGCGCTGGCCGCCCGACATGTGGCGGATGGTGTTGGAAAGATTGGGGATCTTGACCGCTGTCCGGACCAAGGCTGCCTCGGTCGCCTTGCGCATGAACTTGCGATCGAGGATCGAGAAGGGCCCGAGATTGAAAAGCACCCTCTCGCGGCCGAGGAACAGGTTCGACGGCACGTCGAGGTCGTCGGCCAACGCCAGGTTCTGGAACACCGTCTCGATGCCCGCCTCGCGGGCTTCGATCGGCCCGGCGAAATTCACTTCCTTGCCGTCGAACCACATCCTGCCGCTGGTGCGCTGCTCGACGCCGGTGATCTGGCGCACGAAGGTCGATTTGCCGGCGCCGTTGTCGCCCATGATGGCGACATGCTCGCCCTTGCGCAGCTCGAAGTTGGCACCCTCCAGCGCATGGACGCCGCCATAATACTTGGTCAGGTTTTCGGTCTTCAGGACGATGTCCGACATGATCAAGCCCTCATTGCCCGCAGGCGTTGGCGCCACTGGTCGAGAACGACTGCGCCGACGATGATCACGCCTTTGACCATCTCCTGATAATAGGCGTCGAGGCGCAGAAAGGTGAAGCCGGAGATGATGACACCGAAGATCAGCGAGCCGATCACCGTCCCGATAATCGAACCGCGGCCGCCCGACAGCGACACGCCGCCGATAACCGCCATGGCGATCGCATCGAGCTCGTACATTACACCCATGCCGGCCTGGGCGGTGAGATTCTTCGAGCTCAGCACCACGGCGGCGAGCGCGGCGAGGACGCCGGCAATGACGTAGACGAGGATCTTGTGGTTGGCGATGTTGATGCCGGACATGCGCGCGGCGTCCTCATTGGAGCCGATTGCATAACAGTGCTTGCCATATTTGGTGTAGCTGAGGATCAGCTGGAACAGCACTGCGAGCGATATGAAAATGATAACCGGCATCAGCCCCTTGCCGATGGCGGCGAAACTCTCGGTCGGAAACGAGATCGGCTGCCCCTTCGACCACCATTTGGCGATGCCGCGCGCGGTGACCATCATGCCGAGGGTGGCGATGAACGGCGGGATGCGTGTGTAGGCGATCAAAGCGCCGTTGACCAGGCCGGCCAGCAGGCCGCAGCCGATCGCGACCAGCACCGGCACGATCACCGGCAGGTCGGTCCAGCCCTGGGCGATGAACATCGCCTTGGGGTTCGGGTTGCCATTGACGGTCGCCACCTGGGCGAAGCTCATGGCTATCATCGCCGTGGCGCCGACGATCGAACCCGAGGACAGGTCGATGCCGCCGGTAATGATCACCTGCGTCACGCCGATGGCAATGATGCCGACGATCGACACCTGCAGGATGATGATCTGCAGGCGCGCTTCGTTGAAGATCGCATCGATATTGTCGCGGGTATTGAACAGGAAGCTGTCGCCCAGGAAAACCCGGCCGATCAGCTCGAAAGCGCCGACCAGGATGACGAGCGCCAGGAAGACGTTGAATTCGGCCGGCCATGCGCGCCGCTTCGCATCATAGCTGAGTCCGCCAACGCCGTGAGATGTCTGTGCCAATCGTGCTTCCTCCGTCAGCCCCGGTCTCCACTCGGCGCTGTTCAGGCCGAGAGGGAAAAAGCGGAGCGGCGCTGTCTTGCTTTGGCGCGCCGCTCCGTATCGGACAGGTCCGCCTCAGTTCTTCTTCAGGAACTTGTCGATATTTGCCGGCGTGACCAGCTGGAACGGGATGTAGACCTTGTGCTCGACCTTTTCGCCCTTCGCCAGCTTGAGCGCTGCGTCAAGCGCGCCGGCACCCTGGCCCGCCGCGTCCTGGAACACCGTCGCATCGAGGTCGCCCGCCTGCATCGCCGCAAGCGCATCCTGGGTAGCGTCGACGCCGCCGACGACAACCGACTTCATGTCGATGTTGGCGGCCTTCATCGCCTGGATGGCGCCGATGGCGCTTTCGTCATTGTTGGCGATGACGCCGTCGAACGGCTTGCCGGTCGACAGCCAGTTGGTCATCAGGTTCTGCGCTTCTTCGCGCTTCCAGTTCGACGTCTGCTTGTCGATGATCTTGATGAAGCTGCACTCCGGCGTGGCGATCACGTCGTCAATGTCCTTGGTGCGCTGCACCGCGGCCTGGTTCGACAGCTCGCCCATGATCACATAGACGTTGGCCTCTTTCTTGCCGGCCTCCTTGAACAGGCGGCAGACCTCCTTGGTCTCGAGCGTACCGGAATCGGCTTCGTTCGAGGCGACGAAAGCCTGGTTGTCGGGCAGCGTGTCGACGTTGACCGGCTCGCGATTGACATAGATCAGTGGAATCTTGGCAGCGGCGGCTGCGTCCGACATCGCCTGGGTGGCCGAGGTGTCGACCGGGTTGACGATGATGGCGTCGACGCCCGAGGCGGCGAAGTTCTTGATCTGGTCGAGTTGCTTGGCGACATCGTTCTGCGCATCCTCCACCTGCAGCTCGACGCCGTCCATGCCCTTGGCCTGCTCGATCATGCCGTTGCGCAGCACGGTGAGAAAATTGTCGTCGAACAGCGCCATCGACACGCCGATCTTGGCAGCAAACGCCGACGAACTCATCAGCGCCGCGAACGCGACGCCTAAAAGCAGTTTTTTCATTTTATTTCTCCTCCACATTGGTGTCCGGCTGCACCGATCTACCCGGAATCCCCGATCTCGCAGGGAATTCTCTCCCGATTGCCATTTTAGTTCCGGAGGCATTTGCCTGAAACAGATCTTCCGGAACGAAAGAACCAAAATGCTCAGCTGGTGAAATATTTATTCCATTTCGCGTGGGCGTCAAGCGAGATTTCGCCATGAGGAATGGATTTTCGGCATTTTGGGCGCTTTTGGACCGACGCTCAGGCAAGTCAGGCCTGAAAGCGTTCCTGATAGATTCCGTCATGTCTGCCGCCGATGACCGCGACGTCAGATGTTTTCCGGCAGATAAATGTCGAAGGGCAGAAAGGTCTGGCCCGGCGCATTCGCAGCGCCGGTCTCGATGGCATGCGCCATCAGCCCGACAAGCTCGCGGCAAAGCGCTGCCAGTGGCGTCGAGATCACCATCGTCAGGAAATTATCCGCCAGCGCCGCGCGCGAGTCGGGCGTGATCTCGTTGCAGACGACCGCCGGCATCTCAGCCGGCTTTGCCTCCCTCAGCGCCGAGATCGCGCCTTCCATGCCGCCACCGGCGACATAGCAACCGGCGAGATCGGGGTGGCGGGCCAGAAGCTCGATCATTGCATCATGCGTGATCTGGTTCGCTTCCAGATTGACCAACGTCTCGAGGAGAGTGAATTCCGGCGCCTGCTCGCGAAAGAAGGAGCGAAAACCGATCTCGCGAAGCTCATGGCCGTGGAAGCGATGGCTGCCGACGAACAGGGCGACCTTGCCAGGTCGCTTTGCGGCCTTCGAGATCATCCAGGCAGCGGTGCGGCCAACCTTGCGATTGTCCAGGCCGACATAGCCCTCGCGAATACCGGACGCAAAGTCGGAAAGCAGGGAGAACACCGGTACGCCATTGGCTTTGAGCGCCTCGACGGCGACCGTCAGCGTCGGGTGATCCGGCCCGACCAGGGCGACGGCCCTGGATTTGGCGGCCAGCTTGCGCATCCGCTCGACGATCTCGTCCGGCGCCAGCGAAGCGGCGAAGTCAATGGTCGCCACGCCGCGAAAGCGCGGCGACTGCGATACTGCCAATTCAAGCTCGCGGGCAAATTCACTGTAGAAGACGTCCTCCCGCCGCAACAGCAGGAACCCGAGCCGGTATTCGGGCAATTCATGGCGCATCCGCTGCTTGATCAATCCGGCTGCGTGATAGCCGATGCTCGTCGCGGCCTCATAGACGCGGCGCGCGGTTTCCTCGCGCACCGGCAAGCGGTTATTCAGCACCCGGTCGACGGTGGCAACGCTGACCCCCGAAATGCGTGCCAGGTCGGTGATCGTCGGCCGTTTCGCCATCGCTGCCTCGCTCTACTGTCCGGCTCCTTTTACACCATTCTGATGGAAAATGATAGAAACTATCTTTGTGATATTGAGCCTATCAGGGCTCGGCGTTATTTTGAACGCTGACCGAATATGATCGAGGCCTCCGCCATGGTGGATATTGGACTGCGAACCGGGAATACGACCTCCGCAGCAGCGTCCCGACGCGACTACAGCCTGATCGGCCGCGACGCGAAGCTTGCCGTCGAGAGCGGGCTGGCGGCGGCCGAGTGGTATCACACCGACGTGCCGCGCAAGCAGATGAAGGAGCTGATGCAGCGCTCCGACGGCCCGGCGATCCGCGATACCATCATCTGGCTCGGCGCCATGATCCTCAGCGGCGCCGGCGCCGCCTGGTTCTGGGGCAGCTGGTGGTGTGTGCCGTTCTTCTTCGTCTACGGCGTCCTCTACGGTTCCTCCACCGATTCACGCTGGCACGAATGCGGCCACGGCACCGCTTTCAGGACGCAGTGGATGAACGACGCGGTCTATCAGGTCGCCTGCTTCATGATCATGCGCAATCCGGTGACCTGGCGCTGGAGCCATACGCGCCACCATACCGATACCATCATCGTCGGCCGCGATCCGGAGATATCGGTGATGCGGCCGCCCGATCTGCTGCGCGTCGTGCTCAACTTCGTCGGCATTCTCGACGCCTGGCATGCGATGAGCGACATGCTTCGCAATGCAGCCGGTATCATCAGCCCGGCCGAAAGAACCTTCATTCCCGAGCAGGAGCGGCCGAAGGCAATCCGCATTGCCCGCATCTGGACGGCGATCTATGCCGCGACCATTGCGGTGGCGGTTTATACCGGCTCGTTCCTGCCGCTGATGCTGGTCGGGCTGCCCAGGCTTTATGGCGCGTGGCACCATGTCATGGTCGGCCTGCTGCAGCATGGCGGCCTGGCTGAAAACGTCACCGATCACCGGCTCAACAGCCGCACCGTCTATATGAACCCGACAAGCCGCTTCATCTACTGGAACATGAACTACCACGTCGAGCATCACATGTTTCCCATGGTGCCCTATCACGCGCTGCCCAGGCTGCATGAACTGATCAAGCACGATCTGCCGGCGCCGACGCCTTCCATCCTGGCCGGCTACCGCGAGATGATACCGGCCTTCCTGCGCCAGCTGCGCAATGAGGATTATTTCATCAAGCGCGAATTGCCGCCGACGGCGAGGCCTTATCGCGAGGATTTCCACAACGATAACGCTGCCGTTACGGTGGCTGCCGAATGACAAGCCCACGCCGGGGCACTAAGAATCGGGGAAGGCGCAAATGAGCGATTGGGTCGAGGCCTGTGACGCCGGGGACATCGACGAAGAGGACGTGATGCGCTTCGACCATGGCGGCCGCACCTTTGCCATTTATCGCAGCCCCGACGACGAGTATTTCGCCACCGACGGACTTTGCACGCATGAGAAAGTGCATCTGGCGGACGGGCTGGTGATGGACGATATCATCGAATGCCCGAAGCACAATGGCCGCTTCAATTACAAGACTGGGGCTGCCAGGGGTGCGCCGGTCTGCGTCGATCTAAGAACCTATCCGGTCAAAGTCGACGCCGGCAAAGTCCTTGTCCGGATCGGTTGATGATGGCGAAGGGAATGGTCATCATTGGCGCCGGCGAGTGCGGCGGGCGCGCCGCCCTTGCGTTGCGCGAGCTCGGCTATGATGGCCCGGTGACGCTGGTCGGCGACGAGCCGCACCTGCCCTATGAGCGGCCGCCGCTGTCGAAAGACGCGATGGTCGCCGACGCGCCCCTGCTCAAGGCGATCGCTAGTGAGGCGATCCTGGCCGAAAGATCGGTCAGGCATATCCATTCGGTTCAGGCCGTGGCAATCAACCGCGCGGCGCATGTCGTGCGCCTCTCGGACGGTTCGGCCCTTTCCTACGACAAGCTCCTGCTGGCGACCGGTTCGGTGCCGCGCAAGCTGCCGATGCCGGGCCTTGGCGGGCGCTGCGTCTACCTGCGGACCTTCAACGACGCGCTGGCCATTCGCGCCCATCTCAGCGCCGGAAATCGCATCGCCATCATTGGCGGCGGCTTTATCGGGCTTGAGCTTGCCGCGGCGGCACGCAGGCTCGGCGCCGCCGTTACCGTCATTGAGGCGCAGCCGCGCATTCTGATGCGCGGCGTGCCGGCCGAGATTGCCGAGATCATCCATCAGGCGCATGAAGCCGAAGGCGTCAAAATCCTGTGCGGCGAGGGCATCGCCGCCATTGCCGATAATGGCGCCGAAGTGCACATCGTGCTTGCCGGTGGACACGACATTGTCGCCGATCTTGCCGTGATCGGCATCGGCGCCGTGCCGGTGACCGGGCTTGCCGCGGAGGCAGGGCTGACGATCGACAATGGTATCGCCGTCGACGCCGAGCTTCGCACCAGCGATCCGGACATCTTTGCCGCCGGCGATTGCTGTTCGTTTCCGCTCGCCATCTATGGCGGCCGGCGCGTGCGGCTCGAAGCCTGGCGCAATGCGCAGGAGCAGGGCGCGCTCGCCGCCAGGAATATGCTTGGCGCCGGCGAGTCCCATGCGGCGGTGCCGTGGTTCTGGTCGGATCAGTACGGCCTGACCTTGCAGATCGCCGGCCTGTCGGACGAAGGCCGCAGCATCGCGCGCCGCGACCTCGGCGACGGCGCCTTCATCCTGTTCCACCTCGCCGAGGACGGCAGGCTGGTTGCGGCAAGCGGCATCGGCCCCGGCAACGCGGTCGCCCGCGACATAAGGCTGGCCGAGATGCTGATTGCAAAGCAGGCAAAGCCGGCGCCGGAAGCGCTAGTCTCGCAGACCGTCAAGTTAAAGTCGCTGCTGGCGGCTTGATCCGCCGCGTGGATAGTTGGCTGAACGCGTTCGCCTTAAAACAGCGCCTTCAGCTCCGGCAATTTGTCGTTGACCAGCCAGCCGTAGTAATTTTCCTCAGGCAGCTTTTCCGGGTCGCCCGCAGCGCGGCGCTTGTCGTTCTCGGCTTTCAGTGCATAGGCGCGCTGTTCGGGATTGCCGACATTGTAGAGCGTCGACGTGATGCCGGGATTGCCTGAGATGTCGAAGCCGGCAATGCTTTTATAGGCGTCGATCGACTTCCTTATCGTCGCCGCGACATAAGGCAGTGTCAGGTCAGGGTCCATGATGGTCTTGTAGACCGCGTTCGGGTCGCCGACGTCGAGTTCCGGCAGGCCGGAAACCTTGTGCACGAGGTCGCTCATCTGCAGTGCCGTCAGCGGATTGAGCTGGCCAAGGCCAAAAGTCTGGCCGGCATAATAAGGCTGGAAGAAAGTGGCACCGAAGCGGTCGTTGGGAAAGCTCTCGCCGTTGACAGTTTTGCCGCGGAACGACCGGTTCCACACCTGTTCGCGGCACTCCCACAGATCGTAGCTGTCGGACTTCCCTGCGCATTTCGCAAATTGCGGCCGTTGCACGAAATCGGTGATGTCCTCGCCATCATAGGCAAAGGAGAGCTTGCTCGACAGATACGAGATCGCCTTGACGTAATAGGTCTGCAACCGGTCATAGGCATCGACATTGTAGGTGTGCTCGCCGACGATGGCGCCGACGATATGCATTGGGTCGATCCCATAGGCCGCGGCTGCCTGCTTGATCTTGCCGCGCAGTTCGGCATCGTTCTGGAGCAGCGCAAAGACTTTGCGGTATTTCGCCTGGAATGTGGTGTTGGTCGCCTGGGTGCGCCGGCTCGATGCGCCCGGTATGTCGGGCTGCTCGGTGTTGCGGTTGCCCGGCGGCACCATCGTTGCCGCTTGCGCGGCGAACATGGCTGCCGCCAGCGTCAGCCCCAAAATGACGAGGATCAGTTTTTTCATGCGCCGCCGCCCAAATAATCGCCGGCAAACTAGGTAATGCTCCACCGGGAGTCGAGAGACGCCTGCACCCGACGGGACGAAAGCTTGCCGGATGCTTCCATTTGGCCACACATCGGGAATGCCGGGCCAAAATAGGCGGAGGCCGGGAGCAATTCCCCGGCCTCTTCGAGAATGAAGCGTCTCCTACAGGATGAAACGCGACAAATCCGTGTTCCTGGAGAGGTCGCCGACATGCTTTTCGACATAGGCGGCATCGATGGTCACCGAGGTGCCGTTGCGGTCCGGCGCGTCGTAGGAGATATCGTCAAGCACCCGTTCCATCACCGTCTGCAGCCGCCTGGCGCCAATGTTCTCGACGCTGGCGTTGAGGTCCACGGCGATGCCGGCCAACGAATCGATCGCGTCGTCGGTGAACACCAGGTCGACGCCTTCGGTCTTCATCAGCGCGATATACTGCTTGATCAGGCTGGCTTCGGTCTCGGTGAGGATGCGGACGAAATCGTCCTTCTCCAGCGCCCGCAGCTCGACGCGGATCGGCAGGCGGCCCTGCAATTCCGGCAGCAGGTCGGAGGGCTTGGCGACGTGGAACGCGCCCGAGGCGATGAACAGGATGTGGTCGGTCTTCACCGGTCCGTATTTGGTCGCAACCGTGGTGCCTTCGACCAGCGGCAGCAGGTCGCGCTGCACACCTTCACGCGAAACGCCGGCACCGATGCCGCCTTCGCGCGAGGCGATCTTGTCGATCTCGTCAAGGAAGACAATGCCGTCGTTCTCGGTCGATTCGAGTGCCCTGCGCACCACTTCGTCCTGATCGAGCAGCTTGTCGGACTCGTCGCTGATCAACAGCCCGTAGGACTCCTTGACCGTCGTCTTGCGCAACTTGGTCTTCTTGCCGCCCATCGCCTTCGACAGCATGTCGTTGATATTGAGCACGCCGATATTGGCGCCCGGCATGCCAGGGATCTCGAAGCCGGGCATGCCGCCATTGCCGGTATCGGCCACTTCGATCTCGATCTCCTTGTTGTCGAGCTCGCCGTCGCGCAGCTTCTTGCGGAAACTGTCACGGGTGGCCGGGCTCGCCGTCTTGCCGACAAGCGCTTCGAGCACCCGTTCCTCGGCGTTGATGTGGGCACGCGCCTTGACGTCCTCGCGCATCTTCTCGCGCACCAGCCCGATGGCGATCTCGACCAGGTCGCGGATGATCTGCTCGACATCGCGGCCGACATAGCCGACCTCCGTAAACTTGGTGGCTTCGACCTTGACGAAAGGCGCACCGGCAAGGCGTGCCAGGCGGCGTGAAATCTCGGTCTTGCCGACACCGGTCGGGCCGATCATCAGGATGTTTTTCGGCATCACCTCTTCGCGCATCTGGCCTTCGAGCTGCTGGCGGCGCCAGCGGTTGCGCAAGGCAATCGCCACGGCACGCTTGGCGTCTTTCTGGCCGATGATGAAGCGGTCGAGTTCCGAAACGATTTCGCGGGGAGAGAAGGTGCTCATGTCACTAAATTCCACTTTGCCACTGCCGAATGGACTCGAACGGATGCAGCAGCATGATCACGTTGAGTGTCAGATTGTCCCGGATGAGATAGCCGACACCGAATTCGAAGATGAGGGCGAGGGTCACGATCACCCATATAGGAAGCCTTCGCGCCATGACAAACCCCAGCACCATGGCCAGCGTGTCCGACACCGAATTGATGATGCTGTCGCCATAATAGTCGAGCGAGATCGTGCCCGCGCGATAGCGATCGATGATGAAAGGGCTGTTCTCGAGCAGCTCCCAGCCGCCCTCTATAGCCACCGCAAAGGCCAGCCTGAGCCCGATCGGCGAGCGCGGGAAAAGGAACCACGCCAGCGCATAGAACAGAAAACCGTGAATGATGTGCGAGAAGCTGTACCAGTCGGAAATATGCTGGGAATTCTCGGAGCTCTGCACGATGCCGTGCCACAGCTTGACGTAGCCGCAGGTACAGATCGGCGTCCGCCCCATGCCGTAGAGGACCCCGGCCTGGAAGATGACCAGGCCGAGAACCAGCAGAAGCCCCATTCGCCAGCTGTCTTCGTAGGCCGAGACGGTTTTGTCGCTGGAAACGCTCATGCTGCTATTGCCCCTCTTCTGAGTCACCCTGTTCGGCGTCACCCTGTCCGGCATCACCCTCTGGGGCATCAATCGCCATCAGCACGGCATCGCCATATTCCGACTTCCTGCGATCGATAGCCCTGAAACCGGCCTTTTCATAGGCCCGGATAGCCCGTGCATTGGCGGGGTCCGGGTCGATGATGACGCGCGGCGTGCCTTCCTCGAAAAGCTGCTCGACGAACTGCCGGACGATCGCCGCGCCGTGGCCGATCCCGACAAGCTCCGGCACGCCGATCGACAGATCGATGCCGAGCGTGCCGAACGGCTGGTCGCTATAGGGATGGCCGTCCTCCAGATGCGGATCGTAGCTCTGTAGATAACCGATGGGTTTACCGTCGAGCTCGATAATCAGCGGCTCGACCGAAATGCTGTCGATATGCTCGCGAATCTCCGCAATCTCGGTTTCTGGGTCGTTCCACCATTCGGCGACATGCGGCTCGGCAAGCCAGCCGGCGATCATCGGCAGGTCCCTCTCGGTCACCGGCCGAAAACCATAGCGGAGGCTCCGCTCAGGCGGCATCGAGAGTTTCGACGACGAAGCTGTTGTTGGTGTAGACGCAAATGTCTGACGCGATCTGCATCGCCTTGCGGGCGATCTCCTCGGCACCCTTGTCGCTATCCATCAGCGCGCGTGCCGCTGCCAGCGCGTAATTGCCGCCCGAGCCGATGGCCATCACGCCAAATTCGGGCTCCAGCACGTCGCCGGTGCCGGTCAGCGCCAGCGACACCGACTTGTCGGCAACCAGCATCATCGCTTCCAGCCGCCGCAAATAGCGGTCGGTGCGCCAGTCCTTGGCGAGCTCGACGCAGGCGCGTGTCAGCTGGTCGGGATATTGTTCGAGCTTGGCTTCGAGCCGCTCGAGCAGCGTGAAGGCATCGGCAGTGGCGCCGGCAAAGCCGGCGATGACGTTGCCGCTTTTGCCGATGCGGCGCACCTTCTTGGCGTTGCCTTTCATGATGGTCTGGCCGAGGCTGACCTGGCCGTCGCCGGCGATCACCACCTTGCCGCCCTTGCGCACGGTGAGGATGGTCGTGGCATGCATGGTCAGTTCATTCGACATTTTCTGCTCCGATCAGCACCGATCCCATCGAGGCGATCGGCGCGTTACGAGTGACTTGATCGGCCATATGTATGCATAGGCCCGACGATTGCAAACCGGCCATCCGCCGGGCCGGATCGTGCTCCGCAGCGGTAACTGGCAATCGCCGGATCATGCTGCTAGAAGGCTTTCGTTTTCAGGCATGTGAACGCCTGAATCGTGCAAAATCTGAGACAAGGATGAGGTTATGGCGCCCCGTTCCGCCGAGATAAGCCGCAAGACCAGGGAAACCGACATCTCCGTGTCGGTTCAGGTCGACGGCTCGGGCAAATCCGACATTTCGACGGGCGTCGGCTTCTTCGACCATATGCTGGACCAGTTGTCGCGCCATTCGCTGATCGACATGACCGTGAAGGCCAAGGGCGACCTGCACATAGACGACCACCACACGGTCGAGGATACGGGCATCGCGCTCGGCCAGGCGCTGGCCAAGGCATTGGGCGAGCGGCGCGGCATCATGCGCTACGCCTCGATCGACCTCGCCATGGACGAGACACTGACGCGGGCGGCAATCGATGTCTCCGGCCGGCCTTTTCTGGTCTGGAATGTTTCATTCTCGTCGCCGAAGATCGGTACCTTCGACACCGAGCTGGTGCGCGAATTCTTCCACGCGTTGGCGCAGAATGCCGGCATCACGCTGCATGTCACCAATCACTACGGCGCCAACAACCACCACATCGCCGAGACCTGCTTCAAGGCCGTGGCGCGTTCGCTGCGCTCGGCACTTGAGCGCGACCCGCGCCAGCCGGATGCGGTTCCCTCCACCAAGGGATCCCTGAAAGGATAGCGTCATGGCCATCTATGTCGTGATGGAGCCGCCAGGCCGCAGCGAAAGCGTGGACACCACCTTTGTCCGTGACGGCTTTGCCTGGCTCGGCTTCCTGCTGCCGCCTCTGTGGCTGGCCTGGCACCGGCTGTGGGTCGAGGCGGCATTGGCGTTTGTCGCCATGGGCCTGCTGTCGATGCTGGGCGAAAGGCTGGACCTGGAAACAACCGGCTCGCTTTTATCCCTGCTTGTCATGCTCTTTGTCGGACTGGAAGGGCAGGGCCTGCGGATCGCAGCCCTGCGCCGTCGCGGCTGGCATGAATGGGGCGTGATCGAAGCCGACAGGCTCGACGACGCCGACATCCGCTATGTGGTGGAAGCCGATGCGGATTCGAATGCACAAGCTCCTGCGCAGCGCATCGTCCCCGACGCAGCACATGCCCGACCGGCGCAGATGGGCCTGGCGCTGGGGCTGAACCATATTCCGAGAAAGCCCTGAGATGCGGGTCGCGATCATCGACTACGGGTCGGGCAATCTGCGCTCCGCCACCAAGGCCTTCGAGCGTGCCGCGCATGAAGCCGGCATTGCCGCCGCGATCGAGCTCACCGCCGATGCCGAGCGGGTCAGGACCGCCGACCGCATCGTCCTGCCCGGCGTCGGCGCCTATGCCGATTGCGCCGCTGGACTGCGCGCGGTCGCCGGCATGTGGGAAGCGGTGGAGGAGGCGGCGATCGCCAAGGCTCGGCCGTTCCTCGGCATCTGCGTCGGCATGCAGCTGATGTCGGAGCGAGGCCTGGAGAAGACCGTCACAAAGGGCTTTGGCTGGGTCGCCGGCGACGTCAAGGAGATCACGCCGGCCGATCCGACACTGAAGGTCCCGCAGATCGGCTGGAACACGATTGACCTGAAGCGCAAGCATCCGCTGTTTTCCGGCATTGCGACGGGCGGCAAGGGACTGCACGCCTATTTCGTCCACTCCTACCATCTCGATGCACGGAAGGAGGATGAGGTGCTGGCGGTTGCCGACTATGGCGGCCCGGTAACGGCCGCTGTCGCCCGCGACAACCTAGCCGGAACGCAATTCCACCCCGAGAAGAGCCAGGCGCTGGGCCTGGCGCTGATCACCAATTTCCTAGGCTGGAGGCCCTGAATCATGAGCAAGAAGGGCTATTGGATGGCAATGGTCGATGTCCACGATCCCGAGATCTACAAGCAGTACATCGAGGCCAATGCCGCGGCTTTCGCGAAATACGGCGCGACGTTCCCGGTGCGCGCCGGGCGGTATACCAGCCCGGAAGGGCCGACAGGCAATCGCCACGTGCTGGTGGAATTCGAATCCTATGAAAAGGCGATGGAATGCTACGGCTCGCCTGAGTACCAGGAGGCCTTGAAGTACAGGCTCGCCGGCTCGACCGGCCACTTTGTCATCGTCGAAGGCGCCTGAAGGTGGTTCTGTTTCCGGCGATAGACCTCAAGGACGGCAAATGCGTGCGCCTCAGGCATGGCGACATGGCGACCGCGACGATCTACAATGAAGATCCCGCGGCTCAGGCGCGCGCCTTCGAAGAGCAGGGCTTCGAATGGCTGCACGTCGTCGACCTCAACGGCGCCTTCAAGGGCCAGAGCGTCAACAGCGCGGCGGTCGGCGCCATCCTCAAGGCGACGAGCAATCCGGTGCAGCTCGGCGGTGGCATCCGCACTCTGGCACAGATCGAGGACTGGCTCGACCGTGGGCTGGCCCGCGTCATTCTTGGCACCGTGGCGGTGCGCGATCCGGATCTGGTCAGGCAGGCCTGCAAGGCATTCCCGGGTAAGATTGCCGTCGGCATCGACGCCAAGGGCGGCAAGGTCGCGGTCGAAGGTTGGGCCGAGGCCTCGAGCCTCGGCGTCATCGAACTGGCGAGGAAATTCGAGGGCGCCGGCGTCGCCGCCATCATCTACACCGACATCGACCGCGACGGTGTGCTGACCGGCATCAACTGGGACGCCACCATCGATCTCGCCGAGGCGGTGTCGATCCCGGTCATCGCCTCGGGCGGGCTCGCCTCGATCGCCGACATCGTGCGCATGACCATGCCCGATGCCCGCAAGCTCGAAGGCGCGATCTCCGGCCGCGCCCTCTACGACGGCCGCATTGACCCGGCCGAGGCACTGGAGATCCTGCGCGGCAAGCCGATGGCAGGGGCGTCATCATGAAAGTCTCGATTATCCTCGCTCCCTACGACAGCGGGCACTATCACGAAGGGTGCGGCCAGGGGCCGGACGCCGTCATCGGCGGTGGGCTCGTCGAAGCCCTGACCGTGGCTGGCCATGACGTCGCCGTCGAAGATATCGGCATGGTCGGAGACGAGCAGGGGCGCGAAATCGCAACCGGCTTTGCCGTCTGCAACGCCGTCGCGACCAAGGTTAGCCTCGCCCGCGATGGAGGACGCTTCCCCATTATCCTTGCTGGAAATTGCCTGACCGCCGCCGGTGCGGTTGCCGGTGAAGCCGCGGATTCGATAATCTGGATCGATCAGCACGGCGATCTCAACACGCCGGAGACGTCGGCCTACGGCTTTCTCGACGGCATGGCGCTGGCGGCGACGCTCGGGCTCTGCTGGCGTCCGATGGCGGCAGCGATTCCGGGGTTCCGGCCGATAGACCCGGCGCGCTGCATGCTGGTCGATGCCCGCGACCTCGATCCCGACGAAAAGCGCCTGCTGGAAACCTTGCCGATCGTGCGCAGCGAATGTGCCGGTGCACTCGATATGGTCGGAAAGCTCACGGCGGCAGGGACTGTGCGGGCGCATCTGCATCTCGACCTGGATGTCCTCGATCCGGATGTGTTGCAGGTGAACCGCTACACGCATCGGGGCGGTCCGAGCCCGGAACAGCTACGGCAGCTTGCCTGCGGACTGGCCAGGTCCATCCCGATTGTCGGCGTGACGCTCTCGGCCTACGACCCGGCCTTTGATTCCCAGTCTGAGGTTCCGCCCGTCGTCGGCCAGCTGCTTGTCGATTTTCTTGCGGAGATCGGGAGGATCTGATGCTGAAAGCCCGCGTCATTCCCTGTCTCGACGTCAAGAACGGCCGCGTCGTCAAGGGTGTCAATTTCGTCGACCTGGTCGATGCCGGCGATCCCGTCGAAGCGGCAAAAGCCTATGACGCTGCCGGCGCCGACGAGCTCTGCTTTCTCGACATCACCGCCTCGTCGGAAAACCGCGAGACCATTTTCGATGTCATCGCCCGCACCGCAGAACAGTGTTTCATGCCGCTGACCGTTGGCGGTGGCGTCCGTCAGGTCGCCGACATCAGGAAGCTGCTTCTGGCCGGCGCCGACAAGGTGTCGATCAACACAGCGGCGGTGAAGACCCCCGATTTTGTTGCCGAGGCAGCCGACAAGTTCGGCAACCAGTGCATCGTCGTCGCCATCGATGCCAAGAAGGTGTCCGCTGCGAGCGAGGCCGACCGCTGGGAGATATTCACCCATGGCGGCCGCGAGAAGACCGGCATCGATGCCGTCGAGTTCGCTCTGCGAGTGGTCGATCTCGGCGCCGGCGAGATCCTGCTGACATCGATGGACCGCGACGGCACCAAGTCCGGCTACGACATAGCGCTTACCCGCGCGGTCGCCGACGCCGTACGCGTGCCGGTCATCGCTTCCGGTGGCGTCGGCACGCTCGCCCACCTGGTCGAAGGCATTCGCGACGGCCATGCCGGCGCGGTGCTGGCGGCGTCGATCTTCCATTTCGGCACCTACAGCATCGCCGAGGCCAAGCTGCATATGGCTCAGGCCGGACTGCCGATGCGGCTGGACTCGCCGGGTAATCGGTCCTAGAGCCTTTCCGGCTAAGAAGAGGCTGTAAACGCCGTCATGACCGAGTTCTCGCTCTCCGATCTGGAGAAGATTATTGGCGAACGCGCACGTTCCGGCGATCCGGATTCGTGGACGGCCAAGCTCTCTCAGCGCGGCATGAGCAAGGCAGCGCAGAAACTCGGCGAAGAGGCAGTCGAAACGGTGATCGCAGCCGTCAGCGCCGACCGGGACGCGCTTGTTTCGGAAAGCGCCGATCTCATCTATCATTGGCTTGTCGTTCTCGGCATAGCGGACATTCCGCTGAGCGATGTGCTCAACGAGCTTGAACGCCGCACCGGGCGTTCGGGCATCGCCGAAAAGGCGTCTCGGCTGGACCGGGGCTGATCGCTGCGGAGGAACTCGATGGACCAGCTCGCTCCTACCGAGAAGTATTCACCCTATCGTTTCTTCTCGGCCGAGCAATGGTCGCGATTCCGCGCCGATACGCCGATGACGCTGTCCGCAGACGAGATCCATCGTCTGCGGTCGCTGAACGATCCGGTCGATCTCCACGAGGTCGAGCGCATCTACCTTTCGATGTCACGGCTGTTGTCGGCACATGTCGAAGCCAGTCAACTCCTGTTCAGGCAGCGCCAGGCCTTCTTCAACGCGCTGGGTGTGGCCAAGACACCGTTCATCATTGGCATTGCCGGTTCCGTGGCGGTCGGCAAATCGACCACGGCGCGCGTGCTAAAGGAGCTGCTGGCGCGCTGGCCGTCGAGTCCCAAGGTCGACCTGGTCACCACCGACGGTTTCCTGCTGCCGAACGAAGTTCTGCGCCGCAACAATCTGATGGAGCGCAAGGGCTTTCCCGACAGTTACGACGTCGGCGCGCTGCTGCGCTTCCTGTCCGGCATTAAATCGGCGCAGCGCAACGTCCGCGCGCCGGTCTATTCGCACCTGACCTATGACGTCATTCCGGGCGAGTTCCAGACCATCGACCGGCCGGACATCCTGATCTTCGAAGGCATCAATGTCCTGCAGCCGGGCAAGCTGCCGAAGGACGGCAAGATCGTGCCTTTCCTGTCGGATTTCTTCGACTTCGCCATCTACATCGATGCCGACGAGGCGCTGATCCATCACTGGTATATCGCCCGCTTCATGCGGCTGCGCGAAACCGCCTTCCGCGACCCGGCCTCCTTCTTCCACCGCTATTCGCAACTTTCCGAGGATGCGGCCCGCGCCATCGCCGAGGGCCTGTGGACCAACATCAATCTGAAGAATTTGCGCGAGAATATATTGCCGACCCGCGCCCGAGCCGATCTCATCCTGCGCAAGGGCGCCAACCATCTGGTCGAGGAAGTGGCGCTCAGGAAACTGTGAAATCGCGGGACATTTCTTAAAGTCATCTTAACCCAGTCTTTCTATTGTCGGGCCTGATCTGCGGGCTCGGCAAACAAATGAATGCGCCATTCCTAAACATTGATCGGCCGGCAGCTGACCGCATCGCACATCCGGGCAGCGGCGCCGCAACGATTGCCCTGATCGTACCTGTCCACAATGAAGAAGGCGCAATTGCTCCATTCCTCAAGGCTGTGTGCGAAAGCACTGCTCCACTGAAGGACAAAGGCGTTGCCCTCGAGTTCATCTTCGTCAACGACGGCAGCAGCGATACGACGCTCGAAAAGCTGATCGAAGCCCAACAAACCGATCCACGCATCCACATAATCGACCTTTCACGCAATTTCGGCAAGGAAGCTGCGATGACCGCGGGTCTCGACAGCTGCGATGCCGATGCAGCGATCCCGATGGATGTCGATATGCAGGATCCGCCGCATGTCATTCCGCTGCTTGTGGAAAAGTGGCGCGAGGGTTTTGAGGTTGTTCTGGCCAAGCGAGCCAATCGGGCGAGCGACAGCTTTCTCAAGCAGCGCTCCGCCTCGATGTTCTACCGCGTTCACAATTGGATCGCGCAGCAGAAGATCCCGCACGATGTCGGCGACTTCCGTTTGATCGACCGCCAGGTCATCCAGGCGCTGCGGTCTTTGCCCGAACGCCGTCGTTTCATGAAGGGCCTGTTCGCCTGGGTCGGGTTCCGCACCGCAAGTGTCGAATATGTCCGCGATCAGCGCATCGCCGGCCAGTCGAAATTCTCCGGCTGGAAGCTGTGGAACTTCGCGCTCGAAGGCATCACCAGCTTCTCCACCGCTCCGCTTGAAATCTGGACCTATGTCGGCGCGACGATTTCCGCGCTGTCGTTCCTCTACGGCGTGCTGATCGTCGCCAAGACTATGATCTTTGGCGTTGATGTGCCCGGCTACGCCTCGCTGCTGGTCAGTGTTCTTTTCCTTGGCGGCATCCAGTTACTCGGCATCGGCATCATCGGACAATACCTCGGCAGGGTCTATGCCGAGATCAAGCAGCGTCCGATCTACATCGTGCGCCGCAAATATGAGGGAATGAGCTGATGGAGATCGACGCCTACCGACAGATGGCCGCCACCGAAGACGAGCATTGGTGGTTCTGCGGGCGTCGCGCCATCGCCGAGGCGGTCATTCGCAGCATCGGCCTGCCTGAAAACGCGCGCATCGTCGAGATCGGTGCCGGCACCGGTGGCAACATCCGGATGCTGGAGCAGTTCGGCGCCGTGACGGCAGTCGAGATGAGCGATCTCGCGCGCAGGATTGCCCGGGAAAAGACCGGCCGCGACTTCCTCGCCGGACATCTGCCGGACAACATTCCTGTCACGCCGCAAAGCTGCGACCTCGTCTGCCTGTTCGACGTGCTGGAACATGTCGCTGAAGACGAGGCATCGCTTGCCGCGATCCGCCAAATGCTGAAACCAGCCGGCAGCGTCGTCCTTACGGTGCCCGCACACCAATGGTTGTGGAGCACGCATGATGTGGGGCTGCATCATATGCGGCGCTATTCGCGCGATCTGCTGCGTCAACGAATTGAAAAGGCTGGTTTCGCGATCGACCGGCTGAGCTACACAAATGCCGCGCTCTTTCCGGTAGCGGCGCTGGCACGACTGGTTGACAGGTTGCGCAAGTCGGCCTTGCCAGCCGGCCATGCCACGCCGTCAAAACCACTGAATGCAGTGATGAAGGCAGTGTTTTCGGCGGAAGGCCGCATCATACCAAATGCAAGCCTGCCCTTCGGCGTTTCGCTGCTGGCGGTGTTCCGCAAGGACAGCGCCGTCGAAACCGGTCGCCTCGACGAGAAATTGGCAGCTTGACCGCGTCATGGGCACCGGCTCGTATCGTCGACTATCGCGCTTTGCGATGATTGGCATTGCGTCGACGCTGATCTACGCCGTTTGCGCTTTCCTGCTGTCGCGTGGACAGGCAACGGCGGCCCTGCCGGCGGCGCTCACATCGTTTGCGGCCTACGCCGTCGCCGCGCTGTTCTCCTACACCGGGCACAAATATTTCACCTTTACCTCGGGCGGCAGCCACGCAATGGAATTGCCTCGCTTCCTCCTGCTCACTGCTTCCGGTCTCGCCGTCGCGATCGCCCTGCCGGGGCTTTTGACCCAGATGCTTGGCGTCCCGGCCGCAATCCCGATCCTGCTTACCTGCATTGCCGTGCCGGTCATCAACTATGTCGTCCTCGGGCGGTGGGTGTTTCGTGGTCTCTAGCGCGCGATCCGTCAGTGAACTGCTGCCCGGCGCCAACCGCTTCTCGCCGTTTGTGGGCGTAGCGGGTGCTCCGCTGCTGCTGGCCAGCCTGGTCGTCACATACGCCGTCTGGCTATCCACCGTTGCAATTCCGACCAATGTCGACGTGTCATGGCTTTTGGTCGTCTGCGATCGCCTGCTTGGCGGAGAGCGGCTCAACACCGACATTGTGGAGACCAACCCACCTTTCTCGATCTGGCTCTACATGCCGTTCATGCTCCTGGAAAAGCTCACCGGCATCCGTGCGGAATTCTGGCTGACGCTTGGCGTCGTTTGTCTGAGCCTGGCCAGTCTTTTCGTGTCCGTCCGCATTCTGGCGCGCGATGAACCGGTCTACCGGCAGCCCCATGCGCTGTTGGCGGCAGCGGCGGCCCTGTTTTTGATCCTGTGTTTCATGCCGGATCAATTCGGCCAACGCGAGCACTTCGCATTAATTGCCATTCTGCCTTGGGTGGCGTTGCAATGCACACGTCAGCGAAACCCGGATTTCAGCGCAGGCTCGCGCCTGGAGCACATGGTCGCGGGCTTTGGCGCGGCGGTCGTGGTCATGGTCAAGCCGCCCTATTTTGTGCTGGCCTTCATGTTGCCGTCGCTCTGTCTTGCGCTTGAAAGGCGGTCGCTGAGACCGCTCGTCGTCGCAGAGAACCTGCTTGGCGCTGCGATCGTGGCCGCCTATGCGGCATCCATCGCGCTCTTCGACCGCGCCTATTTAAGCGACGTCCTGCCCTTGGTCAGGGAGGTCTATCTTCCGTTGAGGGCCTCTGCCGCCGATATGCTGGCAAACTGGCCGAAAGTGGTGCTGCTTCTGGCCGTCGCCACCGTGCTTGCGGCCGGCGGCCTGAGAAAGACGAGCTGGGACGTCAGGATTCCGCTTCTGACCGCACTGGGGTTCATTCCAGCCTTCATCATCATGGGCAAGGGTTGGCCCAATCACGCGCTGCCGATGGTCGTTGTTGCAACACTTGCATTTGGCATCCAGCTGCTGCGGTTCGGCACATTCGGCAGTGCAGGCGTCGTTCGTAAGGCCGCCCTGATCTTCGGTTGCGTGCTGGTGCTGCAAATAGCGGTCAGGGCACAGTACGCGGCGCTGACGACGGACAACGGCCCGATCGGGCGCTCTGTCGCCGCGATCCGCTCAACGGTCGAAGCCCCGACCATCATGTCGATTGCCGACCAGATGCAGGTTGCCCATCCCCTCGCCAGGCTTGTCGGCGGCAGGTTCATATCACGCCATCCGAGCGCCTGGGCGGTCTCCAACGCGGACACGCTCGCCCTCGTCACCGGCGATCTCGAACGGAGACGGGAACTTGAAAGCATCCGCGATCGGGTGATCGGCGAAAACGCCGCCGAGATATCAGCGAAGAAACCCGACATCGTGCTGTCAGGCTCGCCCGCGTGGACTGCCCAGATGCTGCAGGACAAGCGGATCGCTGCCGCTTTGGCCGACTATCGTCTGCTGCACGCCGAGCCGGAAATCACTGTCTATCTTCGTTATACGGCGGCCGCGCCGCTCCAAACCGATTGAGGAGGCTTCCAGAAACCATGGCACGGCTGGATCCAATCGCTCCGCTCGACGACATATGGCTCGATCTCGAGAGCCTCGGTGCAACATCATGAGCGTCTCGAACGACATTGGCCGCTTGAGCCGGTGGCGCGGCCGGGATATCGCGGCGTCGCTGCTTCCTAGCCGTAATGTCCTGGCCATTGCCGCCGTCACGGTCTTCTCGATCGTCTGGCAGCAACGTTGGGGAACTGTTACCGACACCAGCTGGCTGATCACGGTCTGCGAGCGCATGCTGTCCGGTGAGCGGCTTTACTCCCAAATCTACGAGACCAATCCTCCATTCAGCGTCTGGCTCTATCTGCCGCCAGTGGCTGCGGCCAGATTGCTGGGCACCGCCCCGGAAATCCTGGTTGAGGCCTGGACTTATCTTGCCGTGCTCATCGGACTTTCGCTCTCGGGTGTGATCGTCAAGCGCGCGGGTTTCACTGAAACTGCATCGCTGTTTGCACTGGGGCCGGCGTTTTGCGCAATGTTGGTGATCTTCCCCGGCAACGCCTTCAGCGAGCGGGAGCATATCGGCACGGCGCTTTTCATGCCGCTGCTTGCGCTTCATGCCTGGCGCGCGCGCAGAGACGCAGCTGCCCAACCAAGCATCGGGCTTGCCTTACTCGCCGGTCTGTCGGGCAGCATTCTGCTGCTGGTCAAGCCCTACTATGCGATCATGGTGTTGGCGCCGGCGTTGGTCGTTGCAGTGCGCCGGCGCAGTCTGAAACCGATCTTCGCCCCGGAACACTGGGTTATTGGCGCCATCTGCATTGTCTATCTCAGCACCATCACGCTCATCCATCCGGAGTTCCTGCGCGACGTCTATCCCCTCTTGGCGGATGTTTATGGAAAGATCGGCATCTTTTGGCCGATTGTGACCGGCTACGGTTTCCCATGGTGTTTCCTTGTCTTCCTGATCTGGTGGCTGTGGCCTGCCGGGCGGTTTCCAGAGCTGGCGGCGGTGGCGTTGGCGGCATCGATCGCCGGCATGTTTCCGCTGTTCTACCAAGCGAAAGGCTATTCTTATCATGCCTATCCCGCGATCTTTTGCGCCGTGGCGGCCATTTTCTGCCTGCTGGCGGTGCCCAGGATCGTGCAGCAGCCGTCGAAGCTGTTGGCGTTCGTGACGGCACCTTCGCGAGCTTGGGCCCTGGCGGCGGTGGCAATCGCCTTCTTGCCGTACTGGAGCACCCAGAAACCAGGGCCGGCGCTGGTTGCCGCCATTCGCGCCGCCACCGATCGACCGACCGTGGCGTTGGTCAGTTCGGATATTTCCTCGGGACATCCCTTGAACCGTATGATCGATGGGCAATTCGTTTCGACCCACGTCAGCGATTGGCTTGGAGCGTTCGCACTTTCCCTGTCCCGGCAGGCAGCCCTCTCGGGTGACACCGCCGAAGCCATCCATTACCAGGCCATCATGGTACGCTACGTCGAAAGCAAACGCGAAGAGTTCGCGCGTCTGCGCCCGGATGTCGTCGTCTTCAAGAAAAACAACACAATGTGGACAAGCCAACTGATGGGGCGTTTTGGCTTTGACGCCATCCTGGCGCACTACCGCATTCTTGTCGAGGACGAGACCGAGCGCATCTATCTGCGCGACGATTATGTCCGCCCGGGCCACCAGCCACCCGAACGGCCTATTTCGGCATCGTCACCCGTCGCAGCGTCAGATTGATGCGGCCGCCACTCCTGAGCAATGCCGAGGTCGACGGGTAGACACGGTCGACGCCGTGAAAGCAGAGCCGGCCTTCGCCGCCAAGCACGACGACGTCGCCGCTCTTCAGCCTGAATGATTTGGTGGCGCCGTCGCGCGTCGTCTGGCCGACCCGGAACAGGCAATCGTCGCCGAGCGAGACCGAGACGACAGGCGCGGAGAAATCGCTCTCGTCGCGATCCTGGTGAAGACCCATCTTGGCATCCTGCGAATAGAAATTGACCAGGCAGGCCTCCGGCGGGTGCGCATAGGCAGATACATCCCGCCACAGTTCGAGCAGCATCTCCGGGATCGGCGGCCAAGGCCTTCCGGTCACCGGGTGGGTCGGCTGGTAGCGATAGCCCTGCTCCTTGTCTGTGACCCAGCCAAGCGGGCCGCAATTGGTCATGCGCACGCTCATCTCCTTGCCGGTATGCGGCATCGCCGGCACGAACAGCGGGGCCTCCTGCACGACCTGCCTGATATCTTCCACCAGCACTTCCTGCATGGCGCGCGACAGGTAGCCGGGCATGTGGCGGACGCCTTTGGGCAGTACGAGCATCGCGTCGCTTGATCCGTTGGTCTGGAAAATCAGAATGCCACCGTCAAAGGAAAACGGCGACCCGAAAGCCGCTTCCGACGGTGGCTGCGTGCTTTAACCGGCGATCTGAGATCCGAAGCCGCTTCGGCTGTCAGTCATCCTCGACCCGGCCGCGCATTTTCTTGATCGAGCCGCGCCCGGCCTTGCTCTTGAGCCGTCTTTCGACCGCGCCCTTGGACGGCCTGGTCTTCTTGCGCGGCGGTGGTGGTGGTTCGGCGGCCTTGGCGACCAGTGCCGTCAGCCGCGCCCGGGCGTCCGCCCGGTTCTGCTCCTGCGTGCGGAAGCGTCCGGCTTCGATGACGATGACGCCGTCCTTGGTGGCGCGCTGGCCGGCGAGCTTGATGGTCCGTTCGCGCACCCGCTCCGACAGGCCCGGCGCATTGGCGGCATCGAAGCGCAATTGCACCGCCGTCGCCACCTTGTTGACGTTCTGGCCGCCTGGCCCCGACGAACGGATGAAGTCCTCGTGCAGGTCGCCCGGATTAATCACCGTATCGTCGGTAATGATGATCTTGTCGTCGGCGTTCATGCCGCAGTCATGGCGCGGCAGGCGAAAAAAGAAAAGGCCCGATCGAAGCCGGGCCTCGAAGCATCACCAGGGGCGGCTATTCAGCCGCGACCTGCATGCGTGGTGCGGCGCCGAGCACGGTGGCGTCGACATGGGCTTCGAACTTTTCGAAATTGTCGACGAACATGCCGACCAGCCTTGCCGCCTGCCGGTCATAGGCGAGCTTGTCGATCCAGGTCGATCTTGGGTCGAGAATGGCGCGGTCGACGCCGGCAACAGTCACCGGTACATCGAAACCGAAATTGGCGTCGGTGCGGAAGTCGGCCGCTTTCAGCGAGCCGTCGAGCGCCGCCGCAAGCAGCGCCCGCGTTGCCTTGATCGGCATTCGCTTGCCGGTGCCGTAGGCGCCGCCGGTCCAGCCGGTGTTGACCAGCCAGCAATCGACACCGTGGCGGGCGATGAATTCGCGCAGCAGATTGCCGTACTCCGACGGATGCCGCGGCATGAACGGTGCGCCGAAGCATGTCGAAAATGTCGCTTCCGGTTCGGTAACGCCCTTCTCGGTCCCCGCCACCTTGGCGGTATAGCCGGAGAGGAAATGATACATGGCCTGCGCCGGGGTGAGCCGCGCGATCGGCGGCATCACACCGAATGCGTCGGCGGTCAGCATGATGATGTTCTTCGGGTGGCTGGCGCGCCCCGTCTTGCTGGCATTGGGGATGAAGTGGAGCGGGTAGGCGCAGCGTGTGTTTTCGGTCAGCCCGCCGTCGTCGAAATCCGGCACGCGGCCGGCGTCGAGCGCCACATTCTCCAGCACCGTGCCGAAGCGCTGGGTGGTGGCGAAGATCTCCGGCTCGGCTTCGGCCGAAAGCTTGATCGTCTTGGCATAGCAGCCGCCTTCGAAATTGAAGATGCCGTGCGGTCCCCAGCCATGCTCGTCGTCGCCGACCAGCGTGCGCGACGGGTCGGCCGACAACGTCGTCTTGCCGGTCCCTGAAAGGCCGAAGAAAACGGCCGCGTCGCCGGCGGCCCCTTCATTGGCCGAGCAATGCATCGGCATCACGCCTTTTGCCGGCAGCAGATAGTTGAGCACGGTGAACACCGACTTCTTCATCTCGCCGGCATATGAGGTACCGCCGATCAACACGATCATGCGCGAAAGGTCGACGGCAATCACCGTTTCGCCACGCGTGCCGTGACGGGCGGGATCGGCACGGAACGACGGCAGGTCGATGATCGTCAAATCGGGCATGAAATGCTCGAGTTCGGCGGCGGCCGGCCGGATGAGCAGATTGCGGATGAACAAGGAGTGCCAGGCAAGCTCCGTGATCACCCTGGTCGGCAGCTTCAGCTCCTCGTCGGCGCCGCCGACCAGGTCCTGCACATAAAGGTCCTTTCCAGCCGCATGGGCGCGAAAATCGGCAAGCAGCGTATCGAACTGGATCGGCGAAATCGCCTTGTTGTTGTCCCACCATACATGCGGCGCGGTGCTTTCGTCGCGCACCACGAATTTGTCCCTGGGCGAGCGGCCGGTGTGCTGTCCGGTCTCGGCGGCAAGCGCGCCATGCGCGGTGAGTCGGGCCTCGCCACGGCGGATTGCCTCCTCGTAGAGCGCGGCCGCGCCGAAATTATAGCGCACCACGCCCGTGGTTCTCAGGCCGATCCGATCGATCGAGCATGCAGGATTGCGTTTGCCGGCTTCCGACATGGGTGTCCCTTCTTCGATTTACCGCGTCTTTACCGGCGAATTCCGGAACCCCCATTGCAGGAGCTAAAAACGTCAAAACCAGAAAAGGCGAATGATATCAAATCATTAATCGATTTAAATATTTTGAAAGTTGTTTAAATCGTTTATATGTGCAAAAACACTGATGGTTGCCCAAGGATTGGCGATGTTCATTCGTCCAATCCATATCGAGGTACAATTGTGGCCGCCGACATGCCGCGCGTGACAGCGGATACAGCCTATGCCACATTTTGTACCTAATTTGTCCTGCAAAAGCCCCTTCTCGACGAAAGAAGGGACAGCTCATGAGGGAGCCGCTTGAAATGGCAACAATCGCGCTTGTCGACGACGATCGCAACATTCTGACTTCGGTTTCGATCGCCCTCGAATCCGAGGGTTATCGAGTCGAAACCTACACGGATGGGGCGTCGGCGCTGGAGGGACTGGCGGCGCGCCCGCCGAACCTCGCCATCCTCGACATCAAGATGCCGCGCATGGACGGCATGGAGCTGCTGCGCCGGATGCGTCAGAAATCCGACCTGCCGGTGATCTTCCTGACCTCCAAGGACGACGAGATCGATGAACTGTTCGGCCTCAAGATGGGCGCCGACGACTTCATCCGTAAACCCTTCTCGCAGCGTCTTCTGGTCGAACGCGTGCGCGCCGTGCTACGCCGCGCCAGCACCCGCGAGGCGGCGGCCAAGGCGCCCAACCAGCAGGCCCGGTCGCTTGAGCGCGGCCAGCTTGTCATGGACCAGGAGCGCCACACCTGCACCTGGAAGGGCGAGCCGGTGACGCTGACCGTCACCGAGTTCCTCATCCTGCATTCGCTGGCCCAGCGTCCAGGCGTCGTAAAAAGCCGTGATGCGCTGATGGATTCGGCTTATGATGAGCAGGTCTATGTCGATGACCGCACCATCGACAGTCACATCAAGCGGCTCCGCAAAAAGTTCAAGGCCGTCGATGATGACTTCGAAATGATCGAAACCCTTTACGGAGTCGGGTATCGGTTCCGCGAAGCATGAGTTGATGCATGTCGCCCAAAAGTGGTCCCGGTTTTTGGGACAACGACATGCATCAAAACGCTAATGCATGTCGCCCAAAAGTGGTCCCGGTTTTGGGGCAACGACATGCATCAAACTAAAGACTAAGCGGGAGCTGCTATTCGATGGCAGTGGAAGTAGAGCGAGTGAGACGGTCGGGCGCCGCCAGGCGCCCGCCGCGGATTCTGCCCGCCTTCGTGTCGAAAATTACGGTGCCGATGCGCCGGTTTCTCGGCCATCACATCTTTTCCAGCCTGACGCGGCGCATCCTCTTTCTCAACCTTGCCGGCCTTGCCGTCCTGGTCACTGGCATTCTCTACCTCAACACCTTTCGCGACGGGCTGATCGACGCCCGTGTCGAGAGCCTGATGACCCAGGGCGAGATCATTGCCGGCGCGATTGCCGCCTCGGCCACGGTCGAGACCGATTCGATCAGCATCGATCCGGAGAAGCTGCTCGAGTTGCAGGCCGGCGAAAGTCTCGGCCCGGGCTCCGATCAGCTCGACAACCTCGATTTCCCGATCAATCCGGAGCGCGTGGCGCCGGTGCTCAGGCGGTTGATCTCGCCGACGCGCACACGTGCCCGCATTTACGACCGCGACGCCAACCTGCTGCTCGATTCCCGCCATCTCTATTCGCGCGGCCAGATCCTTCGCTACGACCTGCCGCCGGTTGAAGAGGAGCAGCCGGACCTTCTGGAGCGCATCCAGAAATTCGTCTTCGATTTCTTTCGCAACAAGCAGCTGCCTGTCTATCGCGAGCAGCCCGGTGGCAACGGCGCCGCGTTTCCGGAAGTGGTCAAGGCGCTTACCGGCAGTCCGTCGACGATCGTGCGGATCTCGGAGCAGGGCGAGCAGATCGTTTCAGTGGCGGTACCGATCCAGCGCTTCCGTGCCGTTCTCGGCGTGCTGATGCTGTCGACCGAAGGCGGCGACATCGACAAGATCGTTGCGGCCGAGCGCAAGGCGATCCTGCGCGTGTTCGGCATTGCCGCCTTGGTTACCGCCATCCTGTCGATGCTGCTGGCCTCCACCATAGCCAACCCGCTGCGCCGGCTTTCGGCGGCGGCGGTCAGGGTTCGCCGCGGCGTCAAGAACCGCGAGGAAATCCCCGACTTCTCCGACCGCCAGGACGAGATCGGCAATCTGTCGATCGCCGTGCGCGACATGACCAATGCGCTCTACGCCCGCATCGAGGCGATCGAAAGTTTTGCCGCGGACGTCTCGCACGAGTTGAAGAACCCGCTCACCTCGCTGCGCAGCGCGGTGGAGACATTGCCGCTGGCCAAGAACGACAATTCGCGTGGCCGGCTGATGGACATTATCCAGCACGATGTGAGACGGCTGGACCGCTTGATCACCGATATTTCCGATGCCTCCCGTCTCGACGCCGAGCTGGCGCGGGAAGACGCGGGACCCGTCGACGTCAAGAAGTTCATCACCGATCTGGTCGCCGTCTCGCGCGAGGCCACACGCAACAAGAAGGCGGTCGAGATCGAATTCAAGGTCGCCAAACTGCCGCAGGGCGTGAAAGGCTACTTCGTCGTCGGCCATGATCTGAGGATCGGCCAGGTGATCACCAACCTGATCGAGAATGCCCGCTCGTTCGTCCCCGAAGAACGTGGCCACATCACCATATCGCTGGCGCGCGCCGGCAAGTTCAACATCGTTACCATCGACGACAATGGACCCGGTATCCGGGCCGATAACATCGATCGCATTTTCGAGCGGTTCTATACCGATCGGCCGGCCGGCGAGGCGTTCGGCCAGAACTCGGGCCTTGGCCTGTCGATATCCAGGCAGATCGTTGAAGCCCATGGCGGCACGCTGAGCGCCGAGAACATCCCGGGCACCAAGCCTGGCGAGATCAAGGGCGCGCGCTTCGTGGTGACGCTGCCGGCCGAAGGCTGACCGATGAATTCCAATCACGCCTGGTCCTATTGTGCAGCCTGAAAACATTCACGGCACCGCGATTCTGATAGGTGACCGCGGCATTCTCATCACCGGACCGTCCGGCTTGGGCAAGACGACGCTGGCGCTCGCCTTGATCGATCATTGCAGCCAGCGCGGGCTGTTTTCCCGGCTGATCAGCGATGACCAGCTCTATGCCGCCGATCGCGAGGGGCGGCTGGTCTGCCGCGCACCAGCCAGCATCGCCGGCCTCGTCGAGGTGCCGGGATTCGGCCCCAAACCGATACGGTTCGAGCCAAGCTGCGTGATCGACCTCATTGTCCGGCTGGCGCCAGCCGGCAAAATGGCCCGCTTCCAGGAAGACTGCAGCGAGCTCGTTTTCGGCGTACCGGTGCCGCGCATCGATCTTGCCGGGCGCAATGTAGCGGCGGCCTTGCCGGCAGTGATGTCGCGCCTGTCGATTGCGCCTTTCCTGTGATCCGATTTCGATTTTTTGCTGCAATGCGTCAAATTGGCCGGGGCCGGCGCAATTTTGGGCTTGTCAACGGGCCTTGCGTCGACAAGATAGCGCTCCCGCCACCTGGAACGGTCGGCGAGCATAAAATGCGCCTGTGAAGCGGCCATGACGGGAGCCACCAAAGAATGATCGGACTCGTGCTTGTAACGCACGGTCAACTGGCCGCCGAGTTCCGCAATGCCGTGGAACATGTCGTTGGGCCACAAGACAATTTCGAGACCGTGGCGATCGGTGCCGACGACGATATGGAACAGCGCCGCCGCGACATTATCGACGCAGTCGGCCGCGTCGATACCGGATCAGGCGTCATCGTTTTGACCGACATGTTCGGCGGCACGCCCTCCAACCTCGCCATTTCAGTGATGGAATCCGGCCGTATCGAGGTCATTGCCGGCATGAACCTGCCGATGCTGATCAAGCTGTCCAGCGTTCGCAAAGGCGACAACATGACGGCCGCGCTGGATGAGGCGCAGGCTGCCGGCCGCAAATACATCAACGTCGCCAGTCAGCTCCTGAGCAGTAAATGAGTGCGCTGTTGCCGGAAAAGGACAAGATCGTTCGCGACTTTCCGATCGTCAACCAGCGCGGCCTGCACGCGCGCGCCTCTGCCAAGTTCGTTCAAATTGCCAGCGGCTTCAACGCCACGGTCCAGGTCGAGAAGGACGGGGTCAAGGTCGGCGGCACCTCGATCATGGGCCTGATGATGCTGGCGGCGAGCCCCGGTTATTCGATCCGCGTCACCGCCACCGGCCCGGAGGCCGAAGAGGTCATCGATGCGCTGGAGCAACTGGTTGCTTCCCGTTTTGGCGAGGAATGCTGACGTGTTGGTCGCCGCTTAAGACATGCACGGATAAAGATTTCTTTATATCCCATTGTCGTCCGACTCTCGATCTGCTAGTCAGGCCGGCAACTCGCGCCCTCCGGCACGCCTTCGGGGCGGGCGCGTCCCGCAATCAATTCGCATCGGAGCACTGCCATGACGGGTAGCAAGGACTATGTGGTCGCAGACATCGCGCTTGCCGGCTGGGGCCGCAAGGAGATCGAGATCGCCGAAACCGAAATGCCGGGCCTGATGGCCTGCCGCGAGGAATTCGGCGACAAGAAGCCGCTCAAGGGCGCGCGCATCACCGGCTCGCTGCACATGACCATCCAGACGGCGGTGCTGATCGAAACGCTTAAGGCGCTCGGCGCCGATATCCGCTGGGCTTCCTGCAACATCTTCTCGACCCAGGACCACGCTGCCGCGGCCATTGCCGAGGCCGGAATTCCGGTGTTTGCCGTCAAGGGCGAGACGCTGGAGGATTATTGGGTCTACACCGACAAGATCTTCCAATGGGCCGATGGCGGCACCTCCAACATGATCCTCGACGACGGTGGCGATGCCACCATGTACATCCTGATCGGCGCCCGCGCCGAGGCCGGCGAGGATGTGCTGTCCAATCCGGGCAGCGAAGAGGAAGAGATCCTGTTTGCCCAGATCAAGAAGCGCATGCAGGCATCGCCCGGCTTCTTCACTAAGCAGAAGGAAGCGATCCGCGGCGTCACCGAAGAGACGACGACCGGCGTCAACCGGCTCTATCAGTTGCAGAAAAAAGGCCTGCTGCCGTTCCCGGCGATCAACGTCAATGATTCCGTCACCAAATCGAAATTCGACAACAAATATGGCTGCAAGGAATCGCTGGTCGACGGCATTCGCCGCGGCACCGACACGATGATGGCCGGCAAGGTCGCGGTCGTCTGCGGCTATGGCGACGTCGGCAAGGGCTCGTCGGCTTCGCTCAAGGGCGCCGGCGCCCGCGTCAAGGTCACCGAGGTCGATCCGATCTGCGCGCTGCAGGCGGCGATGGACGGTTTCGAGGTGGTCACGCTCGAAGAAGCGGCGCCGACGGCCGACATCGTCATCACCACCACCGGCAACAAGGACGTCGTTACCCTCGACCATATGCGCCTGATGAAGGACATGGTGATCGTCGGCAACATCGGTCACTTCGACAACGAGATCCAGGTGGCCTCGCTGCGCAACCTGAAATGGACCAACATCAAGCCGCAGGTGGATATGATCACCTTCCCGGACGGCAAGCGGATGATCCTTTTGTCGGAAGGCCGTCTGCTCAACCTCGGCAACGCCACCGGCCACCCGAGCTTCGTCATGTCGGCGTCCTTCACCAACCAGGTGTTGGCCCAGATCGAGCTGTACACCAAGCCCGGCCAGTACGAAAACCAGGTCTATGTCCTGCCGAAGCATCTCGACGAAAAGGTCGCGCGCCTGCATCTCGACAAGCTCGGAGCCCGCCTGACCGAACTGTCCGGCGAACAGGCCGCCTATATCGGCGTCACTCCGCAGGGACCGTTCAAGCCGGAACACTACCGCTATTAACCACGGCGAAACTTGCTACTAGATATTGAAGCCGGGCGATTGACTTTTCGCCCGGCTTTATTTTTGCGCTGATTGATTCTTCACGCCGATTCGCGCAAGCGCTATGGTGCTGATTCGCGGTCCGGGGACGAGGCCCGGGCGCACGCATCAGGGCGGTCTTGCATTCAGGCGGCGAAGAGGACCAAGACATGCCGGGGGATAACCCGCCTTGCGCGGGACAGGCCGTTTCCGGCGGCTATAGCGATTCGAACACGGGCTCCGCTGCCAGAGGCGGCAGCCTTTTATGGCGTGCCGGCAGCCGTGTCGGGGTGCTGCTTGCTTCTTCCGCGCTGGTTGGTCCGCTGCTTGGCTTTGCTGCACATGCCCAAACCCGCGTGGCGCAAAAGGCCGGGCTGTCGGTCAGCACGGTCGAGGTCATGCAACTCGCCATGTTCGTCGGCGTCATGGGGGCGGCATTGCTGTCGGCCATCTTTCTGATCCGCGAAAGGGCGCGCACCTCGGCGGAAAATGCCGAGCTCAGGACCCGCATCGCCGACGTTAATGCAGCGCTGCAGCGCTCGGAGGCGCTGCTCCATTCCCGCGATCAGCGCGTGGTGGTATGGGCGGCCGAGAACAAGAAACCTGAGCTTGTCGGGACATTGCCGATCGAAAGCGGCGCGCCGGAGGACCGGGCCGCCTTCCTGGCTTTCGGCCGCTGGCTGATGCCGCGTTCGGCGGCCGCACTCGAACATGCCGTCGCGGCGCTGCGCGACAAGGCAAAGCCGTTCGATCTGGTCATCGAATCGCAGGCCGGCCAGCCGCTCGAGGTTCACGGCCGCAAGAGTGCGGCGCATGTGCTGGTTCGCTTCGTCTCGCTTTCGGAGACACAGCGAAGCCAGGCCAGGCTGAAGATCGAGAACCAGCGCTTAGCCGCCGACCATGAGACGCTGATCGGCCTTCTGGATGCGCTCAAGATGCCATCATGGCTGCGCACCGTCGACGGGCGGCTGAAATGGGTCAACCGGGCCTATGCCGAAGCGGTCGAGGTCGAGAATGCCGAAGCGGCGGTCCGTGACGGCAAGGAATTCCTCGGCGGCCAGGCGCGCGACACGATCGCTGCGCAACACAAGTCGCACCCCGTCTTCGAACAGACACTCTCCACGGTCATCGAAGGCGACCGCCGTGTGTTTGCCGTGACCGATTTTGCCGGGGCGGATGGTTCGGCTGGTCTTGCCTGCGACATCAGCGCTATCGAGGCCATTCGCGCCGAATATGAGCGGACCGTGCAGAGCCACGCCGATACGCTCGATCAGCTCAACACCGCCGTGGCGATCTTCGATACCGACGAGAAATTGCGGTTTTTCAATCAGGCGTTCCAGAAACTATGGGGCCTCGACAGTGGCTTCCTGCACAGTGCGCCGGATAACGCCTTGCTGCTCGATCGCCTGCGCAGCGAAGGCAAGATCGCCGAGCAGCCCGAATGGCGGCGCTGGAAAGAGGGTTTGCTCGGCGCTTACCGCGCGGTTGAATCGCAGGAGCATTGGTGGCATCTGCCGGACGGCAAGACCATTCGCGTCGTCGCCAATCCGCAGCCCAAGGGCGGCGTCACCTGGGTGTTCGAGAATCTGACCGAGAAGATGGACCTTGAAAGCCGCTACCAGACCGCCGTGCGGGTCCAGGGCGAGACGCTCGACAACCTCGCCGAAGGCGTCGCTGTCTTCGGCCCCGACGGCAGGCTGAGATTGTCGAACCCGGCCTTTGCGGCATTGTGGGGGCTGGATGCCGATGCCTCAAAACCCAACGTTCATGTCTCGACGATCCGCGACCTGTGCGACCGCCGTGCCGTCGACAGTCCGTGGGGTGGGTTCGTTGCCGCCATCACCGGCTTCGACGACGAGCGCCGCGACCGCCACGGCCAGACCGAATTGAACAACGGCACCGTTTTGCGCTACGCCGTCATCCCTTTGCCCAACGGCCAGGTGATGATGACCTTCGTCGACGTTACCGACAGCGTCAATGTCGAGCGGGCGCTGAAGGACAAGAATGAGGCGCTGCAAAAGTCCGACCAGATCAAGAACGAATTCGTGCAGCACGTCTCCTATGAGCTGCGCTCGCCGCTCACCAACATCATCGGCTTTACCGAGCTTCTTTCACTGCCGTCGACTGGTCCGCTGAACCAGAAGCAACGCGAATATATCGGGCATGTCGGCTCGTCCTCCTCGGTCCTGCTCACCATCGTCAACGACATCCTCGATCTGGCGACGGTGGATGCCGGCATCATGGAACTCGACATTTCCGAAGTTCACATCGATCGAACCATTACGGCCGCCGCCGAACTGGTCGCCGACCGGCTGGAGGAACATGCGATCAAGCTTAGGGTCGACGCGGCGGCCGCACCGAAAACCTTCCACGGCGACGAAATCCGGGTCCGCCAGATCCTCTACAATCTGCTCAGCAATGCCGCCAACTACGCGCCGGAGGCGAGCACCATAACGCTCGCCTGCCGCCAACTTGCCGACGGCGTGGAATTTTCCGTTCACGATGACGGTCCCGGCATGCCGCCGGACCTGCTTGACTCAGTGTTCCGGCGCTTTGAACCGCGCACCAATGGCGGCCGCCGCCGTGGCGCCGGGCTCGGACTGTCGATCGTCAAGAGCTTTGTCGAACTCCACGGCGGCAGCGTCCGCATCGAGACCGGCAGGGATAAGGGCACCACGGTTGTTTGCGCCTTTCCCGACACGCCGTCCGGCATCCGCGCGGCGGCCGAGTAGCGCGTTCGATGGCGGTATTGGTGCTGGAGCGTTTTCTCGCCGACGAGGCTGCGACAGCAAGGCTTGGTGAGGACCTCGCCATGTCGCTGCGCATTGGCGACGTGCTCGCTCTCAGGGGCGATCTCGGCGCCGGCAAATCGAGCTTGGCACGGGCGCTGCTCAGGGCACTGGCCGACGATGCCGGCCTCGACGTGCCGAGCCCGACCTTCACGCTGGTCCAGAGCTACGACACGCGCGTGCCGGTCCATCATTTCGATCTCTACCGCTTGGGCACGGCATCCGAGCTGGACGAACTGGGCTTCGACGAGGCGCTGACGCAAGGCGCTGCGCTGGTCGAATGGCCGGAGCGGGCAGAGGCATATTTGCCGAAAACCTCGGTGCTGGTCGAACTTCTCCAGCAGGGCGACGGCCGACTGGCGAGACTGTCGGGAGAGGGCGCCGCCTTCGAACGCGCGGCGCGATCGCTGGCGATGCGCGATTTTCTCGGCCAGGCCGGTTGGGGCGAAGCGCAGCGGCGATATTTCATCGGCGATGCCTCGGCTCGCTCCTACGAGATCGTCACGCTCGCCGGATTTCCGCCGCGCGTGCTGATGAACTCGCCAAGGCTGGTGCTCGGACCGCCGGTCCGCGACGGCAAACCCTATGCCGAGATCGCCCACACCGCGCAATCCGTTTCGGCGTTCGTCGCCATCGACCGGGCCTTGCGGGCCGGCGGCGTCAGCGTCCCCGAAATCCATGCCCAGGACCTCGACCAGGGTTTTCTCCTGCTGGAGCATCTCGGTTCCCAAGGATTTCTCGACAAGCGCGGCCAGCCGGTGGTCGCGCGTTATGCGGCGGCGGCCGAACTGCTTGCCATGATGCACGGCAAAACATGGCCGGCCCGCATGCAGGCCGGCCCCGGCGTCTTCCACGAGGTGCCGCCTTTCGACCGCGACGCCATGATGATCGAGGCCGAATTGCTGGTCGACTGGTATGTCCCAGTGATATCAGGCGATCCGCCAAGCGAGGTGCTGCGCGCCGGTTATCGCAGCGAATGGAATGCGGTGCTCGATCGGCTTGAGGGGCGCGAATACACGCTGATGCTGCGCGACTTCCATTCGCCCAACCTGATCTGGCGCGCTGACCGTTCCGGTCACGACCGCCTCGGAGTCGTCGATGTCCAGGACGCGCTGATCGGGCCGTCAGCCTACGACGTCGCCTCGCTCGCCATGGACGCGCGCGTCACCATCTCACCCGAAATCGAAAGGCACACGCTCGCCGCCTACATCGCCGCGCGCCGCGCCGCCGGTGCTTTCGACGAGAACGAATTCCGCGAAACCTATGCAATCATGGCCGCACAGCGCAATTCCAAGATCCTCGGCATTTTCGTGCGGCTCGAAAAACGCGACGGCAAGCCTTATTATGTGAAGCATCTGCCGCGTATCCGCGACTATCTTCGCCGGGCGCTGGCGCATCCGGCGCTGGCCGGGCTGCAGGATTTCTACATCGCTCACGGCCTGCTGGAGGAACGCTCGATTTGACGGCTAAGGATTTGGGCCTGGAGGTGTCGGACGAGGGACCGATGCCAACGACCGCCATGGTGCTCGCCGCCGGGCTCGGCAAGCGCATGCGCCCGATCACCGACACCATGCCGAAGCCGCTGGTCAAGATCGCCGGCAAGACATTGCTCGACTGGGGGCTGGACAGCCTGGCCGAAGCCGGTGTCGCCAAGGCCGTCGTCAACGTCCATTACCTGCCACAACAGATCGTGGACCATGTAGCCCGCCGCAATGCGCCGACAATCGTCATCTCGGATGAGAGTTGGGGCTTGCTCGACTCAGCCGGCGGTATCGTCAAGGCACTGCCCAGCTTAGGGGCGCCCTTCTATGTGCTCAACGCCGACACCTTCTGGATCGACAGCGGGGTTTCCAATCTCAGGCGACTTGCCCTTGCATGGGAGGGCGCGACAATGGACATTCTGCTGATGCTTGCAGATCTCCAGTCAGCCACCGGACATAGCGGCGGCACCGATTTCCTGATGGCGCCGGACGGCGCCTTGCGGCGGGCGAACAACGATCCGGGCGGCTTGATCTATGCCGGCGCCGCAATCGTTCATCCGCGCATCTTTAAGGATGCGCCGGCCGGCCCGCTGTCGCTCAACACCTATTTCGATGCGGCAATCGCCGCCGGCCGCCTGTTCGGCATGGCGATGCAGGGTCACTGGATCACTGTCGGTACACCCGACGCGATCCCGCGGGCGGAAGCAGCGGTCGCCGCTGCGCTTGCCGGCACGCCCGATGCTCTTGCTGAGGCACCCGGCGCGCTTACCGAGTCGAAATGAGCGGCTCCCGCCGCGTTTTCTCGATCCCGCCCGGAGCGCCGTTCCTGCCGACGCTGGCCGAGGCGCTGCTTGCAGGGCACCTGGTTCCCGGCTTTGCTTATGACGGCGACCCGCTGGTGCTGGCCGATCTCACCATCTATGTGCCGACGCGCCGTGCGGCGCGGGCGCTTCGCGGCGTCTTCGTCGATGCTCTCTCGCGCTCCGGAAGCCGCTCGGCGATCCTGCCGGTCATCCGCCCGCTTGGCGAGTTCGACGAAGATGAAGCCGCCTTCGAGGCGGGAGCTTCGGCCGCCATCGACCTTGCGCCGCCGATCGCCGCGATAGAGCGTCTTCTGCTGCTTGCGCCGCTGGTGCGGGCGTGGAAACGCCGCCTGCCGGCACATGTCGCGGCATTGTTCGACGAGGAGATCGTCATCCCGGCCTCCGCCGCCGACGCCATCTGGCTGGCGCGCGACCTTGCGCGGCTGATGGACGAGATCGAGACCGAGGGCACGGATTGGGCAAGGCTCGCCGACCTTGTGACCGGCAACCTGGCGGGCTGGTGGCAGGTGACGCTCGATTTCCTGACCATCGTCACCGAGAACTGGCCGAAGCTGCTCGAGGAACGCCATCGCTCCAATCCGGCCGCGCATCGCAATGCCCTGATAACGCTGGAGGCGGCGCGGCTGAAGCGTAATCCGCCGGCCGGACCGGTGATCGCCGCCGGCTCCACCGGCTCCATCCCCGCCACGGCCGAGCTGCTTGCCGTGATCGCCGGCCTGCCCAATGGCGCCGTTGTGCTGCCCGGCCTCGACCGGGCGCTGGACGAGCCGTCCTTTGCCGCGATCACCACACCGGGCGCACGCCCGGCCCTGCTTGGCCACCCGCAATACGGCCTGGCAAAGTTGATCGGCAAGATCGGCGTGCCGCGCGCCGAGGTCGAAGAGCTTGCTGCTGCGCCGCGGCCGCTTGCACTGCGCGCCGCACTCGTCGGCGAAGCGCTGCGCCCGGCGGAGACCACCGAGCTGTGGGCGCAGACGCGCGCCCGCTTTACGGCCGGCGATATTGCCGAGGCCTTCGCCGATGTGACGCTTCTCGAAGCCGCCAGCGAACGCGACGAAGCCGTGGCGATCGCCGTCGCGCTCAAACAGGCCGTCGAACAGCCCGGCCAGCGCGCCGCGCTCGTCACCGGCGACCGCGCACTGGCGCGGCGCGTCTCGGTCGAGCTGTTGCGCTTCGGCGTTGCCGCCGACGATTCCGGCGGCACGCCGCTCATCAACGCGCCAGCCGCCAGCCTGCTCAGGCTGGCGCTTCAGGCAGCCTTCCGCCCGGGCGACCCCGTCGCCCTGCTGTCGCTGCTCAAGCATCCCCTGCTTGGCCTCGGCCTGGAGCGGGCAAGCGTGCGCCATGCGGCCGAGATCGTCGAACTCGTGGCGCTCCGCGCCGGCACCGGTCGCCCGGACGTGGCGTCGCTGCCGCAGCTCTTCGACACCCGGCTCCTCGAATTCGACGGCGGCGGCAATCGCCGCCCACCCTTCTGGCGATCGCGGCTCTCGGTCAGGCGCATCGAACAGGCGCGCGATCTGCTGATCCGGCTAACGGCTGCGCTGGCGCCGCTGGTTGCCTTTCGCGGCGAGGAGAATGCCGATCTTGCAACGCTTGTGCGTGCCGGCGTCGTTGCGCTCGAAAGTCTCGGCCGCGCTGCTGACGGAGGCCTGAGCGAACTCTATGCCGGCGATGCCGGCGAAAAGCTCGCCGAGCTCTTGCGCGGGCTGGTCGCGGCCTCGGTGTCGTTCTCCTTCGCGGCTGACGAATGGCCTGACGTGATGGAGGCGCTGATCGCGCCCGAGACGGTCAAGCCAGCGCAGGGCACCGACAGGAACATCGCCATCTGGGGTGTGCTGGAAGCGCGGCTTCAGGACGTCGATACGCTGGTCGTCGGCGGGCTCAACGAAGGCGTGTGGCCGCGCAAGCCGGAGAGTGACCGCTTCATGTCGCGGCTGATGAAGACCGGCATCGATCTCGAGCCGCCGGAACGGCGCATCGGCCTTGCCGCACATGATTTCCAGATGGCCATGGGCGCCAAAAAAGTGGTGCTGGCCCGCTCCGCCCGTTCCGGCGACGCACCCTCGGTGCCCTCGCGCTGGCTGCAGCGTATCCTTACCTTCGTCGGCGAGGATCATGCCGCGGCACTTCGCCGGCGCGGCGATGAACTGCTTGCCTGGACGCGTGCGCTCGATGCCGGCGAAAAGCAGGACTTTGCGCCGCGGCCGCAGCCGAAACCGCCGCTCACTGCCAGGCCGCACCACTTCTCGGTCACCGAGATCGAAACGCTACGTCGCGATCCCTATGCGGTCTATGCCAGAAGGATACTCGGTCTGATGCCGCTCGATCCGGTCATTCGCGATCCGGGCGCTGCCGAGCGCGGCACGCTGTTCCACGCCATTCTGCACTTGTTCTCGCGGACGGTGGCCGACCCGCGCGCGCCGGAGGCGCTGGACGGGCTCATCGCCGCAGGCCGCTCCTGCTTTGCCGAGGCTGCCCTGCCCGCCGATGTCGAGGCGGTATGGTGGCCGCGCTTCGAAAAGCTTGCCGCCGGCATCATCGAATGGGAGCGCGGCCGGGCCGCAGCCGTGGCACGGCGGCACGCCGAGGAACGCGCCGAAAAGACCGGTGTCGGCCTATCCGGCGTGACCCTGTCCGGCTATGCCGATCGCATCGATCTGCTGGCCGGCGGCATGGCCGACATCCTTGACTATAAGACCGGCTCGTCGCCATCCAAGGCGCAGGCGCACACGCTGCTCGCGCCGCAACTGGCGCTGGAGGGCGCGCTGCTGCGTCGCGGCGCCTTCAATGAGGTTGGCGCATGCGAGCCGTCGCAACTGGCCTTCGTGCGGCTGAAGCCGAACGGCGAGGTGTTCGAGGAATCCATCCTCGAATACAACCGCAAGCCGCGAACCGCCGCCGATCTTGCCGAAGAAGCTTGGGCGCGGCTGGAAAAACTGCTGATCCACTACGCCGACCCGGCGACCGGCTATCTATCGCGGGCGCTGCCGTTCCGTGAGGGCGAGACCGACGGCGACTACGACCATCTCGCCCGCGTGCTCGAATGGTCGGCCGGCGGCGATGCCGACGACGAGGGAGGGGAGGCATGAAAAAGGCCTACCCCATTCCAAGCGACACTGCCGCCAGTCAGGCAAGCGCCTCCGACCCACGCAATTCCGCCTGGGTGTCGGCCAATGCCGGATCGGGCAAGACCCATGTACTCGCCCAGCGCGTCATCCGACTTTTGCTGCGCGGCACCGATCCGTCCAAGATCCTGTGCCTGACCTATACGCGTGCCGCCGCCGCCAACATGTCGAACCGGGTGTTTTCGACCCTGTCGCAATGGACGGCCTTGGGCGATGCCGAGCTCTCGACACGGATAGAGGCGCTGGACGGCCGCCAGCCCGACCGCGAAACCATGCGCCGGGCGCGGCGGTTGTTTGCGGAGGCGCTGGAAACACCGGGCGGGCTGAAGATCCAGACCATCCACGCCTTCTGCGAATCGGTGCTGCATCAGTTCCCGCTGGAAGCCAATATCCCGGCGCATTTCGAAATGCTCGATCCACAGATGGAGGCTTCGCTGTTCGCCGCCGCCCGTCGCGATATGATTTCGGGCGGCGTTGCAGGCGATACGGCGCTGGCCGAGGCTTTCGCCACCGTGCTGGAGCGCGGCGGCGAACATGGGCTCGACGCACTGCTGGCCGAGATCGTGCGCAAGCGAGACGGTTTGCGCGCCTTCATCGCCGCAGCCGGCGGCGATGGTTTTCAGGCGCTGTTCGACGAGTTTCAGTTCCGCGCCGGCCAGAGCGCCGAAGGCATAGCCGCCGCCGTCTGGCCGCTGCCCGGCTTCCTGCCGGATTATCTCGTCACCTTTTCACGGGCGGCCGAGGCCGCCGATGCGCGCATCGTGCTGAACAATCTGCTGCCATACGCCCGCCTTGCCTTCGCCGAGGAGGATCCGGTCCGTCGCCTGAATTTGCTCTCCAAGGCCTTCCTGAGGGCCGACGGCGCGCCTTATGATCCGGCCAAGACGTTCAAGAAGGCATTGCTTGGCCGGCTGCCCGATCTTGCCGAACGTTATCTGGCGGCGGTCGACGCCATTCTCGAAATCTCCGACCGGCTGGCCTTGTTCAGGATGCTGGAAGGCACGCGTGCGGCGCTGACCATCGCCGACTGGCTGATCGCCCGCTACGAACAATTGAAGCGCGCCCGCGGCTTCCTCGACTTCAACGACCTGATCACCCGCACGGTCAATCTACTGGCGCGGCCCGACGCCGGCCCATGGGTGCAGTACAAGCTCGACCAGGGCATCGACCACATCCTCCTCGACGAGGCGCAGGACACCAGTCCCGACCAGTGGGAGGTGGTCAAGCGGCTGGCGGAGGAGTTCTTTGCCGGGCTCGGCGCACGCGACGCCGTCCACCGCACTATCTTTGCGGTCGGCGACGAAAAGCAGTCGATCTATTCCTTCCAGGGAGCCGCCCCGGATTCCTTTGCCGACAGTCGGCTTTTGTTTGCCGGCAGAGTCAGATCCGCCGACGCCGCCTTCGCCGATCTCAAGCTGACCTGGTCGTTCCGGTCGACCGAAGATGTTCTTGCCGCGGTGGATCGTGTCTTTGCCGACCCGAACGTGCGGCGCGGCATCAGTCACGATCCCGATCCGCTCGACCACAAGGCGATCCGCAACGATGCGCCGGGTTATGTCGAGGTCTGGCCGTCGATCGGCGCCGACGTCGTCGACGAACCGGACGATTGGACGCAAGCGGTCGACCATGCTCACGCGCCGGCAGTCCGCGTCGCTGAAAACGTCGCAGCGACCATTGCCCGCTGGATCGGCGGCGGCGAGGTGATCGAAGGGCGTGGCAAGAAAATCCAGCCCGGCGACGTGCTGGTGCTGGTGCGCAAGCGCGACCGCTTCGTCCATGCGCTGACGCGGGCGCTGAAGCGCCGCGACATTCCGGTGGCCGGCGCCGACCGGCTCAGCCTGCCCGGCCACATCGCGGTGAAGGACCTGATCGCACTCGGCCATTTTCTCATCCAGCCCGAGGACGATCTGTCGCTGGCCGCCGTGCTGCGCAGCCCGATCTTCGATGTCTCGGAAGAGCAGCTTTTCGCGCTTGCTGCCGAGAGGCCGTCGGGCGTCTCGCTGATCGCCTCGCTGCGCCGGCATGCCGGCGAAAGCGAGGCGTTGGACGCCGTCGTCAGCCGGCTCGACACATGGTCGAACGAGGCCGCATTCAAGCCGGTATTCGAATTCTATGCCGCGGCCCTCGCCCGCGACGGTCTGCGCAAGAAGATGATCGCGCGGCTCGGGCCGGAGGCCGGCGACATTCTCGACGAACTCCTGAATTTCTGCCTGGCCGAGGAACGGACCGGCCTGCCGGGACTGGAATCCTTCCTGTCGACGTTGGAAAACGCCGGCCCCGAGATCAAGCGCGAGATGGACCAGACCCGCGACGAGGTTCGCGTCATGACCGTGCATGCCGCCAAAGGCCTCGAAGCGCCGGTGGTATTCCTTGTCGATGGCGGCTCGGCGCCGTTCAGCGACCAGCACCTGCCAAGATTGATGCCGTTCGAAGGCTCGGGCGACTGCTGGCAGGGCAAGGGCTATCTCTGGCGCTCGGCCAGCGATGTCGCCAATGGATTTTCACGCGCCGCATCGGCCCGCGCTCGCGAACTCGCTGACGATGAATATCGCCGGCTGCTCTATGTCGGCATGACCCGCGCCGAGGATCGGCTGATCATCTGCGGCTACCATGGCAAACGGGCGCCGAATACCGGCACCTGGCATTCGATCGTCAGCCGAGCACTGGTCGGTGCCGCGGAGAGCGAAGAACGCCGGCATCCCGCCACTGGCGAGACCGTGCATCGTTTTCAGGTGACGAAGCTGCCGCCGATGCCGCAGGCGTCAGTGGATGAGGCACGACAGGCGGAACGCTTTGCGCCATTGCCGGAGACCCTGTTCCAGCCTCTGCCGCCCTTCAAGGAATTGCCGCGGCCGCTGTCGCCGTCCGGCGCCTCGGTGCTGATCGACGAGGCGCGGCAAGCGGTGGCCGACACGCGTTCGCCGGTGCTGGATGCCGACGCCGAGCCCGGCTTTGCCGTCATACGCGGGCTGGCGCTGCACAAATTGTTGCAGATGCTGCCCGGCATCGCCGAGGGCGAACGCCGGGATGCCGCCGAACGCTATCTGGCAAGAGCCGGCGCGGCATGGCCCGACGACGAGCGCGACAAGGCCTTGGCTGGCGTTTTCAGAATTCTTGCCGACAGCCGCTTTGCGCCGCTGTTTGCGCCAAATTCGCGCGCCGAAGTTGCCATCATGGGCAGCCTGGAGGTGAGGGGCAAACTGCGCTCGATTTCCGGCAAGATCGACCGGCTGGCAGTAACGCCGGACAAGGTTTCGATCGTCGACTACAAGACCAATCGGCCAGCGCCGGCTACGCTCGCCGAAGTGCCACAAGCCTATGTTCTGCAGCTCGGACTCTATCGCGCGCTGCTTCAGCCGCTCTATCAGGGACGCGAGGTCTCGGCGGCGCTGCTGTTTACCGAGGCGCCGCGGCTGATCGAGCTGCCGGCAGGGGCCATGGACGACGCGCTTGCTAGACTCACGGGAGCGTGACACAACACTTGCTTGAACACGGATGCGATCACCACCACATTTGGTGCGACGAACAAATCGAAAGGATCTCAGCATGGCCACCGTCAAGGTCGACAAGAGCAATTTCCAGGCCGACGTGCTCAACGCCAAGGAGCCGGTAGTGGTCGATTTCTGGGCGGAATGGTGCGGCCCGTGCAAGATGATCGCCCCGGCGCTCGAGGACATCGCCATCGAACTCGGCAGCAAGATAAAGATCGCCAAGCTCAACATCGACGAAAATCCTGAGCTGGCCGCGCAGTTCGGCGTGCGCTCGATCCCGACGCTGATGATCTTCAAGGGCGGCGAAGTCGCCGACATGAAGGTCGGTGCCGCGCCGAAAACGGCATTGTCGCACTGGATTAACGGCAGCCTCGCCTGATCCGATCAAATTTTTTGCAGAAAGCCCGATCTTGCGCCGGGCTTTCTTTTGCTGGCGTCATTGGTGGGCCGCTCTGGCACTCGCGGCTTGCTGCCCAGTATTCTTCTCTTCTGAATACAAAGGAGAAGCGATATGACCGGATCCGCCAAGGCCACCGTCTTCATCGACAATGAGCGCGTCATCGTCACCGAATACCGCTTCGCCCCGGGAGACAACACCGGCTGGCACCGCCATGGCCACGACTATGTGATCGTGCCGCTGACCGACGGCAAGGTGAAGCTCCTGACCAAGGATGGGGAATCCTTCGCCGACATGAAGAAGGGCGCGCCGTATTTCCGCAATGAGGGCGTCGAACATGACGTCATCAGCGCAAACGATGGCGAATTCGCCTTCATCGAGGTCGAGCTGAAATAGTCCACCAACCATCGGCTGCGCCGCTACAATTGTCCGGCGCCGTGCGATTACCAATCCGCGATACGATCACCGCCGACGAATTGTGCGCTTTTCTCAGTGTATTCGAACAGTTCTATCTTCACGCCGTTGGGGTCGCGGATCCAAGCCTGGTAGGTGTCATCGCACGCGCGTTTCTTTGAGGTGACATCAACCCCCTTTGACCTCAGATGGGCGATCGCGGCGTCGATGTTTTCCACTTCGAGGCAGAAGTGGTTGATCTGGTTCAAGTCGCTATAGCTGGCGCCGTCTTTCTGGAACACCTCGACATGGCTACGGCTGCCACAATTGAGGTAGAAGCCGAAAATCTTCCCCTCGCGCAGGAAATTGAACTGGGTGTCCATGCCGAGGACGTCCCGATAGAAGCTTCGCGTGGTCTCCAGGTCATTCGCGAAAATGCAAACGTGAGCGAGCTGCTTTACCTTGATCATGATTGGCTCCTCGCGGTGGTCCGGTAAGCTTGTCCGGGTGAAGCACGCCTCAAACCGGCGGCGTGCCGTTTTCGGCCAATACCGCACCGGCCAGGTAAAGCGATCCGCCAATCAGGATGCGTGGCGGCGGTCCGTCCCATGTGTCGCGCAGCAGCATCAGCGCATTGGCGACGGAACTGACCGGTTCGGCCGACAGACCGGCCTCGATACAGCGCGTCGCCAGCTCGTCGTTCGGCACGCCCGCGTCGCTCAGGCTCACCGGCACGGTGTAGACATGCCGCACCAGCCCTTTGAAGGCGCGGAAATAGCCGCTCTGGTCCTTGGTGTTGATCATGCCCGAGATCAGGAACAGGGGCCGCGGGTTCTTTTCCTCCTGCTCGGCCAGCGCCTCGGCGACGACCACGCCGGCGCCGGGATTGTGGCCGCCGTCGAGCCAGATGTCGGCGCCCTTCGGCGCCAGTTCGCTCAGCCGGCCTTGCGGCAGCTTCTGCATGCGGCCCGGCCAGGCGACATTCGTCATCGCCTTCTCGGCGGCTCGGTGGCTGATCTCGAAGCCCGCCGCCTTGACCGCCGCGATCGCCGCCGCCGCATTGGCGAATTGATGGCGCCCCGGCAGGCGCGGCGGCGGCAGGTCCATCAACCCATCTTCGTCCTGATAGACCATGCGGCCGTTTTCCTCATAGGCAAGGAAATCCTGGCCATAGACGAAGGCGGGGCAGTCGAGCCGCTCGGCAGTTTCGATGAGCACCTGCTGCGCCGTCTCGCTTTCCTGCGCGCCGATGACGACCGGGCATCCGCGCTTGATGATGCCGGCCTTTTCGGCGGCAATCAGCTCGACGCGGTCGCCGAGATAGGCTTCATGGTCGAGCGACACCGGCATGATCACCGACACGGCCGGCTCGGCGATGACATTGGTGGCGTCGAAGCGGCCGCCAAGGCCGACCTCGAGGATGACGACATCGGCCGGATGTTCGGAAAACAGCAGGAAAGTGACGGCGGTGAGGATTTCGAAGACGGTGATCTTCTGGCCTTGATTGGCTTTGGCGACGCGGGCGATGGCTTCGGCGAAGACCTTGTCGTCCACCAGCCTGCCGCCGCCATCATCGGCCAGCCGGTAGCGCTCGTGCCAGTTCACCAGATGTGGCGAGGTGTGGACGTGGACGCGGTAGCCGGCGGCTTCGAGCAGCGCCCGTGAAAAGGCGGCACAGGAGCCCTTGCCGTTGGTGCCGGCGATGTGGATGACCGGCGGCAGCTGGTCCTGCGGATTGCCGAGGCGTTCGAGCAGCCGCGAAATGCGGTCGAGCGAAAGGTCGAAGCCCTTCGGGTGAAGCGCCATCAGGCTTTCGATTTCGCGGTCGGCGGCAAGCGTGGTCATGGCGAATCCTAGGCGCGCCACGGACGGCGCGCAATCGCAGTTCGTGGCGAATGCGTCAGGCGTGCGGCCGGGCTTCGGCCGGAATCACCGACGGTGGCAGGATCTCCGGCTGCGGTTTTTGCTCTTCCGGCAGCTTGAGCAGCATTCTCAGCAGCCGCGCAATCGTCTGGCGCATTTCCAGCCGTGACACCACCATGTCGACCATGCCGTGTTCCATCAGATATTCGGCGCGCTGGAAGCCGTCGGGCAGCTTCTCGCGGATGGTCTGCTCGATGACGCGCGGGCCGGCAAAGCCGATCAGGGCGCCGGGCTCAGCAATATGCACGTCACCCAGCATGGCGTAGGAGGCGGTGACGCCGCCGGTCGTCGGGTTGGTCAGGACGACGATGTAGGGCAGGCCGGCTTCCTTCAGCCTGTCGACGCCGACCGTGGTCCGCGGCAACTGCATCAGCGACAGGATGCCTTCCTGCATACGGGCACCGCCGGAGGCTGCAAACAGGATCAGCGGCCGCTTGCGCTGCAAGGCGACCTCGAAACCATGCACGATGGCGTCACCGGCCGCCATGCCGAGCGAGCCGCCCATGAAGGCAAAATCCTGCACCGTCACCACCACCGGCAGTCCTTCGACCGTGCCCAGCGCATTGATGATGGCGTCTTCCATGCCGGTCTTGGCCTTGGCATCCTTCAGCCGGTCGACGTAGCGCTTCTCGTCGCGGAACTTGAGCGGATCCTGCACGACCTTGGGGTTTTCCAACGTCTCGTATTTGCCGTCGTCGAGGAAGAATTTCAGCCGTTCCTTGGCCGATATCTTCATGTGGTGGCCGGAGGACGGGATGACGAACTGGTTCTGCTCCAGATCCTTGTGGAACACCATTTCGCCGGTCTCGGGATCCTTGATCCACAGGTTTTCCGGCATGTCGGTGCGGCGGCCGAGCATCGAATTGATCTTCGGGCGGACGTAATTGGTGATCCAGTTCATCGCTTCGGCTCCTGTCCTTACGAAGAGTTAGACCATGATCCCGAAAAGTGGAAACCGGTTTTCGGCAAAGATCATGGCCAACCAGAAGATCAAGATTATTCGGCGGCAGCAAGGCGAGCCGCGCGAACCCCTTGCGAAAGCCCGCTGACCAGCGTGGCGACGGCCTCGGCCGGATCGGCGGTCTTTTCGCCCCTCGGCCCGAGCACGTTGGCGACGGCATTGACGATTGCGGTGCCGACGACGACGCCGTCGGCCGACGCACCGATGATGCGCGCCTGCTCGGCGGTCTTGACGCCGAAGCCGACGCAGACCGGCAGGTCGGTATGGCTCTTGATGCGCTTGACCGCTGCCGCCACCTTGCCGGTGTCGGCCAGCGCCGAACCGGTGATACCGGTCATCGACACATAATAGACGAAGCCGGAGGTGTTCTGCAGCACCTTGGGCAGGCGCTTGTCGTCGGTGGTCGGCGTCGCCAGCCGGATGAAATTGATGCCGGCCTTGAGTGCCGGGATACAAAGTTCCTCGTCCATCTCAGGCGGCAGGTCGACGACGATCAGCCCGTCTATGCCGCTGGCCAGCGCATCGCTCAGGAAGCGCTCGACGCCGTAGATGTAGATCGGATTGTAATAGCCCATCAAGACGATCGGCGTTTCACTGTCGCCGGCGCGGAATTCCGAGGCCATCTTCAACGTCTTGACCAGGGTCTGGCCGCCCTTCAGCGCCCGCAGGCCGGCCGCCTGGATCGCCGGGCCGTCGGCCATTGGATCGGAAAACGGCATGCCGAGCTCGATGATGTCGCTGCCGGCGCCGGGCAGCGCCTTCATGATCGACAGGGACGTGTCGTAGTCGGGGTCGCCGCCCATGAAATAGGTGACGAGTGCCGGGCGCCCCTCGGCCTTCAGCTTTGCCATGCGGCGGTCGATACGGGTGGCCATGATCAGATCTCCATGCCCAGCATATTGGCCACCGTATGCACGTCCTTGTCGCCGCGGCCGGACAGGTTGACGATGACGATCTGGTCCTTGTCCATATCAGGCACGATCTTCACCGCCTGTGCGATGGCATGGGCCGATTCAAGCGCAGGAATGATGCCCTCGACGCGTGTCGTCAACTGAAACGCCTCCAGCGCCTCGCTGTCGAGGATCGGCACATAGTCGACGCGGCCGGAATCGCGCAGCCACGAGTGCTCCGGCCCGACGCCGGGATAGTCGAGGCCGGCCGAGATCGAGTGGCCGTCCATGATCTGGCCGTCGGCGTTCTGCAGGAGGTAGGTACGGTTGCCGTGCAGCACACCGGGCGCGCCGGCACTCATCGAGGCGCAATGCTCGATGCCGTCGAGGCCGCGGCCGCCGGCTTCGACGCCGATGATGCGCACCTCACTGTCGTCGAGGAAGGGATGGAACAGGCCGATAGCGTTGGAACCGCCGCCGACACAAGCGATGATGGTGTCCGGCAGCCTGCTTTCCTGCTCGAGGATCTGGGCACGCGCCTCGGTGCCGATCACCGACTGGAAGTCGCGCACCAGCTCCGGATAGGGGTGCGGGCCGGCGGCGGTGCCGATCAGGTAATAGGTATCGTCGACATTGGTCACCCAGTCGCGCAGCGCCTCGTTCATGGCGTCCTTCAGCGTGCCGTGGCCGGCGGTCACCGGCCGCACCTCGGCGCCCAGAAGCTTCATGCGAAACACGTTGGGGCTTTGCCGGGCGACATCGGTCGCGCCCATATAGACGATACAGGGAAGCCCGAAGCGCGCCGCCACTGTGGCGGAAGCGACGCCATGCTGGCCGGCACCGGTCTCGGCGATGATCCGCGTCTTGCCCATGCGCTTGGCGAGCAGGATCTGGCCGAGGCAGTTGTTGATCTTGTGCGAGCCGGTGTGGTTCAGGTCCTCGCGCTTGAAATAGACTTTTGCGCCGCCCCCGAGACCCTTAGCCGCGGAAACCTCGCGAAGATGCCGGGTCAGGCCTTCAGCGAAATAGAGCTTCGACGGCCTGCCGGCATAATGCGTCGAGAGATCGGTCAGTTCGGCCTTGAAATCCGGGTCGTTCTTGACTTCGTTCCAGTGCCGTTCCAGCTCGAGGATCAGCGGCATCAGCGTTTCGGCAACGAAACGACCGCCAAAAATGCCGAACATGCCCTGCTCGTCGGGGCCGGTGCGGAAGGAATTCGGTATCGCCGGCTTGTCCATCGCCGATCTCCTGGTCTGTGGTTTTAAGCGTGCTCAGGCGGCGCGGTTGTCGCGTGCTGCCCCGGCGGCCCGGAAAAATTGTTCGATCAGCGCCGGTTCCTTGATGCCCGGCGCGCTCTCCACGCCCGAGGAAACATCTATTCCGGGCGGGTTCGCCAGCCGAAGGGCGTCGCCGATATTGCCGGCATTGAGCCCACCGGAAAGCATGTAATCGACGCCGGCGTCAAGGCCGGCCAGAACGCGCCAATCGAAGGCAAGGCCGTTGCCGCCCGGCAATTCCGAACCCTTAGGCGGCTTGGCGTCGAACAGGAAACGGTCGGCAATGCCGATGAAGGGTTTGACCCGCTCGAGATCGGCAGCCTCGCCGACCGGCAGTGCCTTCATCACCGGCAAGCCGTAGCGCGCCTTCACCTCGGCCACCCGCCCGGGCGTTTCGACGCCGTGAAGCTGCAGCATGTCGGGCTGCATCTTTTTGACGATCTCGTCCAGGAACGCCTCGCTGGCGTCGACCGTCACCGCAACCGCCTTGGCCTTGCCGCGCGCCGCTTCGCGCAGGCGGCCGGCTTCCGCCGGCTCGACATAGCGCGGGCTTTTGGCAAAGAAAATGAAGCCGACATGGCTGGCGCCGCCGGCCAATGCCGCAGCCAGAGCCTTGTCGGTCTTCAACCCGCATATCTTGATGTCGAGCGCCATGGCGCGGGATTGGCACGAAACGGCCAAAGAGTCGAGAAAAAGCATCCTGTTTGCCGCCGGCGCGGAACGCGCTACCTTGCTAATGTAAGAGCGGAACGCGCCACCTTGCTAATATAAGAGCGCAACACGCTACTTGCTCAGGCACAAAGGCGGGAGAACAAAGACCATGCCGGAAAAGACCGTCGCGGAACTCAGGCACAAGCTGGCGCAGGCCCATGAGGTCATCGCTCATTTGATGGACAAGGCCGCTTTCAACGGCGCCGAGGCGCACCGGGCGCTGGCCTATTTCAGCAACGACACCTTCGAACAGGATTTCCTGCCTTGGCCGCGCCATGTCGATGAGGGGTTGCGGCCGGAGGAGTTGAACGCGGCGAATGACGATTGATCGGACAACTACTCGAACGTGATCGCCTGCAGCGCGCCGCCATTGCGCTTGAGCCAGTCCCTGCAGCGCACGGTGTCCGGGCAAAGCTGCTCGCATAATTTCCAGAATTTCGGGCCGTGGTTCATCTCCTTGAGATGCGCCACCTCATGCGCGACGAGGTAGTTTATCACCGGCCGCGGCGCCATCATGATGCGCCAGGAAAACGACAGATTGCCCTCCGACGTGCACGATCCCCAGCGGCTCGACGTATCCTTGAAGCGGATCGCCTTGGCGCGCTTGCCGACCGCAGCACTGTGCTTGGTCACCAGCGCTTCGATCTCGCGCTTGGCTTCGCGCTTGAGGAAATCGGCGATGCGGCGCGGCAGATGCACGCGTTCGCCATGCACGATCATCAGCGGCCCGCGCTCGTCGCGCGACAGCGTGACGGTGCCGCGTTTCGACGGTTCATGGACGATGCGATGCGGCACGCCACGCACCGGTATCTTGATGCCGGGCCGCACCTGCGGCCGATTGGGCACTTTGGCCAGCCTTTGCTCCAGCCAGTCCTGATGGCGGTCGAGGAATTTTTCCACCTCGCCGCGCCGCAGCCCCGGCGGCACGGTGATGCGCAGACCACGGCCGCCGGAATCGATGCGCAGCGTCAGGCGCCGCGCCCGGTCGTTCTCGACGATCTTGAGCGGCAGCGTGCGGCCGGCAACGCAATGCTCGCGCTCCACGACCGGCGTGGGCTTGGGTTTCGTCGGGGTGCGAAAGAAGCCGAAGGACATTCCGGGACGATACGTGATTCGAGGGAAACGACTAGAACAAAAAAGAAACGGCGCCGCTGACGCGACGCCGTTGGATTATTTATCTGCGCACTGGACCTTACTCGTCGAGCAGGCCCGGCGTGCCGCTGGATTTGTTGTTCGTCGTCGATCCGGTCGTGGGCGACGTCGACTTGTTGCGGTTGGCCATGAAGCGGTCGAACTCTTCCTGGTCCTTGGCGCGGCGCAATTCACGGGCATATTCGTCGAACTCGCTCAGCATCTCGTCGAGCTTGCGGCGTTCCTCGGCAAGCCGCTCGAGCTCCTTTTCGCGCCAATCGTCGAAAGCGACGTTGCCGGTGCGGGCGGAGCCATGACCCCAGCGCGCGGCCTTATCGGAACCGCGGCGGCAGCCGGCGAAGATGCCGTCGGTGGCGCGGTTGACGTCACGCTTGAAGCCGTCGAGCCTGTCGCCCCAGATGATGTAGGCGAGCATGGCTAAGCCGAGCGGCCAGAACACCATGAACCCGATCACCATCAACGCGATGGTCGCCGGCGTCCAGGCCGGACGGATCAATGCAGATGTGTTCATTTCTCCCAATCCTTCAGTTGGAGACAGCCAAATCCGGCTGCGTGGAATCGAAATGGGATGGAGAAAACGGCGATTCAAGACAGCAACCGCCAAAACCGGACAAGCGGCTGAAATGATTATCGCTTTTTGACCTTTTCGAGGAAAAGCACGACCAATCCCGCAATCAGCCCCCAGAACGCCGCGCCGACGCCGAACAGCGTCAGCCCCGATGCGGTGACGGCGAAGGTGACGGTGGCGGCCATCCGCTCGTCCTCGTCTTTCAAGGCGATCGACAGCGCATTGGCGAGCGGTGCCATTAGCGCCAGGCCGGCGACCAGCGCGATCAGGCTCTGCGGCAATACGGCGAAGATCGCCACCAGAGATGCGCCGAACAGGGCAAAGACGAGATAGGCCAGCGCGTAGAACGGACCGGTCTTCCAGCGCTCGGCCGGATCGGGATGCACATCAGGCCCGGTGCAGATCGCCGCGGAGATCGCCGCCAGATTGGTGGTCGAGGCGCCGAACGGCGCCGTCAGCAGCGAAAACAGGCCGGTGACGCCGATCAGCGGCCCGGGTTCGGGATGATAGCCGGCTGCCCTCAGCACGGCGAGGCCGGACAAGTTCTGCGAGGCCATAGTGACGAGGTAGAGCGGCAAGGCGAGGCCGATGATCGCGGTGGCGCTGAACTGCGGCATCACCAGCGTCAAGCTCGAAAGTTCCGGTGCCGGCAGACCGCCGACCCGGCCGGTGAGAAAGGCGGCGAGACCGCCGCCGATCAGCACCAGCAGCACCGACAGCGCCGGGTTGAACAGGCGGATGGCGAAGAACGCCGCAACCAGCGGCAGGATCAGCCAGGGGTCGACGGGGACGGTTTTCACCGCATTGATGGCGAAGGTGACGACGATGCCGGCCAGCATTCCGGATGCGACCGAAGCCGGTATTCTGGCGATCAGCTTGGTCAACGGCCTGAACAGGCCTGTGGTGATCAGCAGGACCGCGGTGATGATGAAGGCGCCAACCGCCTCGCCCATCGAAAAGCCGGTCGATGCGGCGATCAGCGCGACGCCTGGCGTCGACCAGGCGGTGATGACCGGCATTTTCGTACGCCACGACAGCCACAGGCTCTCGACCGCCATCGCCAGGCAAAGCGCCGTCACCCAGCTTGCGGTCTCGACCTGCGTTGCGCCGACCGCCTTGGCGGCGGCAATGACGATGGCCAGCGTACCGCCGAAGCCGACGATCGCCGCCACGGAGGCGGACACCGGAATGGAAATGCGCATGTCTCTATCCCGCCTGCCGCACCATCGCGTCCACCGCCCGCACCAGCATGTCGAGATCCTGCGGCCGCGACAGGCGGTGGTCGCCGTCGGGAATGAGCGACAGCGTGACGTCGTCGGCAGGCAGCAGGCTGACCAGCTTCAGCGCATGGCTCGACGGCACGTCAGAATCGGCCAGCCCTTGCAGGATATGGACCGGGCAGTGCGTGTCGATCGGCCCGGTCATCACCCGGTTGTTGCGGCCGTCCTCGATCAGAGCGCGCGTGTAGATGTAAGGCTCGGCTGAATAATCCGACGGCTCTTCGAAAAAGCCTTTTTTCCTGAGGTCGCGCTTTTGCGCTCCGGTCAGCACCGGCTCCACCAGGTCGAACGTGAAATCGGGCGCCGGCGCCAGCAGCACAAGGCCGGCGACACTGTTCTCGCCCGACTTGCGCAACTCCTGCACCATCCGCAGCGCGACCCACGCGCCCATCGACGAGCCGACCACGATTTGCCTGCCCTGGGTGAAGCGGTGGAAAACCGCCAGGCTCTCGCCCAGCCATTTCGAGATGGTGCCCTCGGCAAAGGCGCCACTCGATTCGCCATGGCCGGAATAATCGTGGCGCAGAAAGGCGCGGCCTTCTTTGCGCGTCCATTCCGACAGGGTTTCGGCCTTGGTGCCCAGCATGTCGGATTTGTAGCCGCCAAGCCAGACGATGCCGGGCTCGGCACCTGCCGCATGCCTGACGGCGATGCTCGTCCCGTCGACGTCCAGGAAGATCGGGGTGGTGGCGCTCATGCTATATTCCCTCACGCCGGTCTTTTGGCACAGCAAGGCATTCAACGAAAAGTGCTCTGCGGTGTCTTTAGCTTGGTGCAACGGCGCTGATTTGCCTTCGCGTTCCCATTGACACGGTGTCGCTTGCTTAATGTATTGCGTATCGCGTTACAGAGCCCTATATGTCTTTGACCGTCCAGGAAGCCGCGCAATGTCCGCCCTGTCACCGAGAAAAGAGACGCCCGTATCGATGCGGTTCCGCAACGATGATCTTGCGATCATAGATCGTGGCGCAGACCTGCTTGGCCTTTCGAGAACGGAATTCATGCGACGCGCAGCAATTCAGGAGGCGCAAACCGCCATCCTGAACGAAACCGTCATCCGACTCTCCCCAGACGCTTTTCAGGACTTCGTGCAGGCGATCAGTGCGCCGCCTGCTCCCATTCCACCCAAGGTCGCCGAGCGCCTGCGACGCAAGAGCAGCTGAATCGGGTGGCGCTGTCTGGTGTCGAACTCCTCTCGGACAGACATCGCTTGGAAGGGTTCGAATGCGGCAAGCCCGCACTTGACCATTGGCTGGCGAACTTCGCCCGTTCGAATCACGCGCGTGGCTTTACGCTGGTCCTTGTAGTTCACGATGCTGGTCAGGTGATCGGCTACTACGGCTTGGCTCCGACTGTGATCGAGCCCAATACCGCTCCACGTGCCATCCGAACGAGGCGCCCGCCGGATCCAATTCCCTGTTTGCTAATCGGCCAGCTGGCTGTAGACCGCCGCTATGCCGGCCGGGGGATAGGCTCGGCGCTTGTGAAGGACGCCTTGCAACGGTGTATCGCCGGCGCGGCTATCGTCGCAGGCCGCGCCGTCATTGTGCGCGCCATTGATCGTGAGGCCGAGACATTCTGGCAAAGCTGGGGATTCATCCCGGCGCGCGATAACCCTTCGGTTCTGATGCGCTCGCTTGACGATATCCGAGCCTGGCTCTCCGGCTACTGACCATCGTTCATGCGTAGCTCGGTTTGTTTGCCGCTTTGGGTTTTGCTCTTCTCATCGAGCAGGTGATTTCCTGAGAATGCTGTGCTATTGACTCCGACCGCGCGCTCACCACATTGCGCGTTCGCAATTCTGAACTGAAGAACCCCTTAACGAAACGGCTCAAGGAGACCACGACCATTCGCAGACCTTTCAAAGCAGCGGCGCCCACCAAGGAAGGCCCGCGCTCCAACCGTGATATCCGGGTTCCCCGGGTCCAGCTAATCGACGCCGAAGGCCAGAACCGCGGCGATGTCTCCATCAACGACGCATTGCTGCTCGCCGAAGAGGCTGGGCTCGATCTGGTCGAGATATCGCCCAATGCAGTGCCGCCCGTCGTAAAGATCCTCGATCTCGGCAAGCTGAAATACGCCAACCAGAAGAAGGCGGCCGAAGCGCGCAAGAACCAGAAGGTCATCGAGATCAAGGAGATCAAGATGCGCCCGAACATCGACAGCCACGACTACGAGACCAAGATGAAGGCCGTCCGGCGCTTTTTCGAGGAAGGCGACAAGGTCAAGCTGACGCTGCGCTTCCGCGGTCGCGAGATGGCGCATATGGAACTCGGCATGCAGCTTCTGAACAAGGTTCGCGAGGAAGTGGCGCCCATCGCCAAGGTCGAAGCCGAACCGAAACTCGAAGGCCGCCAGATGATGATGGTGCTGGCGCCCCGCTAAGCGCGTTGCGCTTTAGTTCTGTTTTGTGGATGTCGTTGTCCCAAAACCGCTGCGCACCCTCGGGTCAAGCCCGTGGGCAGGCTTTTTGGGCGACGTGCATAAAATCCGCCTGAATCATGTTGCAAGGCGTCCCGGCGATCGGCGGGGCGCCTGTTTTCTTGGCCAGACGCTGCGATCGCCGGCGAGAGCAAAGACGCTCTGGTTCCCTCGACGATCGGATTCCCGACATGGTCAATGACGTCAAGCATTCGGAAGCCAAATATGGGCTGGGCAGCTACCAGCACACACGCAGGATGGTGCTTGGCGTCGTCGTCGTCGTCCTGTTCGCGATACTTTTGTTCGGGCAGTCGGTTTTTCCGCCCGATACGCCTGTGCATGAAACGATCGAAATGGTCGGCGTCGTGCTGATCTTTCTCGGCATCGTCGGGCGCTTGTGGTCGACGCTCTATATTGGCGGACGCAAATCTTCCGAAGTGGTGACCGGCGGACCTTATTCGATCACCCGCAACCCGCTCTATGTCTTCTCAACTTTAGCTGCCGCCGGTGTCGGCGCACAGATCGGCTCCTTCACCGCCACGATCGGCTTTGGAGCGCTCTGCGCGGGTGCCTTTTACATCGTTATCCTGCGCGAGGAGAAATTCCTCAAGGAGGTTCTCGGCGCGCCATACCAGGCCTACCTGGCGAAAGTGCCGCGCTTTTTTCCGAAGCTGTCGCTGTATCAGGAAGGCGACACCGGCGGCTTCAAGCCGCGCCTGCTGCGAACCACGCTGCTGGACGGTCTGGTCTTCCTGGTTGCCTTGCCGGCTTTCGAACTGATCGACGGCGCCCAGCAGTCCGGCATATTGCCGGTGCTGTTCCGTTTCCCCTGATCCCTGCCCGACGAATGAAAGAGTGCTGCACCTCAGAGCAATCGCTTCAGCAAAAAAATGTCCTGATTATCGATGTCGGTGCCGCCCCTCATTGCCCTGCCGGGCATTTCTCCCCGTATAGTAACGGGGAGAAAGGGCTGGCGCGGGCTTTTTGGCCCTTTTCTGCAACGCTGGTGATTGGCGAAATCATCGACGAGAGCGCCCCTCTCCCCGTCACTAAACGGGGAGAGGATGCCGGCAGGCAGGTGAGGGGCAGCGCCAACGGAACAGGTCCGGGGCGCGGACTGCACTCAACCCGAAGCGACCGCCCTGCGTCACATTCCCATGGGTGTTGCGCGCGCCCCCGCTTTGACGTATAGGACCGCCGTTCCCAAAAAACCGCCCGGCAGGGCATGCCGTGGCGGTTTCATTTGCTTTTCGGGCTTTGGTCGGCCTGAAGCGAACAAAAAGCGCGTTGGTGCGCATATAAACGGAGTAGCAAAATGCCCAAGATGAAGACCAAATCGGCCGCCAAGAAGCGGTTCAAGATCACAGGTACGGGTAAAGTTCTGTCGGCTGCGGCCGGCAAGCGTCACGGCATGATCAAGCGTTCCAACAAGTTCATTCGAAATGCCCGCGGCACGATGGTTCTGGCTGAACCGGATGGCAAGAAGGTCATCAAGAATTTTCTGCCGAACGGCCTCTAGGGCATTCGGTCTGGACAGCGTTTTAAGGAGATCATGACATGGCACGCGTAAAGAGAGGCGTCACCTCGCACGCCAAGCACAAGAAGGTCCTGAAAGCCGCCAAGGGTTTTTATGGCCGTCGCAAGAACACCATCCGCATCGCCAAGCAGGCGGTGGAAAAGTCGCTGCAGTACGCCTATCGCGACCGCAAGAACCGCAAGCGTTCGTTCCGCGCGCTGTGGATCCAGCGCATCAATGCGGCGACGCATGAGCATGGCCTGACCTACGGCCGCTTCATCGACGGTCTCAACAAGGCCGGCATCGAGATCGACCGCAAGATCCTGTCGGACATGGCCATCCACGAGCCGCAGGCCTTCGCGGCCCTTGTGGCCAAGGCCAAGGTTGCGCTCGAATACCTGAAGAATACCACGCCGAATGCTTTTGAAAGCGCTGTCGCTTAAGACCAGCGCTTCCCAAGCTATTCGACACTTGATTTGGGAAACCCGCGCTGGCAGGGCTGGCGCGGGTTTTTCTTTGCTTCCAATCGGATCTGGAACATGAGTGACATGGAAACTCTCGAAAATTCCCTGATGGCCGAAATTGCCTCGGCCGCCGACGAGCAGGCGATCGAGGCGGTGCGTGTCTCGGCCCTCGGCAAGAAGGGCTCGGTTTCCGAGATGCTGAAGACGCTCGGCTCGATGAGCGCGGAGGAGCGACAGGTCAAAGGCCCGGCAATCAACGGCCTCAAGAACCGCGTCACCGAGGCGCTTTCGGCGCGCCGCGCCGAGCTGAAAGATGTGGCGATCACGGCACGGCTTGCCGCCGAGAAGGTCGACGTCAGCTTGCCGGTCAGGCAATCGCCGGCCGAGCGCGGCCGCATCCATCCGATCAGCCAGGTCATCGACGAGATCGCGGCGATCTTCGGCGATCTCGGCTTTGCCATCGCCGAAGGTCCGGACATCGAGACCGACTATTACAATTTCACCTCGCTGAACTTCCCGGAAGGCCACCCGGCGCGCGAGATGCACGACACCTTCTTCTTCCAGCCGGACGCGCAGGGCGAACGCAAGCTTTTGCGCACCCACACCTCGCCGGTGCAGATCCGCACCATGGAGATGCAGAAGCCGCCGATCCGCATCGTCATTCCTGGCAAGACCTACCGGCAGGATTCCGATGCCACCCACTCGCCGATGTTCCATCAGGTCGAGGGATTGGTGATCGACAAATCGGCTAATGTCGCCAACATGAAATGGGTGCTGGAGGAGTTCTGCAAGGCCTTCTTCGAGGTGCCGAGCGTCAAGATGCGCTTCCGGCCGTCCTTCTTCCCGTTCACCGAGCCCAGCCTCGAGGTCGACATCCAGTGCGACCGTTCGCGGCCCGGCGAGGTGCGCTTCGGCGAGGGCTCGGACTGGATGGAAATCCTCGGCAGCGGCATGGTCCACCCCAATGTGCTCCGTTACGGCGGCCTCGATCCCGACGAATACCAGGGCTTTGCCTGGGGCATGGGCATCGACCGCATCGCCATGCTGAAATACGGCATGCCGGATCTGCGCGCCTTCTTCGACGCCGATGTCCGCTGGCTGTCGCATTACGGTTTTAGGCCGCTCGACATGCCGACGCTGTTCGGGGGCTTGAGCGCGTGACGAGCGGGCCGCAGCAAATCTCCGGGCAACTCGCCTTCCTGCACATGTCCGACGCGCGGCCGCATAGCTTCAAGTGCAGCGTGCCCAGACCAGACGGAACACAGTCATGAAACTCACCCTCTCCTGGCTCAAGGATCACCTCGAGACCGACGCTTCGCTGGCCGAAATCGTCGAGCGTCTCACCTCTATCGGCCTCGAGGTCGAGCATGTCGACGACCGGGCGAGCCTGGCCCCCTTCGTCATCGCCAAGGTGGTGACGGCGGTGCAGCACCCAGACGCCGACCGGCTGCGCGTGCTGACCGTCGACACAGGCGACGGCAAGCCGCCTGTGCAGGTTGTGTGTGGAGCGCCGAACGCCCGCGCCGGACTGATCGGCGCCTTTGCAGCACCGGGCACCTATATCCCCGGCATCGACGTGACGCTGACCGTCGGCAAGATCCGCGGCGTTGAAAGCCACGGCATGATGTGCTCCGAGCGCGAGCTCGAACTGTCCGAGGAGCATGACGGCATCATAGACCTGCCGGCCGATGCGCCGGTCGGCACCAGTTTCGCCGCCTATGCCCATCTCGACGATCCGGTGATCGAGATCAATCTGACGCCGAACCGGCCGGATGCCACCAGTGTCCATGGCATCGCCCGCGATCTGGCGGCGAGCGGGCTCGGCACGCTGAAGAGCGCGCCGATAGAGCCGATCCCCGGCAAGGGCGAGACGCCGGTAAAGGTGACGATCGAAGCGCCGGAGCTCTGTCCCGGCTTTGCGCTGCGCCTGGTGCGCGGCGTCAAGAACGGACCGTCGCCGAAATGGCTGCAGCAAAGGCTTCTCGCCATCGGCTTGAGGCCGATCAGCGCGCTCGTCGACATCACCAATTACGTCACCTTCGACCGCGGCCGGCCGCTGCATGTTTTTGACGCTGCGAAGGTCACCGGCAATCTCGCCGTGCGCCGGGCGCGTGACGGCGAAAAGGTGCTGGCGCTCGACGGCCGCGAATACACGCTGACGCCGGAGATGTGCGTGATCGCCGATCAGGACGGCATCGAATCGATTGCCGGCATCATGGGCGGCGAGCATTCCGGCTGCGACGAGAACACCATCGACGTGCTGATCGAGTCCGCGCTTTGGGACCCGATCGCCACCGCCCGCACCGGCCGCACGCTCGGCATCATCACCGATGCACGCTATCGGTTCGAGCGCGGCGTCGACCCGGAAATGATGGTTCCCGGCCTGGAGCTGGCGACGAAGCTGGTGCTCGATTTCTGCGGTGGCACACCGGCGCAAACCGAGGTCGTCGGCTATGCCGGCCATCGGCCGAAGATCGTCTCGTTCCCATTGTCGGAAGTGAAGCGGCTGACCGGTATCGAAGTGCCGCGCTCGACGAGCCTCGACATTCTAGCCCGCCTCGGCTTCAAGCCGGAGGGCGCCGGCGACGTCGTCAATGTGGTGGTCCGGTCCTGGCGGCCGGATGTCGACGGCAAGGCCGACCTGGTCGAGGAGGTCATGCGCATCCACGGCGTCGACAACATCGCGCCCCAGCCGCTTGGTTCACACGATGCGGTCAACGCCAAGATCCTGACTGTGCTGCAGATCCGCACCCGCGCCGCCAAGCGGGCGCTTGCCGTGCGCGGCATGATGGAGGCCGTCACCTGGTCGTTCATTCCGGCAAAACACGCCGAATTGTTCGGCGGCGGCCAGCAGGCGCTGAAGCTTGCCAACCCGATCGCCGCCGATATGTCGGACATGCGGCCGTCGCTGCTGCCGGGGCTGATTGCGGCCGCGCAGCGTAATGCCGACAAGGGCATCGGCGATGTTGCGCTGTTCGAAGTGTCAGGCACTTACGAGGGCGACGGCGCCGACCAGCAGCGGCGCGTTGCCGCCGGCGTGCGGCGCGGCACCGCCAAGCTCGAGGGCTCCGGCCGCCATTGGGCCGGCAATGCCGGCGCCGTGGGCGTCTTCGACGCCAAGGCCGACGCGATCGCCGCACTCGAAGCCTGCGGCGCGCCGGTCGAGCGGCTGCAGATCGAGGCCGGCGGCCCGGCCTGGTATCATCCCGGCCGCTCCGGCACGATCAAGCTTGGGCCGAAGGTCGTGCTTGGCACATTCGGCGAATTCCACCCGAAGACGCTGGAAGGGCTTGACGTCTCCGGCCCGCTCTGCGGCTTCGAAGTGTTCATCGATGCCGTGCCCGAGCCGAAGGCCAAGCCGACGCGGACAAAGCCGAGGCTCGATCTGTCCGCCTTCCAGGCGGTCAAGCGCGATTTCGCCTTCGTCGTCGACAAGGCGGTCGAAGCCGGCACACTCGTTCGCGCCGCCCTTGCCGCCGACAGGAAGTTGATTTCCGGGGTCTCGGTGTTCGACGTTTTCGAAGGTGCCGCACTTGGGGCGGCGAAGAAATCGATCGCCATCGAGGTGTCGATCCAGCCGGTCGAAAAGACGCTGACCGACGAGGATTTCGAGGCGCTGGCCAAGCGCATCGTCGAGAATGTCGGCAAGCAGACCGGCGGTGTGCTCAGAACCTAGAACGGGTGCGATGATGGTTCACACCAGCAAACTCTCCATCACCTGGCTGGCAACTCACATCGAGACGATCGACGGCTTCCTGGATGACCAGGAATGCGCCGATCTGATCGCTGACAGTGAACGGCGCGGTTTCGAGGCGGCCAAGGTGAACAGCTCCGGCGGCGCCACCGTCCTGAAGGAGCTTCGCAATAACGACCGGGTTGTCTTCGATGACGAGGACCTTGCGGATTTGCTCTTCGCACGGGCGCGGCCTCTGCTCTATCGTGGTCTCGGCGACTGGCGCTTGACCGGGCTGAATGAGCGTTTCCGTTTCTATCGCTATGGGCCGGGCCAGAAGTTCGATTGGCACCATGACGGCTATTTCGAGCGCCACGCCTTGGAGCGCAGTCAGTTCACGTTCATGATTTATCTATCGGATGGATTTGAAGGGGGAGGAACCTCGTTTCGCGGCGAGATGCCGGGCTATGCCGGTAGCAGTCTTCTGGTGAAGCCGAACAAAGGAATGGCACTAGCGTTCTACCATCCGATCGAGCATCGCGGCGACGAGGTGCTGTCGGGACGCAAGTACGTCATCCGAACGGACGTGATGTACAAGCGCCAATGAAACGCTGTCCGTTCTGCCGCTGAGCTAGATGCACCTGACTCCGCTGGAAGTGTTTTTCGTCCAGGAGTTCTGCCGTTCCACCGGCATTTCTCCTGACATGATGAGTGGGCTGAAAGTCAAAGAACGCAGCCGCGATCCTGTAGGATTCATGACCAGAGTCACTGCCTCATCGGTTGCTCCGGAATTGCGATGTGAGAGTCGGGTGTTCAGTTCGCCCAAAGTAGCGCATGTCGGCCCCGACTGGCTTCCTTGCGGCATGGTTTTGTTCTTCGACAAGGTTACAGGAAGGCTCGCCGCCATCGAGGGCTTTGCATATGGCGAAGAGTGGCCTTCAAACGAAGAACCGTTCTTCTGGGCAGAGCCTGACGAATAATGAACTGATGGATTGCGCAGGCATCGCGAATCGCCTTCCAAGAGCCGATGGACCATCTGCGCTATTCCGGGCTCTCCTTCGAAACTCAGCGCACGGCGTTTCTCGACATCGTCTCGAAAGACGCCCTGATCCATGAAGCGCTGGTTCGCGCACGCGGTCTCGAACTCCCCGACTGGCTGGTCGTGTCCGGCGCGCTTTACAACAGCGCATGGAACCATCTGACCGGAAAGCCTTCGGGGTACGGCATCCGGGATGTCGACCTGTTCTATTTTGACGAGAGCGATCTGTCCTACGAGGCCGAGGACAGGGTGATCGCCCGCGCCGCGCCGGCCTTCGCCGATCTGCCCCGGCCGGTCGAGATCCGCAACCAGGCGCGGGTGCATCTGTGGTATCCGGTCAAGTTCGGGCAGGAATGCCCGCGTTATACGAGCGCTAGCGAAGCGCTCAGCTATTTTGCGTCGAAGACGCATGCAGTCGGCGTACGCTACGATGCCGAGGGGCGCCTCGATCTGGTGGCACCATTCGGACTCGACGACATTTTTTCATTTCGCATCACGCCGAATAGGGTGCTGGATAATCAGCGGACGCATGAGATGAAGGGCAGGCGGGCACAGGAGAACTGGCCGGAGATCAGTGTCGTGCCTTGGTAGAATGTCGGCGCGAGGCACCCCCCTCTGCCCTGCCGGGCATCTCCCCCGCAAGGGGGGAGATTGGGCAGTTCCAGCGCCCTGCCCGCCCTCCCGGCGCCGGTGATTGGCGAAAGCCGAGGCGACATCCGATCTCCCCCCTTGAGGGGGAGATGTCCGGCAGGACAGAGGGGGGTGCCTCGCGCCAATTTCTCGCAATTATTTTGCACCGCTGCGGCGCTCGAAAACCGGGCGCCGAATCGCCTCGTTTCGATTGCGCTGTCGGTTACCGTTCACCCATTGACCAACGCCAGCAGCTCTTCAGTATAGCGCTTGCCGACCACCTTCTCCGGCGACAGGGCGTCGCCAATAGATGCCACTTCGGCCTGGCTCAGCACGATATCGGCTGCCGCCGTATTCTGCTCCAGATGGCGGATTTTTCGCGCACCAGGGATCGGCACAATGAAGTCGCCCTGATGCAGCACCCAGGCGAGCGCCAGCTGCGCCGGCGTCACGCCCTTCTCGGCGGCCATCTTTTCCAGCACGGCGACGACCGCCGCATTGGCCGCCATGGCGTCGGCCTGGAAGCGCGGCAACCCGCGGCGCCAGTCGTCGGCGCCGAGAACATCGGGCTTGGCGATCGTGCCGGTGAGCAGGCCGCGGCCGAGCGGGCTATAGGGGACAAAGCCGATGCCGAGCTCGCGGCAGACGGCAAACACTTCTTCTTCCGGATCGCGGGTCCACAGCGAATACTCGCTCTGCACGGCGGCGATCGGATGCACGGCATGCGCCCGGCGGATGGTAGCCGCACTCGCCTCCGACAGGCCGAGCGCCCGCACCTTGCCCTCGCGCACCAGCTCGGCCATGGCGCCGACCGTATCCTCGATCGGCACGTTGGGGTCGACGCGGTGCTGATAGTAGAGGTCGATCACTTCGGTATCCAGCCGCTTCAGCGACGCTTCGGCCACGGCCTTGACATGCTCCGGGCGGCTATCGACACCGGCCATGCGCTCCATGCCGCTGCCTTCTTCGAGGATCTTGAAGCCGAATTTGGTTGCGATCGTCACCTTGTCACGCACCGGCTTCAGCGCCTTGCCGACCAGGATCTCGTTCTCGTAGGGGCCATAGACTTCGGCCGTGTCGAAGAAGTTGACGCCGATGTCGACGGCATGGCGCAGCGTGGCGATCGCGTCTGCCTCCGGCTGGCCGCCATAGGCAAAGCTCATCCCCATGCAGCCGAGGCCGACCGGGTAGACGTCGAGTTCATTGCCAAGCTTGCGGGTTTGCATCACCTGTCTCCTTGTTGTGATGGTTGTGATGCCGCAGAGATAGCGTCTTGCGCTGCGTTCGATAATCGGCTCCCATTTGCACGGGCTGTTCCAAGAAATAGATCAATGAAGCGAACCTATCTTTCACAGCTTGCGGTACTGGCAACGGTCGCCCAATGCGGCAGTTTTCGCGGCGCCGCCAAGGAGCTGGCAATCGCGCCATCGGCGGTCAGCCACGCGGTGTCCAGCCTCGAAGCCCGCCTCGGCGTTCGCCTGCTGGCACGCAGCACGCGCAGCGTCGCGCCGACCGAGGAGGGCGCGCAATTGCTCGAGCGCCTCAGGCCGGCGCTGTCGGAGATCGACCTGGCGCTGGAATCGGCGATCGAGGCGCGCGACCGGCCGGCCGGCAATCTGAGGCTCAACGTGCCGCGCACCGCGGCCCATCTGACGCTGACGCCTCGACTCGGCGCCTTTGCCGCGGCCTATCCGGACATCGTGCTGGAGATCGTCATCGAGGACCGCTTCACCGATGTCGTCGAAGGCGGCTTCGACGCCGGCGTGCGGCTGGGCGAGAGCCTGCAGCGCGACATGATCGCCGTGCGTATCGGGCCGAACCTCCGCGGCGCCGTGGTCGGCGCGCCATCCTATTTCGAGACCAGGCCCAGGCCGATCCATCCGCACGATCTTGCCGGCCACCGCTGCATCCGTTTCCGCTTCTCCAGCGGCATTCTCTACCGCTGGGAATTCGAGAAAAACGGCGAAGAGATCGAGATAGCGGTGCAAGGGCCGCTGATCCTCGACGAGGACCATCTGATTGCCAATGCCGCGGTTGACGGCGCCGGGCTCGCCTTCGTGTTCGAGGACTATGTCCGCGACGCGCTCGCCGCCGGGAAGCTCGTTCGCGTACTGGAGGACTGGTGCCCGCCCTTCGACGGCTTCTTCGTCTATTACCCCAGCCGCCGCCAGATGCGGCCGGCACTCAGGGCCTTTGCCGATTTCTTCGGGGTGAGTACATAGGGGCACCGTCGGAACGGCGGCGGGCAATCTCTTCAGGCTGAATGCTCATCTCACGGCCGTTGCGGCGCCGGCGCCGGCAATTATTCGTCTCCAAACACAAGTGGAACCGCCTTTCTGGCCTGGAAGAAACCCGACCTGGCATTCGTTCACCGACCATGTCTGCACTGCCCAAAAACCAAACGGCCGGCTACGGCTGGACGGCGATCATCCTTCACTGGCTGATCGCGGCGATCTTTATCGGCCAGTTCGTGCTCGGCTTCGTCATGGTGCGGCTGTCCAGCCAGCGCACCGCATTCGAACTGATCCAGCTGCATAAATCCTTCGGCTTCCTGCTGCTTGGGCTGGTCATCCTGCGCATCGCCTGGCGCCTAGGCAGACCGGCCCCGCCGCTGCCGCGCTCGGTCGGGCCGTTCGAGCGCCGGATGGCGCCGCTGGTCCATCTCGCGCTTTATGCGTTTCAGCTCGCTCTGCCGTTGTCCGGCTGGGCGCTGGTCTCGGTCTCGGTGCTGGAGATCCCGAGCGTGCCGTTCAATCTGTTTGTCATGCAATCTGCCGCTTGGCGTATCGGACATGGCAGAAAGCTTCTGGGCAGCGACGCACTGGTATCTCGCCTATGCCGGCATCGGACTTGTCGCTTTGCATCTCGCCGCGGCGCTGCGCCACCATTTCTGGCTGAGGGATACCGTGCTGACGCGCATGATCACGGCTTCGTCAGATCGCGACACGGAATAGAGCGGACGGCTCATTCGTTGATGGGGCGAGGACGCAAGAAAGCGTTGCCTACCAAGAGGACCATTTCCATGTACGCGCGCATCTTCGGATTTGCGGCCGCCGCCGCTTGTTTTGCCATACCTGTCTTCGCTGCCGTTGCCCTTGGCGACGCGGCCGGCAGCTACACGATCAGCCCGGGGAGTTCCAGCATCCACTTCTCCATCGGCAAGCTCGGCGGCGGGGGCCTCGACGGCGCTTTCTCCCGCTTCAAGGGCAGTATCCTCATTGACAACAGCGATGTCGGCCGGTCCCAGGTCAATTTCACCATCTTTCCCGAAAGCGTCGGTACCGGCCAAAGCCGCATCGATGCCTTTCTCCGCTCGGACGCGGTTTTCGACGCGGCCAACAACCCGGAGATCCAGTTCCGCTCGACCAGCGTCAAACGCACCGGCGACACGTCGGCGCTTGTCACCGGCCGGCTGACGGCGCGCGGCAAGACCTTTCAGGAAAAGTTCACGGCCGAGCTTGGCGGCCTCAAGGCGGGCACGATAAAATTCCACGTCACCGGCAAGGTGCTGCGGTCGCGCTACGGCATGGATGTCGGCACACCGATCTATTCTAACGTCGTCGACTTCGACATGACGCTGACGGGTAGAAGGGGATAGTTTCATCTTCGCGATTGGCAGAGACACGTCTCGCATCGTCATCCTGGGGCGGAGCAAGGAGCGAAGCGACGCGGCGCAGACCCCAGGATCCATGCCGTAACGTCAAGGCGTTGCAGCGGTTCAGAATTCTGTTTCGTCGCATTCCTCGGCGACTGTCATGGCATGGATCGTCAGGTCAAGCCCGAGGATGACGAAGGCGCTGATTGGCTTTTCTCCTGAATTAGGGCAAACCTCCAGGCCTGCAATCGAGAGGAGAAAACTGATGTTCCGATGGGGTGTTTTGTCGACGGCCAAGATCGGCCGCGAGCAGCTTTTGCCGGCAATCGTCGAGGCGGAGAACGGCGTGCTGTCGGCGATTGCCAGCCGTGATCTGTCGAAAGCCCGGGCGCTTGGCGAACGCTTCGGTGCGCGCCACGCTTTCGGCTCCTATGAGGAACTGCTCGCCTCCAGCGACATCGACGGCGTCTACATTCCGCTGCCGACCTCGCAGCATGTCGAATGGACGGCCAAGGCGATCGAGGCCGGCAAGCATGTTCTGGTCGAAAAGCCGCTGGCGCTCGATGCCAAGGACATTCCGCCGCTGATCAAGCTGCGCGATGCCAGGAAGGTGCTGGTCTGCGAAGCCTTCATGGTCGTCTACCATCCGCAATGGATCAAGGTGCGCGAGCTGATCGCCAACGGCGCCATCGGCCGGCTGCGCCATGTCCAGGGCGCGTTCTCCTATTACAATGTCGATCCCAACAACATGCGCAACAAGCTCGATCTCGGCGGCGGCGCGCTGCCGGACATCGGTGTCTATCCGACGGTATCGACGCGCTTTTCGACCGGCAAGGAGCCGCTGCGCGTCCAGGCGACGATCGAGCGCGACAAGACATTCGGCACCGACATCTATTCCTCGATCCGAGCCGATTTCGGCGATTTCGAGCTGTCCTTCTACCTGTCGACGCAGATGGCGGCGCGGCAGGTGATGGTGTTCCACGGCGAGAAGGGCTTCATCGAAGTGTTCTCACCGTTCAACGCCGGGCTCTACGACCATCACCGCGTCGAGCTGCACAACCAGAACCACAGCGAGGCGCAGGTGTTCCGCTTTCCCGGCACGCAACAGTACCGGCTCGAGGTCGAGGCCTTCGCGCGGGCGGCGCAGGGCGGCAAGGACCGCGTCTTCACCCTGGAAGAATCGGTGCTCAACCAGAAGGTCATCGATGCCATCTTCCGCGCCGGCGAGAAGGAAGGCTGGGAGGCCGTCTAGGCCGGCCATGATCCCAAAAATGGGGACCGGTTTTTGGACGAGATCATGGCCAGATAGATGTCCGACGACGCGGATGTGATCATTGTCGGCGCCGGCCTTGCCGGCCTTGTCGCGGCGGCCGAACTGACTGAGGCCGGCAAGAAGACCATCATCATCGAGCAGGAGCCGGAGCAGTCGCTTGGCGGCCAGGCATTCTGGTCGCTCGGCGGCATCTTCCTCGTCGATTCGCCCGAACAACGGCGCATGCGAATCCGCGATTCGTATGAGCTGGCGCTCGAGGACTGGCTGGGCACCGCAGCCTTCGACCGCACGGAAGATCTTTGGCCGCGCCGCTGGGCCGAGGCCTATGTCGGCTTCGCCGCCGGCGAGAAGCGCTCCTGGCTCATGCAGCGCGGCCTGAAATTCTTTCCGGTGGTCGGCTGGGCCGAACGCGGCGGCGGCAATGCCGTCGGCCACGGCAATTCGGTTCCGCGCTTCCATGTCACCTGGGGCACCGGCCCCGGCGTTCTCGAACCGTTCGTGCAGCGCGTGCGCGAGGCCGAGAAGCGCGGGCTGATCCGGTTCAAATTCCGTCACCGGGTCAACGAATTGACCCGGACGGGCGGCGCCGTCGACGGCGTGCGCGGCGACATATTGGCGGCGAGCGATGCCGAGCGCGGCCGCAAGAGCTCGCGCGAGATCACCGGCGATTTCGAGCTGAAGGCGCAAGCCGTCATCGTCGCCTCCGGCGGCATCGGCGCCGATCACCAACTGGTCCGGCAGAATTGGCCGCAGCGGCTGGGTGCGCCGCCGAAACGCATGATCACCGGCGTTCCCGACCATGTCGACGGCCGCATGCTGGCGATCGCCGAGGCTGCCGGCGGCAGGCTCATCAACCGCGACCGCATGTGGCACTATGTCGAGGGCGTCAGGAACTGGGCACCGATCTGGACCGATCATGCGATCCGCATCCTGCCCGGCCCGTCATCGCTGTGGCTCGATGCGCGCGGCAAGCGCCTGCCGGTGCCGCTTTATCCCGGCTTCGACACGTTGGCCACGCTCAGCCACATCATGAGCACCGGCTTCGATCATTCCTGGTTCATCCTGACCAAAAAGATCATCCGGAAGGAGTTCGCGCTGTCGGGCTCCGAGCAGAACCCGGATTTGACGGGGAAGAGCTGGCGCCAGGTGCTTGGCCGTGCCACCAGCGGCGTGCCCGGGCCGGTCAAGGCGTTCATGGAGAAGGGCGAGGATTTCATCGTCGAGCCCGAACTGCCGGCGCTGGTCGCCCGCATGAACGCAATGGCCGGCGGCGAGCCGCTGCTCGAATTGCGCCAAGTCGAGCGCGAAATCCGCGCCCGCGACCGGCAGCTCGACAATCCGTTCTCCAAGGACATGCAGATTACTGCGCTGCGCGGCGCGCGAGCCTATCTCGGCGACCGGCTGATCCGCACCGCAAGGCCGCACAAGCTGCTCGATCCCGCCAATGGCCCGCTGATTGCCGTCAGGCTCAGCATCCTGACCCGCAAGACGCTCGGTGGGCTGGAGACGGACCTCGGCAGCCGTGTGCTGGGTACCGGCGGCCAACCGGTCGAGGGGTTGTACGCGGTGGGCGAAGCCGCCGGTTTCGGCGGCGGCGGCATGCACGGCTATGCAGCGCTCGAAGGCACGTTTCTCGGCGGCTGCATCTTTTCCGGCCGCAGCGCTGGACGGGCGGCAGCACGCGCGCTGGGTGAAACAAGGTCGACCGTGACGCGCTTTAGGCGAAGGGCTGCAAATTGACGTCCTGAAGCTTGGAACCGGCAAGCAAAGCCTCGAGCACCTGCTTCTTGAGAGACAGGCACTGCGAACGGGCAAGTTTGACGATGGCGGAAACGTCGCCTGCCTCGCAGGCAAGAACCAGTTCCTTTTGCTGGGCGATGATCAACTGGGTGAAGTCGCGCGACTTGAACCCGAGGTGGAGAACCCGCGCCGACTGGTCGAGTAATTGGTCCAGCAGATGCGCCAGTCGTAGATTTCCCGAGAGCTCCGCAAAGGCCAGACGAAAGGCACGATCGGCCGCCAGGAAGGCGACGTGGCTGCGTAGCGTCTCCGGCTTCAGCACTTTTTGCGCTGCCAGCCTGACATCCTCGAGCCCGCGCTCGGTCATGTTCGATGCCGCCACCCTGAGCACTTCCGGTTCGATCAAGCTGCGGACATCGAAGATCTCGTTGACGTCGCGCAGGCTGAGCGTTGCAACGACGTAGCCACGGCGCGGCTCGCTCCTGACCAGCCCTTCCTGCATCAGGCGGGCCAACGCGGCGCGGATGGTCGCCTTTTTGATCTGGTATCGATCGCCGATCTGTTTCTCGGTCAGCGCTTCACCGGGGCGCAGCACGCAGGCAATGATGTCGTTCCTCAGCTGCTCATATGCCTGTTCCCTGCGAAGGACATCGGCGGCTGACAGTGCTGTCGCCTCGACCGTGGCCGGCCTTGCCGGTTCGGCGGTCAACTTCGTCGTCTTCATATTTCGTCCGTCTGGCTGTCCCGTTGACGCTGGCCTCAGCATTCGCTAGCGTGAGCGTCTCAGATTGGTGATCTGAGCATCTCAGGGAGGATAACTGATATGCCTTTGCCCGCCAACTCGCCTCTCTACGCCGTTGCCGACGATATCGTCAATGCCGCGAGGGGACCAGATCCCCTCGAAGCGATAAGGACGGTCCTGGGCGACTACACCAACCGTTTTCACGCATCGGGAACACTCGCTCACGAAGAAGACGACGACGAGGTGCTTTTGCATGCGAGCCCGAACCTGACGATCTACCACATCACGCTGTCGCCCGGCCTGCAGTACCCGCCCCACAACCACCTGATGGATGCCTTGATCGGCATCTACAAGGGCAGCGAGACGAACTTCATCTATCCTGTTGCCGGCAGCGAACTCGATGTTCCCGAAAGGCAGGACATCGCAGCGCCTGCCGTGGTGCACATGGCGTCAAATACCGTGCATGCGGTTGCGAATACCGGCAGCGCGCGATCAGGTGCGCTGCATGTCTATCTCGGCGATCTCACACGAACCCACCGGCAGCTGTGGAGCCCGGATAGTAACCAGGCCGAACCATTTGACAACGACCGCTATCTGGCCGGGGCTCGGCCCATTCAGCAGTCCGGGCGGGAATGAGCGCAGGGCGTCGCGGGCGGCGAAATTGGCCGTGATCAGCGAACCCGTCGGAATCGCGTCACACTTGTCACTCTCGCCAATCCGCTATCGCCCCTATCCTATCTCACGACCCAACACGTCGCGCCTGCGGCGACAAACCAGCAAGGGAGATGCACAATGACGGCTCATCAGAATGGCACAGGCGAACAGACGACGCGGCTCGCGATGAAGACACCACCGGTCGTTTCGCCCGACGCGTGGGAAGCCGCGCGCCAGCAGCTGCTCGTGAAGGAGAAGACGGTGACCCGGGCTCGCGACGCACTGGCCGCCGAGCGCCGGCGGATGCCGTGGATGGCGGTGGAGAAGACCTATACGTTCGAAGGGCCCGACGGAAAGGTGAGCCTGCTCGACCTGTTCGAGGGCCGCCGTCAGCTGATCGTCTACCGCGCCTTCTTCGAGCCCGGCGTATTCGGCTGGCCCGACCACGCTTGCCGCGGCTGCTCGTTGGGGGCCGATCAGGTCGGCAACCTCGCCCATCTGAACGCCCGCGACACCACGCTTGCCTACGCCTCGCGCGCACCGCAGGCGGACATTGCGCGGCTGAAGGCGCGGATGGACTGGAAGATGCCCTGGTACACCATCACCGACAGCTTCGATGCCGACTTCGGCGTTGACGAGTGGCACGGCCATAACGTGTTCATCCGCGACGGCGATCGCGTGTTCCGCACCTACTTCATCAACAACCGCGGCGACGAGGCGATGGGGACCGTATGGAGCTATCTCGACCTGTCGCCGCTCGGCCGCCAGGAGGTTTGGGAGGATTCGCCCGAGGGCTATCCGCAAACGCCGACGTACAAGTGGTGGAACTGGCACGACAATTACGGCGCCGAAGCCGTTCCCGACAAAAAGTGGGTCGAGGTGTCGGACGCCGGAGAGGCCGCGTTCCGGAACCGCACCGAATAGAACGTCTTTGGCGCGCGGAAATGCGGCCAGGACAATTGGACGAGCGGGATGCACGGTTCAATTCGACCGCATCCCGCTCGCTATCAGGGACAACGGACATGAGCGAGATTCATGCAGGCGCATCCGCCGGCGATGCGAGCCCGGCCGGCCATAGTGCAGCCGATTGGCTGTCCTTTGCGGCCGCGCCGACCTTCGCAACCATGGCGCTGCTGACGCTTCTCGGCGGAGCGCCGGATATGATGTGCTCGACCGGGCAAGAGGCCTCACCGCTGGGCGGCATGGTCCCGATGTACCTGCTGATGAGCGCCTTTCATCTGGGACCTTGGCTGAGGCGGGTTTCTGGCCGGCGACGCCGCCGCGAATAGAGCTGTACCGGCCGACAAAGGCCCGTTCTGGTCGGGAAGACATCCCTCACCAGATCCACTCGCCCCTTCCCAAAACCGCTACCGCATCGACAATCCGGGTAAAGCTCGAGCGGGCGCGGCCGGCCGTGTGCCTGGCGCGTAAATACCCATGCACCAGCCCCGGCTCCTCCAACCACCAGGCGCGTCCGCCTGCGGCAACGATGCGGTCGCGATAGGCCTCGCCGTCCGACGACAGCGGGTCGCATTCGGCGGTGATCACGACGGTAGGCGGCAGATTGGCAAAGTCTGCGTCGGCGAGCGGCGACAAGGTGAGATCGCCGGTGCGGTCCTCGCCACCGGTCCTGATGTCCTTGTAGAAAACGAGGTCGCGCACGTTAAGCATCGGCGCTTCCGCGTGGGTGACATAGGAACCGGCGGAGCTGTCGCCGCCAAGGCCGGGATAGACCAGGATCTGGCCGATCGGCTTGCGCGCATGGCCGCGCGTCGCGTGGCTGACGGACGCGGCGAGATTGCCGCCGGCACTGTCGCCGCACAGCAGGATAGGCCGTTCGTAAGTAGTCGACGCCCATTCGAAGGCGCCGATGGCATCGTCGAAGGCGGCCGGATGAAGGTGTTCCGGCGCCAGCCGGTAGTCGACCGAAACCACTTCGTAGCCGGTGCGGCCGCAAAGCTCGGCGCAGAGGTCGTCATGGCTGTCGAGCCCGCCGAGGATAAAACCGCCGCCATGGAAATAAAGCACCATCGCCGCCGTTTCCGGCGCCGGGGCGCGGTAGATGCGGACTGGAACCTGATGCCATGGCGTGGCAATGGCGGTGGTTTCCGCCGTGACGCCTTGGGGATAGCCGGCAAAGAACTCGCGGCACATCCGGTTATAAATCTTGCGCTGCTCGGCGATGGTGTAGTCGATCGTGTCGGGCGGATAATAGGAGTTGGTCCGCTCGATGAAGGCCCAGGTCTCGGCGTCGATGAGGGTTTTGTAGTCGGTCATGAGAGACGACCAACCTGCGACGACTGCGCCCAGGCACCCCCCTCTGCCCTGCCGGGCATCTCCCCCTCAAGGGGGGAGATCGGCAGCTTCGGCGAAACCGCCTTTTCTCCAGCGTCGACAATTGGCGAAAGCGATGATGACATCCAATCTCCCCCCTTGAGGGGGAGATGCCCGGCAGGGCAGAGGGGGGTGTTTCGCGCCATCATCTCCTCAGCGTCATCTCCCCTTCCACACCGGATCGCGCTTCTCGGCAAAGGCGCGAAAACCCTCGAGATTGTCCTCCGAGCCGTAGAGTGCGTCAACCGTTGGCAGTTGCCGGCGCGTCACCCGGTTCATGGCGTCCTGGAAGGTCAGCGATTCTGCGATCCGCGCTGTTTCCTTGATCGCGGCGAAGACCAGCGGCGGGCCGCTGGCAAGCAGCCGGGCGATCTCCCAGACGCGGTCCTCCAGCCTGTCCTTGGGCAGCACTTCGTTGACCAGGCCCCAGCGATGCGCCTCGGCGACATCCATCCAGCGGCCGGTGAGCAAAAGGTCCATGGCGACGTGATAGGGGATGCGCTTCGGCAGCTTGATCGTCGCCGCATCGGCCAGCGTGCCGGCGCGGATTTCGGGCAGGGCGAAGGAGGAATGATCCGACGCATAGATGAGGTCGCAGGATAGCGCCAGTTCGAAGCCGCCGCCGACCGCCATGCCGTTGACGCAGGCAATCACCGGCTTGTTGAGATCGCGCAGTTCCTGCAAGCCGCCGAACCCGCCGACACCATAATCGCCGTCGACCGCATCGCCGCCGGCCGCAGCCTTCAGGTCCCAGCCGGCGCAGAAGAACTTGTCGCCTGCGGTCTTGACGATGGCGACGCGCAGGTCGGGATCGTCGCGAAACGCCTTGAACGTCTCGCCCATCAGCCGCGACGTCTTCAGGTCGATGGAGTTGGCCTTGGGCCGGTCGAGCGTGACTTCGAGGATCGTGCCCTCGCGGCGGGTGGTGATGATTTCAGCCATTCTTCTTGTCTCCCAGCACCAGCAGCGCATCGGCGATCCAGGCGCCCTTGCCCTCGGTGCAGACGATCAATGGATTGATGTCGAGCTCCTCGATCTCGCCGGCGTTTTGCTGCACGAAGCCGGCAATGCCTGATATCGCATCGATTGCCGCTGCGACATCGGCCTTCGGCCGACCGCGATAACCGTCGAGCAGCGGGAACAGTTTCAGCCCGCGCAAAGCGGCCTCGATATCGTCGCGGGTCGCCGGCAGCATCAGCGTGACGCTGTCGCGCAACAGCTCGACCAGCACGCCGCCGGTGCCGAGCGTCATCACCGCGCCGAACATCGGGTCGCGGGTGAAGCCGACGAGCAACTCGGCGATGCCGTCGCGCACCATGCGCTCGACATAAAGGCCGGTGCCGAGCGGGCCGAGATCGTGGGCGGCGGTGCTGACGGATTCGGCATCCCTGAGGTTGAGCCGGACCGCATCGAGCTCGGATTTGTGGATGACACCAAGGGCCTTCAGCGCCACCGGGAAGCCGAGCGCCATCGAGGAGATCACAGCTTCGACCGCATTGCCGGCGCGCTCGCCCTTCGGCACGGGGAGCCCGGCCTCGATGAGCCGCGCCTTCGCCTCGGCCTCGTCCGGGGTGACATGGTCGCCGGCCGGCGCGCCGGACGCCGAAGTGTCGATCGGCTGCGCCTGCGGCTCGCGCAACGCCCAGCCGATGAAGGCCGCCGCCTGGGCGGCGTCCATGGCCTCGGAAATGCCGAACAGCGGCACCATGCCCCGCGCCATCAGGCCGGCAGTATATTCCTCGGGCAGGTTCTCCGGCAGCGAGGAGACGATCGCGCCTTGCGCGCTGTTGGTCTTCAGCGCCGCTTCGAAGGCGCGCAGCGTCGCCCACCAGTCGGTGTCCGAACAGCGGTCGGGGCGCGGGAAATCGAGCACCAGCATGTTGAGGTCGAAGCCGCCCGACACCATGGCGGTAAAGGTGGCGGTCATCGCCGGCTCGTTGTTCCAGATGAAGGTGTGATAGTCGAGCGGGTTGGCCACCGCGACCAGCGGCCCGAGCGTCGATTTGACATGCGCGCGGTGCTCGGCGGTGAGTGGCGGAAACGTCACCCAGCGGCCTTCGGCGCTGTCCGCCATCACCGATGCCTCGCCGCCCGAACAGCTCATGGACGAGAGCCGGTAGCCGGGCAGGGGGCCGGTGACGTGCAGCAGCTTCAGCGCCTCGATGAAGGCCGGGATTGAATCGACGCGGGCGATGCCGAGCCGCTTCAGGAAGGCGCCGGACGCCGCGTCCGAGCCGGCCAGCGACGCGGTATGCGAGACGGTCGCCTGCCGCGCCTGCTCGGAGCGGCCGACCTTCATGGCGATAACAGGCTTCTTCAGCTCGCGCGCCCGTGCCGCCAGCCTTTCGAAGCCGGCTACCGAATCGAAGGCCTCGATATGCAGGCCGAGCGCGGTGACGCGGTCGTCCTCGATCAGGCCGAGCGCCATTTCGGAAAGCCCGGTCTGCGCCTGGTTGCCGGCGGTCATCAGAAAGGCGATCGGCAGGCCGCGCTTCTGCATCGTCATATTGATAGCGATGTTCGACGACTGGGTGATGATGGCAACGCCGCGACCGCCTTCTGGCAACCTGATGCCGCCATGCTGGTCGGGCCACAAAAGCGCGCCGTCGGCATAGTTGATGAGCCCGTAGCAGTTCGGCCCGATGATCGGCATTTGGCCCGCCGCCGCGACCAGCTCGGCCTGCAGCCGTTCGCCGTCTTCGTCATAGGCCTCGGTTTCGAGGAAGCCGGCGGCGAAGCAGACCGCACCGCCGGCGCCGCGTTCGGCCAGCGCCTTGACCACTTCGATGGTCAAGTGCCGGTTGACGCCGACGAAAGCGGCATCCGGCGCACCGGGCAATTCGGCTACCGAGCGATAGGCCTTGCGGCCGGCGACTTCGGCCTTGCTCGGATGCACCGGCCAGATCTCGCCGGCAAAGCCCATCTTGATCGATTGTGCGACGACGGCAGCAGCCTGCGCACCACCGAAGACGGCAATTGTCCGCGGGCGCAAAAGGCGCTCAAGTTTGTGCATAGTCATCTTTTTCCTTGGAGTATGATCTTTTCCAAAAACCGGTTTCCACTTTTTGGGATCATGCTCTAGCCCCCGAACGGGCGCAGCAGCGCCCGCGAGATGATGTGGCGCTGGATTTCCGAGGTGCCTTCCCAGATGCGCTCGACGCGAGCGTCGCGCCAGATGCGTTCCAGCGGCAAATCGTCCATCAGCCCCATGCCGCCATGGATCTGGATCGCCTCGTCGGCGACGAAGGCAAGCATTTCGGTGGCCTTCAGCTTGGCCATGGCCATGTCCTGGTCGGTGACGGTGCCCTGATCGTACTTCCAGCCGGCTTCGAACACCATCAGGTCGGCGGCCTTCAACTCGGTCGCCATGTCGGCGAGCTTGAACGATACGCCCTGGAACTTGCCTATCGGCTGGCCGAACTGCTGGCGCTGCGCGGCGTATTCGATGGCGTGGCCAAGCGCCCGCTCGGCGCGGCCGAGGCAGGTGGCGCCGACCTGCAGGCGCGTTGCGCCGAGCCATGAATTGGCAACGTCGAAGCCCTTGTGGACCTCGCCCAGAATCTGACTGGCCGGCAACCGGCAATCGTCGAATTCGAGGATGGCATTGGTGTAGCCGCGATGCGAGACGTTGCGGTAGCCGTCGCGCACAGTAAAGCCCTTGGTACCCTTGTCGACGAAGAAGGCGGTGATCTTCTTGCGTTTCCCACGCGAAGACTCTTCCTCGCCCGAGGCCATGAAGACGATCGCGAAATCGGCAATGTCGGCGTGGCTTATGAAATGCTTGGTGCCGTTCAGCACCCAGTCGTCGCCGTCTTGCACGGCGGTTGCCTTCATGCCGCGCAAATCGGAACCGGCGCCCGGCTCGGTCATCGCCAGGCAATCCCACTTCTCGCCGCGAATGCAGGGAAAGAGATATTTCTCGCGCTGCTCCGGCGTGCCGGCGAGAAGGATGTTCGAAGGCCGCGCAACGCAGGTCCAATGCAGCGCGTAGTTGGCGCGGCCGAGCTCCTTTTCGTAAAGCAGCCAGGTCACCGTATCGAGCCCGGCGCCGCCGATATCGGCCGGCATGTTGGCGGCATAGAGGCCCGCTTCGATCGCCTTGGCCTTGATCTCCTCGATCAGCTCACGGCGCAGCACGCCGGTGCGCTCCACCTCGCGCTCATGCGGGTAAAGCTCGTTCTCGACGAAGGCCCGCGTCGTCTCGACGATGAGCTTCTGCTCCTCCGAAAGACCAAAATCCATGGTCTCAGCCTTTCTTCCTTTTCTTCGGCTTTTCAGCCTTGGCCTTTTCGGCCGCCTTGGAGGCGGTGGGCTTCTTGGCCGCAAGCTTGGCCAGCTGCCTGGTGTAGTCCTTATGCAAGGCGCCGGCACCCCAGCCTTTGCCTTTGTTCTGCTTCGACAGTGCCTCCATGATGGCGACCAGATTGTCGTCGCGGATCTTTTCGAGCTCGCGGATAGACAGACCGTGCGCCTGGTCGTCCGACTGGATCGCGATCAGCTCGACCAACTCGTCATTGAACTCCGGCACATCCATCAGCTTGGTCCATGGCCATTTCAGGCACGGGCCGAACTGCGCCATGAAGTGGCGCATGCCGGCCTCGCCGCCGGCGACGCGATAGACCTGGAACATGCCCATCTGCGCCCAGCGCAGGCCGAAGCCATAGCGCATGATGTCGTCAAGCTCCTCGACCGTGCAGATTCCGTCCTTGACCAGCCACAGCGCCTCGCGCCAGGCCGCTTCGAGCAGGCGGTCGCCGACGAAGGCCTCGATCTCCTTGCGGATGACGACAGGTTTCATGCCGATCGAGGCATACATCTCCTTGGCGACCTCGATCGCCTCGGGAAAGGTCTGTTCGCCGCCGACGATCTCGACCAGCGGCAGGAGATAGACGGGGTTGAACGGATGGCCGACGACCAACCGTTCCGGGTGCTTCTTCATCGCCACCTGCATGTCGGTCGGCTTGATGCCGGAAGTGGAGGAGCCGACAATGGCGTTGGCCGGCGCATAAAGGTCGATCTCGGCCAGCACGCGGTGCTTGAGGTCGAGCCGCTCCGGCACGCTTTCCTGGATAAAGTCGGCGTCGGCGACGGCATCGGCGATCGTCTTGGCGAAGGTGAGCTTGCCCTCCTTCGGCAGGCCGCCCGGCAGCATCTGCTTGTAGGCGCGTCGCGCTCCCTTCATCACCTCGCCGACCTTGCGTGACGCCTCGGGGTCGGGATCGAAGATCGACACGTCGATGCCGTTGAGGAGCAGCCGCGCCACCCAGCCGGCGCCGATGACGCCGCCGCCGATGGCGGCCGCCTTGTTGATGATGCTCATGCGGAGGCTCCGGTTCTTGTGCTGGCTGTTGCGGGGTCGGTGAGGGCGACACGCTCGCCGGCACGGATCACGGACGCGTCATAGGCCTTGCGCGCGAACACTTCGAGCACGAAGGGCCGGAAGAAATCGATCGGCAATGTCTCGTAATCCGGGTCGAAGCTCGACTGGTCCCAGCGCTCGCAAAACTCATCGCAATCGTCGAAATACATGTGCCCGGCGAAACGGTCGCGGGCGTGCGGATTGCCGCCGAGGTGGTGGGCGTAATAGAGGCGCTGGAAATCGCCGTGCTTTTCCACCACCCAGGTGCATTGCTCGCGCACAAAAGGCTTCAGGATCGACGCCGCATACTCGTCGTGATTATAGGGTGCATAGATGTCGCCGATATCGTGCAGCAGCGCGCAGGCAATCCAGTCGGTGTCGGCGCCGTCGCGCCAGGCCCGCGTCGCCGCTTGCAGCGAATGGCCGAGCCGGGTGATCTTGTAGCCCGACAGCCCTTCGTCGAGCTGGACTAGGGCGTCGAGCAACCGCTCGCCGGTCTTTGCCGCATAGTCGATCTCGTGCTCGGTGAGGAAGGCATAATCCTCGCGGTCGCCGTCCTTCATCGCAGTGAATTTCACGGTCTTCATCGGCGGCTCCTCCCAACCAGCTACCGGCTTTTCAAAGCGGTGCGCGCTTCGTCAGGTTCAGCTTCTTGCGCACCTCATCCGGGCCGATGACCCTGGCGCCCATATTCGACACGATGCTGACCGCCCGCTCGACCAGCTGCGCATTGGTCGCGAGCACGCCCTTGTCGAGCCAGAGATTATCCTCCAACCCGACGCGGACATTGCCGCCGGCCAGCACCGCGGCCGCGACATAGGCCATCTGATTGCGGCCGATGGCGAAGGCCGACCAGTTCCAGGTCGACGGCACATTGTTGACCATGGCCATGAAGGTGTTGAGGTCGTCCGGCGCCCCCCACGGCACGCCCATGCACAATTGCACCAAGGCGTCGGGCTTCAGCACTTCTTCCTCGACCAGTTGCTTGGCGAACCAGAGATGGCCGGTGTCGAAGGCCTCGATCTCCGGCTTGACGCCGAGCGCCGTCATCATGCCGCCCATGGCGCGCAGCATGCCGGGCGTGTTGGTCATGACATAGTCGGCCTCGGCGAAATTCATGGTGCCGCAGTCGAGCGTGCAGATTTCCGGCAGGCACTGGCGCACATGCTCCATGCGGTTGCTGGCACCGCCCATATCCGTGCCTTTTTCGTTCAGCGGCAGCGGCTTTTCCGGCGGGCCGAACACCATGTCGCCACCCATGCCGGCGGTCAGGTTCAAAACCACGTCGACGTCTGCCGCGCGGATGCGCTCCGTTACTTCGCGATAAAGATGCACGTCGCGCCTAGGCTTGCCGGTCTCGGGATCGCGCACATGGCAGTGGACGATCGCAGCCCCTGCCTTTGCTGCCTCGATGGCCGAATCGGCGATCTGCTTGGGCGATCGCGGCACATGCGGGCTACGGTCCTGCGAACTGCCGGACCCGGTCACGGCACAGGTAATGAAGACCTCACGGTTCATCGCAAGCGGCATCGGACTCTCTCCCAATAGAACGTAGGGCAAGAATGCCTGACTTGCCGGAAACTGTTTTGCGTTTTACGAAGATCGTGTGACGAAAAACGAAAAACCGACGATCTTTCGGGCTGAGCGTTTGCCGCTCAAGGTAACGCTGCTGGTATTCTCCGGCTCGTCGATCATGTGCGTCGCCTCGGCTGTCGATCCCTTGCGCGCCGCCAACCGCATTGCCGGTGAGACGCTGTTCGATTTCAGGCTGGTCTCGGTCACAGGCGAGGCGCCGGTCACCACATGCGGCCTGCCGGTGGCGGTCAGCGGCCGCTTCGATGCGGCTGACGCAACCGATATGCTGGTCGTCGTCGCCGGCTTCGGCACGCAGAACTACGCCACATCGGCCCTGCTGTCCGGACTGCGCCGGGCGGCGCGCGCGGCACGCGCCTGCGGCGGCGTCGAGGCGGGAACGTGGCTGGTGGCGCGCGCGGGTCTGCTGGAAGGGCGCAGCGCCACCACCCATTGGGAGGACATGGAGGATTTCTCTTCGGCCTTTCCTGGCATCGACGTGCGACCCGACCGCTACGTCATCGACGGCCCGGTGTTCACCACAGGCGGCGCCTCGCCGACCTTCGACCTGATGCTGCATCTGATCCGCACGCGGCTCGGCATGGCCGTGGCGCTCGATGTCGCGAGCGTCTTCATCTACGACCAGGCGCGCGCCGCGACCGACGCGCAGCCGTTGGTTTCGCTCGGTCGTCTTGACGGCTACGATCCCAGGCTGGCGCAAGCCATCCGGCTGATGGAAGCGCATGTCGACCAGCCGCTGACCGTAGCCGCAGTGGCAAAGCGCGCCGGGGTGACGGCACGGACGCTGGAAAGCATCTTTCGCAAGTCGATCGGCGAAACGCCCGGCGCTTATTACCTCAGGCTGCGCCTCGGCGCCGCGCGCCGGCTGGTGGTCGATACGCGCATCGCCATGGCGGACATTGCCGGGCGAACGGGGTTTTCGTCCGCCGCGGCATTTTCCAGAGCGTTTTCAAGAGCGTTCGGCGAAGCGCCGGTCAGGCTGCGCCAGGGGTAGTGGGGATCAGGCAGCGTCCTGGCGGTCGCTGTTGCCGTCGATCTGCGAGCGCATCTGTCTCGCAAGATGGGTCTCGAAGCGGCTGGCGACCGCGCGATCCCATTCGTTTGCACTCAACGCACCTTGCTTCGGGTGCGGCAGCGCCATCAGCCGGTCGATGATCGATCCGGCCTCGCCAGATGAGAGCAGGGCGTCGATTTCGCGTTCGTGCTGCATATCGTTTCGCCTCCTTCTTTCTGATTCCCGCCACGAACCACAATATAGGAGGTTCGTGACGGCTGTTTGAAGGCAAGAGCGAGGCAATTGATGGGCGATGCCGGGCAAAGTTTTGTCCGCCGCCGCCCATCTTGGGCACGATCGTTCCGGCAGGTCAGGCGGTGCTTCAGCCAAGCCGCATCGACAGTTCAACATCCTCGCCGAACGGCGTGGACATGTAGCCACTCCCTGTCGAGCGCACCCGCTCGAGGTATTCGGGGCAAAGATCGGCGTTGTCGGCAACGACGAAGGCGCCCGGCCTGAGGCGGTTTTCAACCAGACTCAAGATCTCGGGATAGAGCGCTTTGGCGCCGTCGAGCAGAAGCAGGTCGACGGTTTCGGGAAGATCGACGCTTAATGTTTGCAGCGCGTCTCCTTCGCGGATTTCCACCATGTCAATGAGACCGCCTGCTGTCAGATTACTCCTCGCGCGCGCCACCTTGGACGGCTCGAACTCGCTGGTGATCAGGCGGCCGCCGCCATTGTCCCGCAACGCTGCGGCAAGGTGCAGGGTCGAAATGCCGAACGAGGTTCCAAATTCAACGATCGTCCTGGCGCCGCTGCCTCGTGCCAGCATGTAGAGCAGCGTGCCGGTCTCTCGCGAGACGGGAAGCCAGAGGTCCCTTAGCCGCCCATAGAAATCGAGGTATTCGGTCTTGCTCCGAATGAGGCGGCTCCGCTCCTCGGCGGAGAGCTCCGCCACTGCAGGGCTCGTTGCCGCAGCGGCTTCCTCGAACAGGCGGTCCAGCAGGGGCGCGAGCGGCTTTTTCGTCAGTGTGGTCATATCGGTCTCCAGTCAAAATTGAATGCGTTCTTGTGCGCCATTCAAAATACGACTAATCATTCGCATTCACTAATCGCATTGGCGCGCCTCTCAATGAGCGATCACCGAAGTCCGCGGATTTCCTCGCGAAAACAGCCCAAGCAGGCCCGCTCGGCAGAGCTCGTCGCTGCGATTTTGCAGGCTGCTGTTCAGGTTTTGGCGAAAGAAGGCGCGCAGCGCTTCACCACGGCGCGGGTGGCCGAGAAGGCCGGTGTCAGTGTCGGATCGCTGTATCAGTATTTTCCGAACAAGGCGGCGATCCTGTTCCGGCTCCAGAGCGACGAATGGCGGCAGACGACCGGTTTGCTGCGCGACATCCTCGAGGATGTCAGAAAACCGCCACTTGAAAGGCTGCGCGGCCTGGTCCACGCCTTCCTTCGCTCGGAGTATGACGAGGCCGCGGTGCGTGTGGCGCTCGACGACGCCGCGCCGCTTTACCGCGACGCGCCCGAGGCGCAGGTGGCAAGGGCGTCCGGAGACCGCACCATCCAGCTCTTCATGCAGGAGGCGTTGCCCAACGCCGCGCAAGTGACTCGCGAATTGGCCGGCGACCTGGTCATGACGACGCTCAGTACGGTGGGAAAGCAGTTCTCGGAGGCGCCCCGAACCTCCGCGGAGATCGAAGCCTACGCCGACGCCATGGCCGACATGTTCTGCGCCCACCTGAGAGGCCTCGATCATGGCTAAGCCAAGCGCCAGACCCGGTCAGCGGACAGGCCGTGCAAGTTTTGCGCGGGGCAAACCTTGTCGTCGGTTTCAGCCCCGCGGAAAGTCAATGCAGCCACGAATCGGTACGCCTCAGACGTACCGGTTGACGATGTTCTCGAGCAATTCCTGGCGGCCGGATCTGGGCTGCGGCTCGATCTTTTCCTTGACGACGCGCTCGGCGATTTCCTCCAGCGTGCGCTTGCCGGCAAGCATCGCCTTGGCCTCGGCCGAATCCCAGCCGGCATAGCGCTCGGCGAGCGGGGCGGACAGCGCCTTGTCCTCGACCATGCGCGCTGCCGCCTTGAGGCCGCGAGCGCAACAATCCATGCCGCCGACATGGCCAATCAGTAGATCCTGCGGATCGAGCGACTGGCGCCTGAGCTTGGCGTCGAAATTGGTGCCGCCGGTCTTGAAGCCGCCTGCCTGCAGCACCTGGTAGTAGGCGAGAGCCATCTCCGGCACATTGTTGGGGAACTGGTCGGTATCCCAGCCCGATTGGTAGTCGTTGCGGTTCATGTCGATCGAGCCGAAGATGCCCAGCGCATTGGCCAGCGCCAGTTCATGCTCGAACGAATGGCCGGCCAGGATGGCGTGGCCCTGCTCGATGTTGAGCTTGACCTCTTTCTCCAGTCCGAAACGCTTGAGGAAGCCATAGACGGTGGCGACGTCGTAATCATACTGGTGCTTGGTCGGCTCCTGCGGCTTCGGCTCGATCAGGATGGTGCCTTCGAAGCCGATCCTGTGCTTGTAGTCGACGACCAGGTTGAGGAAACGGCCGGCCTGTTCCTGCTCGCGCCCAAGGTCGGTGTTGAGCAGTGTCTCATAGCCCTCGCGGCCGCCCCACAGCACGTAGTTCTCGCCGTTCAGCCGCTTGGTGACGTCGATGCAGTGTTTCACCGTCGCCGCCGAATAGGCAAAGACATCCGGATCGGGATTGGTGGCGGCGCCCGACATGAAGCGGCGGTTGGAGAACAGGTTCGCCGTACCCCACAACAGCTTGACGCCGGTCTGCTTCATCTTTCCCGAGAAATAGTCGGCGATCTCGTCGAGCCGCGCCGCACTTTCGGAAAAGTCCCGGCCCTCAGGCCGCACATCGGCATCGTGGAAGCAGAAATAAGGCGCGCCCAGCAGCGAAAACATCTCGAAGGCGACGTCGGCCTTGAGCTTGGCCAGTTCCATCGTGTCGACACCGCCGGCCTTCGGAAACCACGGCCGGTCGAAGGTCTGACCGCCGAACGGATCGCCGCCCGGCCAGGCAAAGGAATGCCAATAGGCGACGGCAAAGCGCAGATGGTCTTCGAGCCGCTTGCCGGCGACGATCTCGTCGGGATTGTAGAACCGGTAGGCCAGCGGATTGGTCGAATCCGGTCCCTCGTATTTGATCTGTTGGATGTCGCCGAAAAAACCGCTGGTCATGTTCTTTTCCTCTCGCATGGTTCGGCCTGATTACCTCAGGCGTAATTGGTTTCGCGCTGGCGCTGGTCGAAAAGGCTCATGTCAAAGCCACTCAACGAAGGAGACAGACCATGACCGACCTCAACACCATTGCCGAAAACTACATCGCCGCCTGGAACGAGAGCGACGCCGCACGCAGGAAAGCCTTGCTCGAGGCGGCCTTCACCGAGGACGCCGGCTACCGCGATCCGATCATGCAGGGCGACGGCCATGACGGCATCGCCGCGCTGATCGAAGGCGTGCAGCAGCGCTTCGCCGGCTTCAGGTTCTCGCTGAAAGGCAAGCCGGACGGCTTCGCCGATACCATCCGCTTCTCGTGGAACCTCGGGCCGGACGGCACCGAGTCCGTCATCGAAGGCACAGATATCGGCGTCATCGAAAATGGCCGGCTGAAAAGCATCACCGGCTTTCTCGACAAGGTGCCGGCGCAGTGAGGCCTTCTCGGCGGGCCGCGGCGAGGGCGGGAATCCGCTCACGCCGTGGCGCTCCTGATCGCCGGATAAAGCGCCCGGTAGCGCTGGTAAGCATCCGCATAGGCATCGCCGAGGGCGGCGACCGGCTCGACCGTGGTGTCTGTCGCCGGCGCCGTGCACACGGCGCGCGGATCGGCACCGGTCGCCGCGATCAGGCCAAGCCGGGCCGCACCGAAGGCGGCGCCGAAATCGCCGTCGGCTGGAATATCGACGGGCAGGCCAAGCGCTGTCGCGATGGCCTTCAGCCAGTAGCGCGAACGCGAGCCGCCGCCGATCGCCGTTACCCGGGTCAGCGTCGTGCCGGCTTTGGCCAGCGCGTCGAGGCTGTCGCGGAAGGCGAAGGCGACGCCTTCGAGCACCGCCTGGGTCAGCGCCACGCGGCCAGACTCGTGGGCAAGCCCGGTAAACGCGCCACGAATGGCCGAATCATTGTACGGCGTCCGTTCCCCTGAGAGATAGGGCAAAAACGAGACGCCAGTCGGCGCCTGCAGCACATCGCCGAGTTCGGCGGTCAACTCGCCGGCGCTTTTTCCAGCGATCCCCGACAGCCAGTTGAGTGAATCGGTTGCCGACAGGATGACGCCCATCTGGTGCCAGGTGCCGGGCAGTGCGTGGCAGAATGTGTGCACCGCGCTTTCCGGATTGGGCAGATAGGAGGCATTGGCGGCAAAAAGCACGCCCGACGTGCCGAGCGAGACGAAAGCCTGGCCGGCGCCGACCGTGCCCATGCCGCAGGCCGAGGCCGCGTTATCGCCGGCGCCGCCGGCGATCGGGATACCCGCCTGCATGCCCCATTTCGCAGCCAATTCGCTGCGCAAGGCACCGGCCTTGCCCGTGCCTTCGACCAATGACGGCATCTGCCTTTCGTCGAGCGACGTGGCGGCGAGCAGTTCGGCGGACCAGGCTCGTCTGCCGACATCGAGCCACGACGTGCCGGCCGAATCCGACATTTCCGAAATATGCTCGCCGGCGAGCCAGAGCCGCAAAAAGTCCTTCGGCAGCAGGACCTTTGCCACCTTGGCGAAAACAGCCGGTTCGTTGTTCCTGACCCAGGCGAGCTTTGGCGCGGTGAAACCGGGAAAGACGATGTTGCCGGTCAGCTTGCGAAAGCGCGGGTCGGCATCGAGCGCGGCCGCCTCGGCGTGGCTGCGTGTGTCGTTCCAAAGGATGCAGGGGCGCAGCACCTGGTCGGCGGCATCGAGCAGGGTGGCGCCATGCATATGGCCGGAAAGGCCGATGCCTTTGACCGCCGCGAGTTCCTTCGAATGCGTGCCTTTCAGCTCGGCGATCGCGGCTTCGCAGGCGCCGATCCAGTCGGCAGGGTTCTGTTCGGACCAGCCGGGATGCGGGCGCGACACGTCGAGCGGCGCATGGCCGGAACCGACGATGCTCTGCCTTGCATCGATCAGCAGCGCCTTGACGCCCGACGTGCCGAGATCGAGGCCGAGATACATGTTTCCTCCCATGTCCGTCATGCCTGGCGGCGACGGTCTTCCTTGCTTCCCCGCCCAGTCCTGCGACACGGGCGGCGAAGATATCCCGGCAATCGTGCCGCCGGAAACGCACCCCGGTCAACACGCGAAGATTTTTTCGACACTCGAAAAAATCTGGCCGGGGCAGTTTTTAAGGCAAGATTTAGTCTTGGTCAATTCGCCGCGAGAGCGGTTGCGCGCCGTGAAAACAGTGCCGACAACGGGCTGTCCGGCCGTGCCAGCGCGCGTTCCGCCGCAAGCGCCCTCGCCAGCGCGCCATCACCGGAACGCAAGGCCGCCTCGATCAGCGTCAGGTCGATGACGTCGCGTTGGGCGTGGCTGCCGCCGAAGCGATGGGCGATTGCCCGGATCGGCCGGATCAGGCGTATCGTCTCGGCATGATTGCCCTCGCCGAATGCCTTGATGGCGAGCGTCAGGGGATGGCCGACATCCCGGGTGAAAGCAGCGTTGTCGTCTTTACCCTGCATCGCCTCGCGCTGCGCCTCGAGCAAGCCGCGGGCCGGCGCGTCGAGGCCGGCGCCGACGAACGCCATCATCGCGTGGGCGTCGTTGAAGGCATAATGGCCGGCGCTGGCCTTGGGCAACCAGTTGGCGGGGCGCGCAGTCCAGCGCGCGCCGACATCGACGCCGCCGAGATGCAGCCGCCACAGAATCGCCGAGGCATCGACCATGTTGAGCGCCAGCGTCGAGCGCTCGCCATAGATGGGCCCGTCGTAGAGCGCCAGCACCTCGTCGGTCTCGCCGAGATCATAATGGAACAGCGCCAGATGCCACCAATTGTGCACCTGCAGGAAGCTTTCCCGCGTCCACGCTTCAGGATTGGCGCGCATCCACAGAATGCCGTCCTTCTGCCGGCTCTGCATCTCCATGACATGGGCCACCGCATGCTGGGCCCAGCCGTCGCGCGGCTCGAGATCGACCGCCGTGCGGCCAAGCCTTTCGGCACGCGCGTAGTCGCCCATTTCCTCCAGCCCAAAGGCCTGCATGCCGAGTATGGCGTGGTAGCCCGGCATGCCACTCTGCCAGGACGGCAGCGCGCGGCCGATGCGGTCGCGCAGCATACGGGCATTGCCGGTGAAGAAGTCGATCTGGTGGCCGGTCTGCAGCGCCAGCGCATCGAGCGGAAACTCGATGGCGATGTCCTCCAGCACGCGGGCGGCCTCGTGCCAGTGTCCGTCCGCAAGGTACCCAAGGGCGGCGACATGCGCCTGCTCGCGTGTCGTCGCGGCAAGCGGCAGCGCTGCCTCGTGACATGCCTTGGCCACCGCCGTCGCCTCTCGCTCGGTGGCGAGGCCAAAGAGATAACCCTTGAACACATGCGCCATGACGAAGCCGGGATCGTCGGCGATTGCCCGGTCAATGGAACCGACCGGATCGCCGATGAAGCACTGCAATTCGCGCACAGCCCGGCTGTAGGACGAGAGCCAGGCCTCCGTCGCGCCGGACAGTGTCAAGCCGAATGCATCGCTGACCGCCATGGTCTGTCCTCAGTTGCCCGATCGCATCGCCACTGTGGCGATGCCGGCGCCGACCAGCAGCGTGCCGCCGGTGCGATTGAAGATGCGGATCGCCTTCGAGTTGCGCACCACGTTGCGCGCTCTTGCCGCGATCAGCGCATAACCGAAGGCATTGGCGAAGGCGAGCGTCAGGAAGGTCGTCTCGAAAATCAGCATCTGTGTCCAGAAATCCGCATGCCGGTCGAGGAACTGCGGCAGGAAGGCGACGAAAAAGGTGATGCTTTTCGGATTGAGCGCGGTAACCAGCCAGGCATGCGCCGTCATCTTGGCCGATGACACCGCATCGGTGCGCGGTTCGGCCCGGAGCGCGCCGCCGGCGCGAAACAGCTTGATGCCGAGATAGATCAGATAGAAGGCGCCGATCACCTTCAGCACCGTGAATATGGTGGCCGACGCCGCCAGCAGCGCGCCGATGCCCAGCATCGACAGTGTCATCGCGGTGAAGTCGCCGAGCGCCACGCCGACTGCCATCGGCAGCGCGGTGCGCCAGCCCTGGCCGAGCGCATAGGACACCACCAACAAGATGGTCGGGCCCGGGATGACCAGAAGGATTGCCGAGGCGGCGGCAAACGCGGCCCAGTTTTCGAAAAACATTTTCTTCTCCTTGAGCTCAAAGAGGAGGATAAATCCTTGGCCCCGCGAAGATGTAAAGAGGCAAGAATCGAAAAAGCCCCTCGTTAACGCCAGGCGGCTGGCCTTCACGCTTTTTCAACCATGATTGGTGAAAATGCCTGCTATCCGGCCGGACCGTGTTTCCCGCCGATAGCGTAGGGTTTGGGTAAATGCGTGAGTTGCCGCAAGGTCTGTCGCTGCCGCACACCGGCGACGCAATCGAAACCGAAATACAGCTTTCCCGCCGCACGGTGCTGTCCGGCGCCGGTGCGCTAGCGCTGCTCGGCGTCGCCGGCTGCAGCCAGACGCTGGATCTGCCGTCGCTCCAGCTCGACGACGTCACCACCGGCTCGATCCGGCCGGTCCGTCCGAGCATCAGCGTCGACAAGAACATCACTAGCCCCGACGTGATGTACGCTTCGCTCACCGACGGTGGCTTCAACGTGCCGGAAGTGCCCTATCTCAAGGTCAAGCCGGAGTTCCGCCGCCAGATCGTCGTCGATCCGACCGGCGAGCAGCCCGGCACCATTGTCGTTCACTCGCAGGAGCGGCTGCTCTATCTGGTGCAGCCCGGCGGCGAGGCGATCCGTTACGGCGTCGGCATCGGCAAGGACGGGTTCCGCTGGTCCGGCCGCGCCAACATCCAGTACGGCAAGGAATGGCCGGTCTGGACCCCACCGCCCGAAATGATCGCCCGCAGGCCGGAACTGGTGAAATGGCAAAGCGGACAGCCGGGCGGCCTCGACAATCCGCTCGGCGCGCGTGCCCTCTACATCTATCAGAACGGCAGCGACACCGGCTACCGCATCCACGGCTCGCCCGAATGGTGGAGCATCGGCCAGGCGATGTCGTCGGGCTGCGTGCGCCTGATCAACCAGGACATCATCGATCTCTACAGCCGCGTCTCCAAGAAGAATCCGGTCGTCGTCGTCTGAACGGCGGCTTCGCTTTCAGTGATCACTCTGCCGTTGCGCGATGCCGCAAGACAGGCGAATGTGCCTGCGATTTTCATCGCCCGGGAGACGTGAACAATGACCGGAACTTTTGTGATCGCGCAAGGCGGCGGCCCGACCGCCGTCATCAACCAGACGGTGGTGGGCGCCACGCTCGAAATCCGCAAGCGGCATCCCGGCGCCAAGGTCCTTGGTTCCATCCACGGCGTGCGCGGCATTCGTGACGGCAATTACGTCGATCTTTCCGCCATTCCCGAGGACCGCCTGCGGCTGATCGCGGCGACACCGAGCGCCGCGCTTGGTTCGACGCGCGACAAGCCGGATGCCGCCTATTGCGACCTCATCCTCAACGGCTTGAAGAAAGCCGGCGCCGACGTCTTCATCTATATCGGCGGCAACGACACGTCGGGCACGCAGCAGATCCTGACCGACGCCGCCGGCGGCAAGATCGCCTTCGTGCACGCGCCGAAAACCATCGACAACGATCTCGAGGAGAACGATCACACGCCCGGCTTCATGTCGGCGGCCGAGTTCGTCGCCGGCGCATTCCTTTCGGTCGATCTCGATTTCCGCGCTTTGCCCGGCATCTATGTCGGCATCGTCATGGGGCGGCATGCCGGTTTCCTGACGGCCGCGTCCGCGGCATGGCAGCTCGATCAGGACAGCGGCCCGCATCTCGTCTACGTGCCGGAGCGGCCGTTCTCGGCGGCAGGTTTCATCGACGACGTGCGCGCCACGCTCGACCGCCACAAGCGCTGCATCGTTGCCGTCTCCGAAGGTGTCAGCACCGCCGACGGCAAGGCGCTGGTCGAAAGCCTGGTGCCGCCGGAAAGGCTGGAGCGCGACCAGCACGGCAACGTCAAGCTGTCGGGCAGCGACCTGCCGGCAGCCTTGGAGCGCGCACTCGCCGAAGGGCTGCCGGGCAAGCGGGCGCGCGTCGATGCGCTCGGTTACATGCCGCGCGGCTATGTCGGCGCCATCAGCGCGGTCGACGCGCAGGAGGCCTTCGATGCCGGCGCCTTCGCGGTCACGGTGGCCGACGAGGGCGGCGGTTCGGTGGCGCTGCAATATGACGGCAAGAAAACCGTGCTGAAGAAGGTGCCGCTGAAGAACGTCGCCGGCAAGACGCGCCATATGCCGGATGATTTCATGCTGCCCGATGTCAACCGGCTGTCCGATGCGGGCATGGCCTATCTGAAGCGGCTGGTTCCGCAAAAGTACAAGGTCGGCAAGCCGTTCGTCTGATGCGGCTTGATCTGATGGACAGCTGGTTCAGCAAAACCATCGTCGATGCAGAGACGACGATGCTGACCGAGCCCTTCGTGCACGAATTCGTGCGCGCCAACATCTGGCATTTGCGCGGCCGCGACGTCGACCTGCTGGTCGACACCGGCATGGGGATCTGCCCGCTGGCGCCTGAGATCGACACGCCGGCCGGCAAGCCGCTGCTCGTCGTCGCCACGCACATCCATCTCGACCATGTCGGCTCGCTGCACGAGTTTCCGTTGCGAGCAGGGCCGAGCCACAGCGCCGCGCAGTTCGACAGCATGGATGAGGCGGTGACCTACGCCTACATGTTCCACGATCTGGAAGGCGCCGTCTCCAGGCTGCCGGCAAAGGGCTGGAAGGCGGCCGACTACAGGATTCCACCGGCGGCGCTAACCCGAACGCTGGACGAGGGCGATGTGGTTGATCTTGGCGACCGGCAATTGCGCGTCCTGCATCTGCCCGGCCACTCTCCGGATTCGATCGCGCTGTTCGACGAGGCAGACGGCCTGTTCTTCGCCGGCGACGCCATCTACGACGCCATGCTGATCGACGACCTGCCGGATTCCGATCGCGCCGCCTACCGCCGCACGATGCAACGCCTGCTCGAGCTGCCGATCCGCATCGGCCACGGCGGTCATGGACCGAGCTTCGACGGCAGGCGGATGCGCGAGATCGCCACCGCCTATCTCCGCCGGACCGACGGGACAGCGGCATAGCAAGCCTTAGCGGGGCAGTGAGGCGGCGGCGGCGAACCTGAAGGGATTTGTCTTGGGCAGCTATTTTGTTCTTGCTTTGTGCCGGCAGCTATGCTACTAATCTGGATATGGTGATCATTCGCCCCAACGACCCGCCGCGAGGCGGGTTTTTGGTTTAGGGCTTCGGCGCCAACGCGCAAGGCGGCTGCCAGCCGGAAATTAAATCTTCGTAATATTATCTGGAAACCACGATTGGCGCCCTAGATGCGGGGCTGTCGATCCGGTCGGCTGCCGTGACAGGCGAGACAGGCAAGGCCGACGACCGACACGCCAGTGAATCGTTCCGGTGACGGAACGTTGCGGCGCTCCACCAATCTCTCGCCCGGACAACGGCCATGTCACCAATCCAGACCCTTCGCAGACATCGCGTCGCCGCTCTGCTGGGCGCCGCGCTGATCGTCAGCCCCTTCGCCCTGCCTCTCGCTCCCAGGCTGAATGCTGTCCTGGCGGCAACAGTGACCCCTCCGGTCACCGGCATGACGGCGCCGAGCGGCTCGTTCGCGCCGGTCGTGGCGGCCGACAAACCGGCGGTGGTGACCATCACGACGGTCATGAAAGCTCAACAGCCGGACACCATGAGCGACGCCTCTCCCTTTGGCGGAACCTCGCCTTTCGACGATTATTTCCGCCATTTCTTCGATGACCAGGGGCAGCCCGCCCCCAAGACACCGCCGGAGCAGGCGCCGCGCACCGAGGCTCTCGGTTCGGGCTTCATCGTCGGCGACGACGGCACAATCGTCACCAACAATCACGTCGTCGACGGCGCCCAGTCGATCAAGGTGACGCTCGACGACGGCACCGAGCTTCCCGCCAAATTGATCGGCCATGACGCCAAGAACGATCTTGCCGTGCTCAAGGTCAAGTCCGGCAAGCCCTTGCCGACCGTCAAATGGGGCGATTCCGACAAGCTCATGCCGGGCGACCAGGTGCTCGCTTTCGGCAATCCTTTCGGCCTTGGCACCACGGTCACGGCCGGCATCGTTTCGGCGCGCGGCCGCGACCTGCATAGCGGGCCGTTTGACGACTTCATCCAGATCGACGCGCCGATCAACCGGGGCAATTCCGGCGGCCCGCTGACGGATGTGAACGGCAATGTCGTCGGCATCAACACGGTGATCTTTTCGCCGAATGGCGGCAGCGTCGGCGTCGGCTTCGCCATCCCCTCGGACCAGGCGCAAAAGGTCGTCGCCAAGCTGATGAAAGGCGGCTCCATCCAGTACGGCTATCTCGGCGTCCAGATCCAGCCGGTGACGCCTGACATGGCGAGCGCCATCGGCCTCGACCACCCCGCCGGCGTGCTGGTCGCGCAGGTCAGCGACGGATCGCCGGCCGCCAAGGCCGGCATCGAGACCGGCGACGTCATCACCAGCTTCGCCGGCCAGGACATAAAGGATCCAAGGGACCTGTCGCGCGCCGTCGCCGAAATTGCGCCCGGTACGAGGGAAACCCTCAATGTCTGGCGCAAGGGGCAAAGCCTGCAGATCTCCGTCGAGGTCGGGCGCAACGAGGACGACATGACGACGGGATCGGTGACCGGCGATCAGGGTCAGCCGTCGACGGGGCAGGGCCTTCGCGCACCGGCGCTCGGCCTCGGCCTGACGGATGTCACCCCGGATGTTCGCCAGGCAATGAACCTGGGCAACCAGCACGGCGCGCTGGTCGAGCGCGTCGACCCGAACAAGGCGGCATCGGCTTCCGGCATCCAGCCCGGCGACATCATCGTCGCCGTCGACCAGCATCCGGTGAGGAGCGCCAGGCAGGCTAACCAGGCGATTGTGCAGGCCGCCAAATCCGGCAAGAAATCGGTGCTGCTGCTTGTCGAGCGTGGCGACGCCCAGATGTTTGTCGCCGTCCCCTTCGGCAGTGGCTGAGGCGGGCGCCGCGCTGCCAAGATCGATGTAGAGCATTGCCGCCAGGCCGGAGCCAAGATTTCGGTTGCCCGCGCGCGCGTCTTCGAGAAAACTGACAAAGGTCGATCGGACCTTGCGCAAACGGATATTCTCGATGGTTACCCGAGGCTTCTCTTCCGGACGAAAGCCGCCGACGGATACGGATGCACGTATCCCGCCGGGGCAATATCTCGAGCAAGGTTTCCCGGTCCTGTCGGCCGGCCCGACGCCGCATGTGCGCACCGAGGATTGGTCGTTCACGCTTAAGCACGGGCCGCGGCCGATCAAGAAGTGGGACTGGGCCGAGTTCAACGCGCTGCCCTTGACCAAGATGACGCGCGACATCCATTGCGTCACCGCATGGACCAAGTTCGACACGGCGTGGCACGGCGTGCTGGTCGACGACATCCTTGCCGACGCCGGCATCGAGCCGCCCACCGCCTTCACGCTGGCGCTGGGTTTCGACGGCTATTCCACCAACGTGCCGACGAAGGATCTCACCGGCGGCAAGGCGATGGTGGCGCTGCTTTACGAGGGCAGGCCGATCACCCCCGACCATGGCGGCCCGGCACGGCTGCTCGTTCCGCATCTCTATTTCTGGAAATCGGCCAAATGGCTGAACGGGCTGCAGTTCACCGAGCGCGACGAGCCGGGTTTCTGGGAATTGCGAGGCTATCATATCTATGGCGACCCGTGGCGCGAGCAGCGCTACACGAACGATCCATGAGCGACGCACCGGCGGCGCAGTCGCCCTGGCAAACGGTCACCATCACCCGCATCCAAAAGCGCACGCCGCGCGTCACCAGCTTTTTCCTGCAGCCATCGCGGCCCTTCGCTTATCGGGCCGGGCAGCATGTCGATGTCAGGCTGACGGCGCCGGACGGCTATCAGGCGCGCCGCTCCTATTCCATCGCCTCGGCGCCGGAGACCGGCGAGACCATCGAGCTGGCGATTGAAAAACTCGAGGACGGCGAGGTCTCGCCGTTCTTTCACGAGATCGCGGCGGTGGGCGACGAGGTCGAGTTGCGCGGGCCGCTCGGCGGCCATTTCGTCTGGTCCGACGACGATGGCGGACCGCTCCTGCTCGTCGGCGGTGGGTCGGGCGTGGTGCCGCTGATGTCGATGGTCCGTCACCGGGCGATGCGGGGATCGCTGGTCGCCACCGCCCTGGTGTTTTCGGCGCGGGTCTGGGACGAGGTGATCTTTCGCGACGAGTTGATCGACCTCGCCGAGCGCCGGGATGGCTTCGACCTGGTGCTGACGCTGACGCGCGAGCCGGCACGCCGTCCGGCGGATTATGCGCGGCGGATCGACGCCGCGATGATGGTGCAAGCCATGACGAGGCTGCCTGCGCCACCGAAGCTCGCCTTTGTCTGCGGCTCGAACGCATTCGTGACGGCCGCCGCCGAGGCACTGATCGATGCCGGCGTGCCTGCGGCTCTCATCCGCACCGAACGTTACGGGGTCTGACCCGGTTCTGCTTGCCCGGTTGCTGCCTTCGCTGCCGGCATAAACGGGCCGAAAACCGCAGAACGGCGAGGCCGCATTTGGCTGAAATGGTTAACGATTCGACAAACAACCGCGGCTGCGACTTTTATCGGTTTAAAAAATCGAACCGAACGGTTCGTTTCTGTTGACAATGCGTGCAGGACGCTGTGAACGCTGCCTCCCCAACTCGCTTGCATCCAGACTGAGACTATGCGTTATCTGATTGATTTGAAATAGTAAAATTGTGGCGAGGGGAATCCCTGGCACAATTTCAAGGTGTAGAAACTTGGTCCACACCAAACAACTTCGTGATTGGAAACTGGCCGTTGGCTTTCCCACATCGGGGCTGTCCGGACGACGCGAATTCCTCCCAAGACACGCCGCTAGACGGACGGAAAACTAAGATACTGGAGTACTAAAATGAAAAAGATCGCTCTTGCCGCCGTCGCCGTTTTGGCCATCACCGGCAGCGCCTTTGCTGGCAGCGACAACTTTGGTTCCAAGGGTGCGAACCAGCCTGCCGCTTCGGTCGACAGCTCGTATACGGCTTCCATTCAGAAGCCGGCTCATGCTGACGAGCAGCCTGTCCAGGGCGCCGACCGTAACCTCTTCGGCAACAACTAACAGCCGATCCCAACATCAGGGCGGCGGGCATATCCGCCGTCCGGGGATTTGAAAAATTCAGGAGTATTAAGATGAAAAAGATCGTTCTTGCTGCCGCCGCCGTTTTGGCCATCACCGGCAGCGCTTTCGCCGCTAGCGACAATTATGGTTCGAACGGCGCGAAGCAGCCTGCGCCTTCCGTCGATAGTTCGTACACGGCTTCCGTCAAGACGTCGGACCATACTGAAAAGCAGCCGGTCGTCGAGGGCGCCGACCGCAACCTCTTCGGCAACAACTAACAGCCGATCCCACCATCAAGGCGGCGGCATGCCCGCCGCCTGGATCCGAGAAATCCAGGAGTACCCAAAATGAAAAAGATTGTTCTTGCTGCCGCCGCCCTCTTGATTGCCGCCGGCAGTGCTTATGCCCGCAACGACAATGTTGGCGGGACCGACATCAACAAGCAGTCGACCGCCAATGTCGACAACACGCAGACGTATTCGGTGCGTGACAGCAACTCGCCGATCTACAAGCTGCTGAATTCGTCTGGCGATGTACCCAAGTCCGCGCCTCAGGGCGCCGACCGCAACCTCTTCGGCAATAACTAACAGCCGAACTGGAATTCCAGACAAGAGCGGCGGGCCATGCCCGCCGCTCTTGTTTTTTGCATACCAAAAAGACGCCTGCCTCAAGCCGCCTTTGCTTCTGCTTCATGGAGCGCGAAAGAGCGCCCGTCCGCGTCGAAAATATGCAGGTCGCCGGCGTCCGCCGTCAGTCGCAGCGTAGCCCCGCGCTTGACCTCGACATTGCCCGGCAGCTTGGTCACCAGCGGCAGGTCGGCGCGGCCGATGTCGACATAGACGAGCTGGACCTCGCCGAGCTGCTCGACATAATCGACCGTCCCTTCGAACAAATAGTCGGCGCCGGTGGCAATCATCAGATCCTCCGGCCGCACCCCGAAGCTCACCGCAGCGCCTTTCGCCGACGCAGGCGTTGCGATCGGTACCGTTGCCTTGCGGCCGCCGACATGACTGACGACCGTCGGGTTGCCGGTCCTGTCGATGGTTGCCGGCAGGATGTTCATCGCCGGCGAGCCGATGAACTGGGCGACGAACAGATTGCCGGGCCGCTTGTAGAGCTCCATCGGCGTGCCGACCTGTTCGATATGGCCTTCCTTCAGCACCACGATGCGGTCGGCCAGCGTCATCGCCTCGACCTGATCGTGGGTGACGTAGATCATCGTTGTGGCCGGCATCGATTCCTTGAGCTTGGCGATCTCGATGCGGGTGGCGACACGCAGCGCCGCGTCGAGATTGGATAGCGGCTCGTCGAACAGAAAGACCTTGGGATTGCGCACGATGGCGCGGCCGATGGCGACGCGCTGGCGCTGGCCGCCCGACATCGCCTTGGGCAGACGGTCGAGATATTTGGTCAGCTGCAGGATCTCGGCCGCCTGGCGCACCCGCTTGTCGATCTCGGCCTTGCTTTCCTTACCGATCTTCATCGAGAAGGCCATGTTGTCGTAGACGGTCATGTGCGGATAGAGCGCATAGGACTGGAACACCATGGCGATGCCGCGCTTCGACGGCGGCACGTTGTTGACGATCTCGCCGTCGATCTTGAGCTCGCCCGAGGTGATCTCTTCCAGCCCGGCGATGCAGCGCAGCAAGGTCGACTTGCCGCAACCAGAGGGGCCGACGAAGACGATGAATTCGCCCGACTTTATGTCGAGGTCGACGCCGTGCAGAATGTTGAGATTGCCATATGATTTCCTCACTTGCCTTAGCGTGACATCGGCCATGGTACCCTCCAGTTCTTCCTTGAATTCAGTCGATACGCCCGAACCAGGCGCCGTAGCCGCCGAGGCGGATAGTGCCGGCGCCAGTCTGTCCCGAAAACCCGTGTCCCGGCAAGGGCTGCCGTGAGCGGCCGCCAAGATCGACCTCGGCCGGCTTTGCTCCGAGATTGAAGGCGCAGACGATCTGCTCGTTGCCTTCGCGGCGCGTGAAGGCGACGGTGTCACCCTCGCTTTCGATGAACTCGATATCACCCTTGGCCAGTGCCGGATGGGCGCGGCGGAAAGCCAGGAAGCGCCGGTAGTGCTCGAGCAGCGAGCCGTCGTCGCCCTGCTGCACATTGACGGCTTGCGCAAGGTGCTTGCTGGGCACCGGCAGCCAGGGCTTTGCCGTCGAGAAGCCGCCATTGCGGGCAGCGCCGTCCCAAACCATCGGCGTGCGGCAGCCGTCGCGGCCTTTGAATTCCGGCCAGAAGCGGATGCCGTATGGGTCCTGCAGATCCTCAAAGCTGAGCTCGGCCTCGCTAAGCCCGAGCTCCTCGCCCTGATAGATGCAGACTGAGCCGCGCAACGACATCAGCAGCGCCGAGATAACCTTGAGGTAGGCGGTCGGGTCGGGCTCGCCGGCTGCCCAGCGCGAGGCAGGGCGCATCACGTCATGGTTGGAGAAGGCCCAGCACGACCAGCCGTCGCTGGCCACCTTGCCGAAGGTTTCCAGCACCGAGCGCACCTTTGCCGCGCTGATCTTCTCCGGCGCCAGGAAGTCGAAGGAGTAACACATGTGCACGCGCTTGCCGCCGGCCGTATAGGCCGCCACCACTTCCAGCCCACGCTGCGAATCGCCGACCTCGCCAACCGCGGCCGTCGCCGGATATTCGTCGAGCAAGGCGCGGAAGCGTTCGAGGAAGCCGAGGTTTTCAGGCCGGCTCTTGTCATAGAGATGGTCCTGGTAGTTGTAGGGGTTGACGGCCGGCGCCGTCTGGTCGTTGCGCTGCTCGGGCGGCAGCGGCGGATTGTCTTCCAGGCCTTGGCTGTGGAAGTAGAAATTGATGGTATCGAGGCGGAAACCATCGACGCCGCGCTCCAGCCAGAAGCGGGTGACGTCGAGCAGCGCGTCCTGGACTGCGCGGCTGTGGAAATTGAGGTCGGGCTGCTCGGCCAGGAAATTATGCAGATAATATTGCTGGCGGCTGGTATCCCACTGCCAGGCCGAGCCGCCGAAGATCGACAGCCAGTTGTTGGGCGGCGTGCCGTCCGGCTTGGCATCCGCCCAGACGTACCAGTCGGCTTTTGGATTGCTGCGGCTCGAACGGCTTTCCTTGAACCAGGGATGGATGTCGGCGGTGTGCGAGAGCACCTCGTCGATCATCACCTTGAGGCCAAGCCGATGCGCCTCGGCGGTCAGCGCGTCGAAGTCGGCCAGCGTGCCGAACATTGGATCGACATCGCAATAATCCGACACGTCGTAGCCAAAATCCTTCATCGGCGATTTGAAGAATGGCGAGATCCAGATGGCGTCGACACCGAGCGAGGCGATGTAGGGCAGCCGGCCGATCATGCCCCTGAGGTCGCCGATGCCGTCGCCGTTCGAATCCTGATAGCTGCGCGGGTAGATCTGGTAGATCACGGCACCTCGCCACCAGTCGCGATCGATAGCGAGATCGGGCTTCGGGGTGGCCTTCAAAGCGGATTGCATGATCTCAACCTCCTTTCACCGAGCCGGCAAGCAGCCCGCGGACGAAATAGCGCTGCAGCGAGAAGAACACGATCAGCGGCACGATGATGGTGACGAAGGCCGATGTCGTCAGGATCTCCCAGTCGCCGCCGCGCGAACCGAGCAACGCATTGAGCTTGGCGGTCAGCACGATCTGGTCGCCCTCGGTACCGAGGAAAACCATCGCCACCAGCAGATCGTTCCAGACCCAGAGAAACTGGAAGATGGCGAACGAGGCCAGCACCGGGAACGACAATGGCAGCACGATCTTGACGAAGATCTCGAAATCGCTGGCGCCGTCGATGCGCGCCGATTCCATGATCTCGCGTGGCAGGCCGGCGATATAGCTCCTCAGAAGATAGATGGCAAAAGGCAGGCCGAAGCCGGTATGCGCCAGCCAGATGCCGAGATAGGTCTTCGACGGCACGCCGAAAAAGGTGCCGACGCCGTTATAGAGCTTCAACAGCGGAATCAGCGACATCTGCAGCGGCACGACCAGGAGGCCGATGATGACGGCGATGAGCAGGGCCCGGCCGGGAAAGCGCATCCAGGCCAGCGCGTAGGCGGCGAACGCGGCGATCAGGATCGGGATGACGGTCGCAGGAATGGTGACGGTCAGCGAGTTCATGAAGGAGCGGCCGATGCCTTCCGAAAACAGCACCGTGTCGTAATTGTCGGTGGTGAATTTCGGCGGCGCCGACGAGGCGTAATAGACGCGCTGGCCGCGTTCGCTTTCGAAAGCCTTCGGCGAGGTCATGACGAAACTGCCGTCGGCATTGAGCTGCAAGGTCACGCCGTCGCCGAGATCGGCTGTCGTGCCGGCGGGATATTGCGTCGGCGCTGCCGACTTGACGCCGAAGGCGCTGATGTTGCGGGCCGGGCCGTCGCCGAAGATATTGCCTTGCAGGACGAACTTGCCGTCCTTCTCGACCTGCGCCGAGGCGGGCGGCAGCCGTCCGGCTTCCGTCTGGCTGGAACTGGTGAACGAGTTCCACCAGCCCGAAGCGATGATCTGGTCCTTGTCGCGCAGCGACGAGACCAGAATGCCGAGCGTCGGGATCGTCCAGATCGCCACGAAGATGAAAACGGCGATATGGACGCCGAAACGGCTGACAAAGGACTTCCCGGTCGAGACAGTCATCTCAATGTCCTTCCGTCTCTTTGTTCGCCTGGCGGATGTTCCAGACCATGATCGGAATGACCGCGATCATGATGATGATGGCGATGGTGGCGCCGCGGCCGAAATCGCCGCCGCCGCGGAACATCCAGTCGAACATCAGATTGGCCAGCACCTGGCTGTTCCACTGGCCATTGGTCATGGTCAGCACGATGTCGAAAACCTTCAGCACTAGGATGGTGATGGTGGTCCAGACCACGGCGATGGTGCCCCAGATCTGCGGCACCATGATCTTCCAGAAGATCTGGAAAGGGTTGGCGCCGTCGATGACGGCGGCTTCCAGCGTCTCTTCCGGAATGCCGCGCAAGGCCGACGACAGGATGACCATGGCAAAGCCGGTCTGGATCCAGATCAGGATGACCATCAGGAAGAAATTGTTCCAGAACGGCAGCGATATCCAGACCTGCGGCTGGCCGCCGAAATACTGGATGATGGCGTTGAGCAGGCCGATCTGCGTCTGCCCGTCGCCGCGATACTCGTAGATGAATTTCCAGATGACGCTGGCGCCGACGAAGGAGATCGCCAGCGGCAGGAAGATCAGGCTCTTGGCGATGGTGCCCCACCAGATCTTGTCGGTGAGCACGGCGATGATCAGCCCGAGGAAGGTGCAGGCGGCCGGCACCACCGCCAGCCAGATAATGTTGTTGAGGATCGAGTTGCGGAACTCGCGGTCGCCGAACGCCCATTGATAGTTGGCCAAGCCGACGAAATGGGCGCCGCCGCGATCGAGGAACGACAGCCTCAGCGTCTCCACCACCGGGTAGATCAGATAGATGGTGAGGATAATCATCGCCGGGCCGACGAACAGCCAGGGCCGGATCACCCCCTGCCGGCGCAGATTGTTGATCGCCGCCTTGCCGGAAACGCCGCGTGCCGGAAAGATCGTGTCGAGTGCCTTGTTGGCGCCCCAGAAATAGGCGACGCAGCCGCCCACGCCGATGATGATGACGAATATCGCCGAAAAAATCTGAGCCGCCATGGGTCCCTCCCCCGCGCACGGATCCGCCAGTCGAGAATGGCTTTGGCGACGGGATCATGCGCCGATTCAGTTGTCTGGAGCGCGACCAGCCGAAAAGCAGGTCACTGGGCGCGCGTCATGCCGGAATGCATTGTACTCACGACAATCGACGCGACGCCAAGCACCGGGTAGGATCCGGGCCGTTTTGAGGCCCGGACCGCATCACATTGGGAACTCAAGCCGGCCGCTTACTTGATCGCGTCCCAGCTTTTCTGGATGTCGGTGGCGACGTCCTGGGCGGACTTGCCGCCGACCAGGTCGATCATGCCGGTCCAGAACGCACCGGCGCCGATCTTGCCCGGCATCAGGTCGGATCCGTCGAAGCGGAAGGTCGAGGCGTTGGCCAGGATCTCGCCCTGCTTCTTCAGCGCGTCGCTGGCATAGGCGTCCTTGTTGACCGACTTGAACGGCGTCACGAAGCCGCCCTGTGCCATCCAGATCTCATGAGCGAGCGGTAGCTTCAGGAATTCGATGAACGCGCGGGCACTCTTGCTATCCTTGGTGATCATGGCCAGCGTGCCGGCGCCGAGCACCGGAGTGCCGAGCTCGGGCTTGGAGGCGTAGGGCGGGTAGTAGAAGAAGTCGGCATCCTCGCCGATCTTGGTACCTTGCGGGAAGAAGGTCGGGATGAACGATGCCTGGTGGTGCAGATAGCATTTCGGCGGCACCGAGAAGAGGCCCTTCGGGCTGTCGCGGAAATCGGTCGCCGCAACCGCCTTGGCGCCGCCCTCGACCATCTTGTCGTCGGTCGCGATCTTGCCGAAAATGTCGATGGCGTTGACCACGGCCGGATCGTTGAACGGAATTTCGTTCTTCACCCATTTGTCGTAGGTCTCGGGCGTCTGGGTGCGCAGCATGATGTCTTCGACCCAGTCGGTCGCCGGCCAGCCGGTGGCGCCGCCCGAACCAAGCCCGATGCACCATGGCGTGCCGCCGTCGGCGATGATCTTCTTTTCGAGCTCGGCAAGCTCTTCCTGCGTCTTCGGCACCTTGTAGCCGGCTTCCTCGAAATTGTCCGGCGAGTACCAGACCAGCGACTTCACGTCGGCCTTGTAGGGAAAGGCGAAGAAGCCGGGCTTGCCGTCCTTGTCCTTGAAGGTGCCGAGGTCGACCCAGGATTGGCCGGCGCCGTAATTGTCCTTGACCCAGTTGGCGGTGTCGTCGCCGAGCGGCGTCAAAAGGCCCTTCGATGCCAGATCCTGGATCAGGCCCGGCTGCGGCAGCACGGCGATGTTGGGCGGGCTGCCGGCCTGCGTGTCGATGACGATCTGCTGCTCGTAATTCTCCGACGAGGAGTACTTGATCTCGGCGCCGGTGGCTTCGGAGAAGTAATCGAGGACGGTGCGGATCAGCCCTTCGTCCTCGCCGCGCCACGGGCCGAAGATCGTCAGCGTCTCGCCCTTGAGGTCGACCTTCTTGAGCTCTTCGTAGTTGGCCCAGTTGAAACGGGGATCTTCGCCCGGCTTGAACTTCAGTTCGGCTTGCGCGGGCATGGCCAGGGCGAGCGTGGCAAACGCAGCGCCCAGCAGAAGCATTTTCTTCATCGGTATTCCCTCCCAGTGGTGACAAACACCGAACGAAACCTCCATTCCGTCCGCCGGCGCTGCAGGACTGTGACTCAGTCGGAAAGGAACTGCAACCTTTCGTGGAGTCTTCCAAAGCGCTTTGGTGATTTTGATCTCGCCACTGAAATAATCCGGAGTCAAGAGGGAGCCTGCTTAATCGATTTAATTTCTGCAGCCGATTGCCGGCGAAAGTGCGCTGCAGCACAGTTTTCTGGCGGTGCAGCAGCAAATTCGGCTTCAAACCGGTCCGAACCGTGCGTATGGTCATTGCGCTCGGCAGCGCGGTTCGTGGCGGCCAGATCGATTCAGATTAAAAGCGCTTTGAGGTCTGGAGGCCTCCGGTGAACCTCAAGCAGCTCTCCCACATGCTGGCGCTTTCGCAGACCACGGTGAGCCGTGCATTGAACGGCTACCCGGAAGTCAACGAGGAAACGCGCCGGCGGGTGGTCGATGCCGCCAAGCGTCACGGCTACCGCCCCAATCCGAGCGCGCGCCGGCTGGCGACCGGCAAGACCGGTATGATCGGCTATGTGCTGCCGACGGGGACGACCGTCGATATCGACCCGCATTTCGTCGAGTTCCTGTCCGGCCTCGGCGACTATGCGCGTTCGCACGAGCTCGACCTTGTGCTATCACCGGCCGATGCCGACGACCAGGAGACGACCTACCGCCGCATCGTCGCCAACCGGCAGGTCGACGCGGTCTATATCTCCTCGCCGAGGCCGGCCGACCGGCGGGTGGCGCTGGTCAATACGCTCGGCATTCCCTTCATCGTCCATGGCCGCAGCGAGGGCTTCGATTTCGACTACCCCTTCACCGACATCGACAATGAGGGCGCCTTCCACGAAGCGGCGCGGCTGCTCGTACAGCTCGGGCACAGGCGGCTGGCACTGATCAATGGCGATGATCGCGAGACCTTCGCCATCCATCGCGAGCGCGGCGTGCGCCGCGCGCTTGCGGCAAGCGGCCTGGTGCTTCGTGATCAGCATGTCTGTTCCCTCACCATGACCGAGGAGAACGGCTACCGCGCCGCCAGGCGCCTGCTGGAACAAAGCGACGCGCCAACGGCGATCGCCTGCTCCAGCCTGATCATGGCGCTCGGCGTGGTGCGCGCGGTGCGCGATCTCGGCCTGACCATTCCGGGCGACCTGTCGCTGATCGCCCATGACGACGTCTTTCCCTGGCTGAAACCGGAAAATTTTTCGGTGCCGCTGTCGACGACACGTTCGTCGATCCGCCTGGCCGGCGCGCGCATCGCCGAACGGCTGGCGGCGCGGATTTCCGGCCTGGAGGAGGGCGCTCGCGGCGAGGTCTGGCCGGTCGACCTGGTGGTCAGGGGATCGGTCGCCGGCGCGCCTGCCTAGGGGCATAACTCAATCACTCTGAACGACCAAAGTCGCCGTTGGGTGGCTGTTGGCCAGCACAGGCAATCGCCATGCGTCATGTCTCAGGCCGCGGACTTGAGGTGATCGATAAAGACGCGCAGCTTCGGCAGGACTTGGCGCTTGCCAAGATGGTAGAGAAAGACGCCCGGCGTCGTCGCAGCGATGTCGTCCAGCACAGATCTGAGTTTTCCTTCGGCTATCGGACCTTCGGCGACGGGTCGAGGCGTCTGCGCCAGCCCAACGCCCTTTGTCGCAGCCCCGAGCAACGTGGGATAGTCGTGCGCGATCAGTGGGCCTGAGACGATCGCCTCGATAGCACCGTTGCCGTCGGCGAAGGTCCAGGGCGCGATGGTGCCGTTCGAGCGGCGCAAGCGCAGGCAGGCGTGGTGGCGCAAGTCGTCGACACGTTCGGGGTAGCCGTGGCGCTCGAGATAGTCAGGGCTGCCGACGACCACGAACGTGAACGGCGGGGTCAGCCGCACCGCGACCATGTCGGCGGCGATGAGCTGGCCGAGGCGGATGCCGGCGTCGAACCCGCCGGTCGCGAGATCGACCATCTCGTCGCTCGCGGCGATCTCCAGTTCGATCTCGGGATAAGCTCGGCAGAACGACGCGATCATCGGCTCCAGGATCAATGGCACGACGGCGCGGGGCACGGACAGGCGCAGCAGCCCGGTCGGCCGTTGGCCGACGTCGCGCGCAGCCTCGCCGGCCGCGGCGATCTCCTCGAAGGCAGGGCCGGCGCGGTCGAGGAAGCGCTGGCCGGCCTCGGTCAGACCGACGCTCCGCGTCGTGCGGGCGAACAGCGCCGCACCCATGCGGGCTTCCAGCGTGCGCACCGCCTGGCTCACGGCGGACGGCGTAACGCCGAGATCGGCGGCGGCACGGCGGAAATTGCGGTGCCTGGCGACAGCCAGGAACACCTCGACCCCCTCCAGTGCACCACGCCGGATTGTGTAGGCCTGCTTCATAGGTTGTTCTGATTACAGCGGATAGTCGGATTATGGAAGCGGGCTTACGTAAGAGCTGCAAGCCAGGAGACATCTTGCCCAGGAGATATGTTGCAATGACCGATGAACTTGATGGCGTGCGCGACCATTATCGCGCGACCGGCCTGACCGAGCGGCTGAAGACGGTACTGGCTGCCCTCGGCCCGGAGGATCAGCTTCTTACGCCCCAGCAATTGGGCACCCTCGACCAGTTTCACACCCGTGGGCTTGCCTCGACCGCCGAGATTGCCCAATTGGCGGGGATCGCGGCCGGCACGTCGGTTCTGGACGTCGGCTCGGGCGTCGGCGGGCCGGCGCGCTTTCTGGCTGCAACCTATGGCTGCCGGGTTACCGGCGTGGACCTCAGCGAGCCTTTCGTGGATGCTGCGCGCTATTTGACCGAGCGCACGGGACAAAGCGGACAGCTGTCGTTTCAGACCGCCAGCGCATTGGAGCTTCCATTCGATGATAGCCGTTTCGACGTCGTGCTGCTGCAGCATGTGGCGATGAACATCTCCGACCGGGCGCGGCTCTATGGCGAGATCCGGCGCGTGCTGAAACCAGGCGGCAGGTTTGCCACCTTCGACGTCGTCTCGGCCATTGGCGAGCCGCACTATCCGCTGCCTTGGGCGCGAACGCCGGCGACGAGCTTCCTCCTCACAGCCGAAGCGACGGGCGAGGCGATCGAACCGGCCGGCTTCCGCGTGCTGGCGTGGCAAGACGACACCGAGACCGCCAAGGCCTGGTTCGCGCAACTGCGCGCATCCGGGCCGCCGCCTTCACCAAATCTCGGCGTGGTGATGGGACCGGACTTCGCTCAGCTTTCGACCAACCTGGGACGAAATCTCATGCAAGGCCGGCTCGGCGTCCTGACCGCGGTGTTCGAGGCCGTGTGAACCAACTGTTGAGAGAAGGCTAATGTCCACGGAAATGGTGTTCCAAACCCATCTTGTTCTCGGCTATGTGGCGTGGCTGCTTTGCTTCGGCGCGTACGGTTTGCCGTGGCTCCGGTCGATGGACCGGGTCGCGGCGCAGCGCGCTATCGCTACCCTGCACAGCTTCCGCTTCTTCGGGCTCGTCTTCATGGTTCCGGGCGTCGTAAGCCCCAATCTGCCCGCTGATTTCGCCGTGTTCGCCGCCTACGGCGATTTCGTGACTGGGGTGCTGGCCATGCTGGCGCTGCTCACGGTGAGGATACGCCCGCTCTTCTGGCCGTTGGTCGTCGCCTTCAACGTCGTAGGGACGGTCGACCTTATCGTCGACTATTACCACGCCATTCAGATCGGGCTTCCTGCACGCGCGGGGGAACTGGGCGCAACCTACGCGATCCCGATCATCTACGTACCGCTGCTGATGATCACGCACATCACTGCGTTTTATTTTCTGGCACGTCCCCGGCAAAACGCGACTTGAGCGGGCTATTTCTTGGCCGCCTCGGCCGCCTTGGTGTCCAGCAGGCAAAGCCGAAATCATAGTCCTGAAGCCGGAACGGCTGGCGGCGCGCATTTCCGGCCTGGAGGAGGGGGCGCGCGGCGAGGTCTGGCCGTTCGACCTGGTGGTCAGGGGATCAGTCGCCGGCGCGCCGGCCTAGGAGCATAACTCGATCACTCCGGGCGACCGAGTTCGACCCAGAGCGGCCGTCCGCCCCTGCGAGCCCGATGACGCGGGCCAACCCTAAGCAGAGAACGGACTGAAGAATAGCCGCGCTGCAGCAGCAAAGGAGATCGATCGCTTCCCCATACCACAACCGCTATCGGTGGAGTACCGAATCGGCCGGCTGAGTCGTCGTTATCGGATCGGCATGACGATGCACAATCTTCCACAGACCATCTTCTGGGCGAAAGACGCTCGTCGCGCGTAACGCAAGAGGCGTGACATCGCTCCGACCGCCAACCTTGGACCTGAGCTGCTCCACTTCGACGATGTATGCCAGCTCAGACGTCACACATTTCGCTATGTTCTGGAAGCCGGTAGCGTCGCCGTCCCTGTAGTTCGATGCCGCTTGCTCCATCGTCTCAACGACCTGTCTCCATCCATGCGCGAAAGGGCCAAAGGGATTGCCCAGTGTTACATCGTCTCGTTGGGAGAAGAGCTTCTCCGCTGGCGCGGGGTTTCCTTTCATGAACTCATCCAGGGCCAGGTGGTATTTTTCAACTGCTTGATCGAAGTCACTGGCGTCGAGGGACACGTCATCCTCCCTGTCGTTTTTATTTCTGATCCAGACTGGCGACCACAGGTCTACATTCTGTGTGCCCGCAGCGCTGAAGCATTTTCCCTGCTGCGGCGTAGTGCAGGTTGGCTTGGTCATTATAGAACGGCGTGAGACAAGTTTCGCGACAGCGTTATGAGACGACTCGGTTCAAACACGAGACTTAGTCCTTGGCCGCCTCGGCCGCCTTGGTGTTCAGAAGCCCAAAGCCGAAGTCATTGTCCCGCCCCTTGGGGCCGAGATCCTTTGCCGTGGCGGCCAGTGCTTTCTCGACCCAGTCGGCCGAACGGTCGGGCGCGGCATGGAACAGATTGGCGATCGCGCCGGTCACGATCGCCGCTGCAAACGAAGTCCCGGTCACCACATCCGAGCCGGTGCCGCTCGGCGCCACCATCTCGACGCCGGGAGCGGAGATGAAGACGTAGGCGCCGCGATTGGCCTGCGGCATCAGCCCGTCCTTGGCATCGGTGGCCGTCACCGCGATCACGCCGTCGAAGGCGGCCGGATAACCATACGGCGCCTTCGGTCCGTTATTGCCGGCGGCCGCGACCAGCACGATGCCGAGCGCGCGTGCATTGCGGCAGGCGATGCCGAGCAGGTCGTTCTTCGGGCCGACGAAGCTCATGTTGATGATACGGACATCCTGCTCCGCCGCCCAGTCGAGCGCCAAAAGGATCACGTCCATGGTCGACTTGCCGCCCTCGAAGGCGCGGGCGTGATAGATCCTGGCGCCCGGCGCCATGCCTTTGAACGCGCCGGTGCCGGCGATCAGGCCATCGACCGAAGTGCCGTGGTCGCGCGCCTTGATCGGCACATCGGGCATGGCATCGAACTGCCCGCCAATAACGCCGGAGAGCGCCGGATTGCCGTCGTCGATGCCGGTGTCGATGACGCCAATGCGGACATTCTCGCCGCTGGCCGCGTTGGCGTCGAGTGCGATGCGCTCGAACGCATAATTGACGATGCTGGCCGCCTGCTGCAGCGCATAGACGTGGTTGGCCTCACGCCGCAAAGTACGGCCGTCGGCGGCAAGCTGCGCCAGCACGACGCCGACCGGGCGGCCGTCGGGTATGCCGAAGCGCACCAGTATGTTGCCGAGCAGCCGCGACTGCCGCTGCGAGCGTATCTCGAGGCCGAACGAGGCGGCGATCTGCTGGACCGCGCCGGCATCGCCATTGACGGTGACCAGCACCTCGTCGGGCACGAAATCGCCAATCACGGCGCGCGGCGGCTCGGTTGCGACAAGATCGGTCGGCGCCACGACGGGACCGACCGCCCCGGCGGCCTGTATTGCCGGCGCGCCGGCGGGTGGAGCGGGCGGCGGCGCTGCAGTATCGCCAGGAGGTATCGGCGCCTCGGTGACTACGGCAGGATTGGGGAACAGATCGACAATCAAGCCCGGAAGAAACACCGCGCCCGTCGTTCCATGAGCCGGCGCTTTGCCGCCATCCTTCGCGTCGCCGCCATCCTTGGGGCAGTCGGTGTTGGCAGCACTTCCCCGGTTCAGGCAGTCGATCTCAGCCTGGCTGAGGTTCGGGTCGTTGGTCTGGGCCATTGCGGACGCGGCGAAGATTGTCATCGCCGCCGTCAATCGAATGACCGCCTTAGCCGCCATCAGCCGGTTTCCTTCCCTCCAGCGCAGCTTCGGTGAAAGGCTGGGCGGCAATAAGGCCAAGCAGCTTCTGATAGTCGGCGGCGGTCTTGGCCGGAACGCCGAGGCGGAAGACGCCGTCGGCGGTCGGCCCGCCGGCGATCTTCAACTGGTTCTGGTCGAGAAAAGCGACGATGTCGGACAGTTTCGCATCCGGTTTGAACTTCACAAGGGCAAACGGCATTTTGGCCAGATCGTCTTCCGATCCGGCAATCTCGAAATCACCACCTCTGTTGCCGGTCTGCACAAAGGATTGCGCGACGACCAGGGCCAGCAGCACCGCGGCCACGGCCCAGGCGACGCCGGCCGGCACCGCCATGAAGCGGCTCCAGGCCTGCGCTAGCCAGGACGATGCCGCAGGCGCGCGGGGCGGGCCGGCCTCGGCGTCGAGCGCCTTGGCAAAGCGGCTGAGCGCATCGGCCGGCGGGCGGATCGCCTCGTTTGCGGCAGCGGTGCCGGAGAATTCGGCCTCGGCCTCGCCTAGTGCGGCCATCGCCGCCGGATCGCTCGCCAGCCATTCCTCGATGGCTTCGAGCTCGGTGCCCTCCAGCGAGCCGTTCAGATAAAACGGCAGCAGCATTTCCATTTCGTCGCGGCGTGACATTTTTTCAGCGGCGCTCATGGCCACCCCCTGTCGTAACCGGCGGCCTTGAGGGCTTCGCCGAGTTTCTTGCGGGCGTAGAACATCCTGGTCTTGACGGTGGCGACCGGGATGCCGAGTACCTCGCCGATCTCGCTCACCGATCGCCCGTGATAATAGGCAAGGTCGATCACCGCGCGGTGCTCTTCCGGCATGGCATCGATAAAGCGTCGCAAGGCAGCGGCTTTGTCTTCCTTCATCGTCACGACTTCCGGCGTGTCGGCGCCGTCGGCGACCTGGGCCGCGTCATCGTCGTCGATCCAGTCTTCCTTCTTCTTGCGCAGCAGGGACAGCGCCTTGAAGCGGGCAATGCCGAGCAGCCATGTCGAGACCTCCGAGCGCCCCTCGAAGGCCGGCGCCTGCCGCCAGAGCTCGAGGAACACCTCGTTCGCGATATCGTCGGCCATCAGTTCCGATCCCGTCTGGCGTGCCACGAAGCGGTAGACCCGCGCGTGGTGGCGCATGAACAGGAGCCGCACGGCGGCACGATCGCCCTTCGCGACCCGCTCGACGAGCGCGCGATCGGTCTCCGCGGCCGTCATCGCCGGTCGAGCCGCCCGGCTCCTGCCTGCTCTGTCGCTGATCGGCCCAAAAAGGTTCACCGCATCCGCCCGAGGATTTTTGCGGAGGCTAGCCGAAGAGCGGAGAGGTTGCCAGAGTGTACAGTTCTCCCCCTTTTTTGGGATACTGTCTCAGTCAGTGGCGCCAAGCGGAAGGCGGCCGCCAGGCTGGCAATGACGGCGGCCACGAGGTGGCTCATACCCATCGGGCAAGGTGCAGTCGTTCAGCCTCGGGCGGAGCGTAATTGGACGACATCGCCGTGCAGGGATTCCCGACAGTTTTGTAACTCAACGGTCCGCTGCTGGGCGACTAAGGTCCCGATCGCAAACGGCAACCCAGCCTGAAGAGACGAGTCTCATGACCAACAACAGCTCTGCGGCCGCGATTCTCGTGGATCAGTCGCCGATGGCGGTGTTCGCCGCGGTCAAGCCTCGACGCGAGTGGTGGGGCGCATGAAGCCTTGCGCGGTCGGAAGGAGCTTTCCATGAGACTGATTAGGCTGAAAGCGCCGGGAGGCTTGGAGAATCTCAAGCTGGTCGAGGAAGATTGCCCGGAACCAGGGCCGGGTGAGTTGCTTGTCAGGATACGTGCGTGTTCGCTGAATTTCCACGACAGCATGGTGGCGCTGGGCAAGAAACCGTGCGCCGATGGCCGTATCCCGCTGTCCGATGGCGCCGGAGAGGTGGTTGCGGTCTCAGACGATGTCCAAGAATTCAAGGTCGGAGATGCCGTCGTCAGCACCTATTGGCCCCGTTGGCTGGCAGGCGAACCGACGCCAGCCAATAAGAGCGGCGAATTGGGCGATGATGCTGACGGCTATGCCCGCGAGTATGTGTGCATGCCCTGGCATGCCTTCACAAGGGCACCGGCAGACTTCACGCATGTGGAGGCGGCAACGCTTACCTGTGCCGGCGTCACCGCCTGGAAAGCCCTGATGGTGTGCGGCCAGGTGAAGCCCGGTGATACGGTGCTGGTCCTTGGCAGTGGAAGCGTATCGCTGTTCGCGCTGCAATTCGCAAAAATTGCAGGCGCTCGGGTTATTGCCACCTCTTCATCGGAGGAGAAGCTGGAAAAGCTAAGGCGATTTGGGGCCGACATTGTCGTCAATTACAAGGCAGTGCCGGATTGGGGCCAGAAGGCAAGGGTTTTGACGGACGGACGCGGCGTCGATCATGTGATCGAGGTTGGCGGGCCCGGCACGCTGGCGCAGTCGATAACAGCATGCAGGATGGGCGGCCACATCGCACTGATCGGTGTCTTGACTGGTTTTGCCGGGCAAGTTTCGATCCCGGCCCTGTTTTCCAATCAGATTAGGGTCAGCGGAGTCTCGATTGGCAGCAGGGCAGACCAGGACGACATGATTCGTGCCATAGATGCCAACCGTTTGAAGCCTGCTATCGACCGCAGTTTTCCGCTGCAGGAGATCGCCAGTGCCTTCAAGTACTACGAGTCCCAAAAGCATTTTGGCAAGGTCTGTCTCGAACTTTGACTGCGGTATCCGGCCTCCATTTGGCGTCGTGCTTTTCGGCACGGCTTCATGTTCTCGGCAAGCAAGCAGGCCAGGCACCAATCAGTCGAGAAATGGCTCGGCCTTCATCGTCGCCGGCACCGGCACGCCGAGGCGCGCAAGCACCGTCGGCGCGAGCTGCAGCTGATCGAGCAGCGTATTGGCTTCCGGACCCTCGCCGGATCCGAAGTAGTAAAGTGCGAAATCCTGCATCTCCTCGTCGTGGCCGCCATGATGGCCGCGATCGGTCTGGCCATGATCGGCGGTGACGATCACCTCGTAGCCGGCTACCCGCCAGCGCGGCAGGAAGCCGGCGAGCATGGCGTCCATTGCATAGACGGCATGATCCATCTCGTGGCAGTCATGGCCGAAGCGGTGGCCCATCGAGTCCAGAGTACAGCTGTGCAGGATGCCGTAGTCGATGCCGTAGCGCCTGGTCAGCATGGTCAACGTCGCGAACAGGTCGACGTCGCTCGGCGTCATCTGGTTCCTGGCATTGTAGCCGGTCATGGTGTGGAACCGGCCATGGCTGATCGGCCTGCCCGGCTGGTCGAACTCCATGTCCTCGACCAGGTCGAACGGATAGGCCCGGAAGAATTCGGACCAGTAGGAATGGGTGACCGCACCCGTCTTGCCGCCGGCTCTGCTGACTTCGGAAAAGATGTCCGGCTGTTCGACGCGAAACCGGTTCTCGTTCGACAGGATACCGTGCACTTGGGGCGGCACGCCGGTGTGGATCGAGGCATAGCAGGATGCCGAGGTCGACGGCAGCACGGAGCGCATCTTCCACACGTGGGCTTCGCCAGATTGCGCCCAGCCTTCGAGATTGCCCATCAGCCGTCGCCAGTTCCGGTAAGGCACGCCGTCAAGGATGATGAGCAATAGTTTTGTCTTGAGCGCCAAGGGCGCCTCCATGCGGCTTACTCGGAAAAGTCAGGGCGGGCCTGCCGTTCAATCCACGCCCGGACAGGACCGTCGGGCGCAAAGGGCGGCCCGCTAGTTCCCCGCGCTGGCCATGCGCCGTCCCTTGATCGCTTTCTCTAGCCAGCCGATCTCCATTTCGGGCACCGACGACAGCAAAAGATCGGTATACGCATCGAATGGCGGCGTCAGCACGGTGCTCTTGGCGCCGTAGCGCACCACTTCGCCGCGATACATCACCGCGATCGAATCGGCGATCGACTTGACCGTCGCCAGGTCGTGGGTGATGAACAGATAAGCGACGTTTTCCTCTTTCTGCAGCTCGAGCAGTAGCTCCAGTATGCCGTGGGCCACCAGCGGGTCGAGCGCCGAGGTCACCTCGTCGCAGATGATCAGCTTCGGCTTGGCGGCGAGCGAGCGGGCGATGCAGACGCGTTGCTTCTGGCCGCCCGAAAGCTCGGCCGGATAGCGGTCGACATAGCCTTTGCCCATTTCGATCTTGTCGAGCAGTTCGGCGACGCGTTTGTCGCGCTCGCGCCCGCGCATCCCAAAATAGAATTCCAGCGGCCGGCCGATGATAGTGCCGACCGTCTGGCGCGGGTTCATCGCCACATCGGCCATCTGGTAGATCATCTGCAATTGGCGCAGATCCTCCTTCGGCCGGTCGGCAAGCCGGTTGGCGAGCGGCCGTCCGTCGAAGGTAACGGTGCCTTGTTCGGGCGGCAAAAGGCCGGTGATGGCGCGCGCCAGTGTCGATTTGCCGGAGCCGGACTCGCCGACCACCGCCAGCGTCTGGCCCGGGAAAATATCGACCGAGACGTTCTTCAGCACCTTGATATGGCTGCGGCCATAGGCGGCGGTGATGTTTTTGACCGACAGGAACGGGCTCGTGCCGGGCTTCTGCTCCTGGTGTTCGATCTCATGCACCGAGACAAGCGCATTGGTATATTCCTGGCGCGGCTCCTTGATGATCTGGCGGGTGCCGCCCCATTCGACCAGCCGGCCGTGGCGCAGCACCATGATCTCGTCCGAGACCTGGGCGACGACCGCAAGGTCGTGAGTGATGTAGAGCGCCGCGACATGCGTGTCGCGGATGGCGTCCTTGATCGCCGCCAAGACGTCGATCTGCGTCGTCACGTCGAGCGCGGTGGTCGGCTCGTCGAAGACGATCAGGTCGGGCTCCGAGCACAGCGCCATTGCCGTCATCACGCGCTGCAGCTGACCGCCCGAGACCTGGTGGGGGAAGCGCTCGCCGATGCTTTCGGGGTTCGGCAGGCTGAGCTTCTTGAACAGCGCCACGGCGCGCTTTTCGGCTTCGGCCCGCGTCGCCGTGCCGTGCAGGAGTGCGGCCTCGACCACCTGGTCCATCAGCCTGTGCGCCGGATTGAAGGCCGCTGCCGCCGATTGCGCGACATAGCAGACCTCGCGGCCGCGCAATTTGCGGAACGCTTCGTTGCCGCCCTTCAGGATGTCGCGGCCATTGAGGATGACCTCGCCGCCGGTGATGCGCACGCCGCCGCGGCCGTAGCCCATCGAAGACAGGCCGATGGTCGACTTGCCGGCGCCGGACTCGCCAATCAATCCGAGCACCTTGCCCTTTTCGAGCGTCAGCGAGACATCGTGCACCAGCACGATGTTCTTCGGCGCCTCGCCCGGCGGATATACGGTGGCCTCGATGCGCAGATTGCGGATGTCGAGCAGCACGCCGGATTTCGGTTGCCCGGGCTTTGGTTGCTTGTCAGCCATTACCCGCGTCCTCCCTTCAAGCTTGTCGTGCGGTTGAGCACCCAGTCGGCGACGAGATTGACGGAAATCGCCAGCGCTGCGATCGCCGCCGCCGGAATGAGGGCGGCGCCTATGCCGAAGACGATGCCATCCTTGTTTTCCTTGACCATGCCGCCCCAATCGGCGTCCGGCGGCTGCACGCCAAGCCCAAGGAAGGACAGCGTCGACAGGAACAGCACGGCATAGATGAAGCGCAGGCCGAGTTCCGAAACCAGCGGCGACAGCGCATTGGGCAGGATTTCGCGGAAGATGATCCAGCCGCTGCCTTCGCCGCGCAATTTGGCCGCCTCGACGTAGTCCATGACATTGATGTCGACGGCGACCGCCCTCGACAGTCGGTAGACGCGGGTCGAATCCAGAACGCCCATGACCAGGATCAGCGTCACCAGGTTGGATGGCAGCACCGACAGCACGACAAGCGCCATGATCAGCGTCGGGATCGACATCAGGAGATCGACGAGACGCGACAGCAGCGTGTCGAACCAGCCACCGAAAACCGCTGCCGAGAAGCCGAGAATGGCGCCGAGCGAGAACGACAGCGCGGTCGCCAGCACCGCGATGAAAAGGGTGATGCGGGCGCCGTAGATCATGCGCGACAACAGATCGCGACCGAGATTGTCGGTGCCCAGCCAATGCGCCGCCGACATCGGTTCCCAAGGGACGTCGCTGACGATCTCGGCATTGCCGTGCGGCGCGATCCACGGCGCAAAAATTGCTGCCAGCACGAACAGCGCCGTCAGCACGATGCCGACCAATGCCGGGATGGGGATGCGTTTGATGACGAGCATACCCGACCCCTTCATTTCGGATGTCTAAGGCGCGGATTGGCGACGATCGCCGCTATATCCGCGATGATGTTCAGGCTGATATAGACGGCGGCGAAGATCAGCCCGACCGCCTGCACCACAGGCACGTCACGCTTGGTGACGTGGTCGACGAGGTATTGGCCCATACCCGGATAGACGAAAATGACTTCGACCACGACGACGCCGACGATGAGGTAGGCGAGATTGAGCATGACGACGTTGATGATCGGCGCAATCGCATTGGGGAAGGCATGCCTGCGGATGACCGCGAAGGCCGAAAGCCCCTTGAGTTCGGCGGTTTCGACATAGGCCGACTGCATGACGTTGAGGATCGCGGCGCGCGTCATGCGCATCATATGGGCGAGCACCACCAGGGTCAGCGCCGCCGCCGGCAATGCGATGGCCTGGATGCGTTCGCCGAACGGCATTCCGTCATAGACGGTGGAAATGGCGGGAAACCATTGATGTTGCACCGCAAAGAAAAAGACGAGCACATAGCCGACGAAGAATTCCGGGAAGGACGTCGAGGCCAGCGCCAGTCCCGAGATCAGCTTGTCGACCCAGCCATTGCGGTAGCGCACCGCGATCAGCCCGAGGATGATCGCCAGCGGCACCGCGACGACCGCCGCCCAGAAGGCGAGGAACAGCGTGTTCCACAGCCTTCCCTTGATCGAGGTTGCGATATCCTGACCGCTCGACATAGCCGTGCCGAGATCGCCGGTCAGGATGCCGCCGAGCCAGCGAAAATAACGGATGTAAGCGGGATCATTGAGGCCGAGCTGCTCGCGCAGATTGGCGAGCGACTCCGGTGTCGCCGACTGCCCGAGAATGGCTTGCGCGACGTCGCCGGGCAGGATCTGGGTGCCGGCGAAGATCAGGACCGAAACGGCCAATAGAAGGATGATGCCCAGCGCAATGCGCTGGGCCACCAGTTTCACGATGGGTGAGGACATGTCCGCAAGGCCGGGCTCAGGCTTCGAGCCAGCACTTCGCCAGAGCATATCCGTTCATCAACTCCTGATGCGGATCATCCACCCACCCGGCAACCTTGGCGCCCGTCGCGTCGATGAACTGATTGAACATCGGCAGGATCAGGCCGCCCTCGTCGCGCACCATCACAGCCATGTCGTGGTACATTGCCTTGCGCTTGGCCTCGTCGAGCTCGGCGCGAGCCGCCAGCACCATCTTGTCGAAATCCGGACGCTTGAACCGTGTGTCGTTCCAGTCGGCCGTCGACAGATAGGCGGTCGAGTACATCTGGTCCTGGGTCGAGCGGCCGCCCCAATAGGAGGCGCAGAAGGGCTGCTTGTTCCAGACTTCCGACCAGTAGCCGTCGCCCGGTTCGCGCTTGATCTCCAGCTTGATGCCGGCCTTGGCCGCGCTTTGCTGGAACAGCTGTGCGGCGTCGACGGCACCGGGGAAGGCGACATCCGAAGTCCGCAGCAGGACGGCACCGTCATGGCCCGACTTCTTGTAGTGGAACTTGGCTTTGTCCGGATCGTACTTGCGCTGCTCGATCTCGGTGAATAGCGGGTACGATGCATTGATCGGGAAGTCGTTGCCAAGCGAGCCATAGCCGCGCAGCACCTTCTTCAGCATTTCCTCGCGGTCGATTGCCAGCTTCAACGCCATCCGCAAGTCGTTGTTATCGAACGGCGCGGTGTCGCAGTGCATGATGAAGACGTAGTGGCCGGGTCCCGAATGGTTGCGGATGGTGACGCCGGGCACGCGCTTGATCAGGTCGACGATCTTCGGCTCGACGCGGTTGATCATGTGGACCTGGCCGCCCTGCAGCGCCGCCGTGCGCGCCGTGGCGTCGTTGATGACGATGATCTCGATCTGGTCGGCATGGCCCATCTTGTCGCCCTGCCAGTAATTGGCGAAGCGCTCGCCGCCATGGCGCACGCCGGGCTCGTTGGTGGTGACCTTGTAAGGGCCCGCCGAGATGCCGGCATCGGCCTTGTCCTTGCCGCCGTTCGGCTGGATGATCAGGTGATAGTCGCTAAGCAGATAGGGCAGGTCGGCATTCGGCTCCTTCAGCGTCAGCACCACTTCCTTGCCGCTGGCCTTGATGCTCTCGATGCCTTTCATGTAGCCGAGCGCGCCGGACTTCGACTTCTCGTCCGAATGGCGTTCGAGGGTGGCGGCCACGTCCTCAGCGGTCACCTTCTTGCCGTTGTGGAACTCGACGCCATCGCGGATCTTCAGCGTCCACGTCTTGGCGTCGTCCGACGAGCCGATCTCTTCGGCAATGCGGTTCTCGAGCTTGCCCTCGGGAGACAGCTCGACGATCAGTTCGCCCCACATCTTGCCGAAGGCGAACGGCACCTGCGTCATGAACAGCGCCGGATCGAGGCTGTTGGTGGACTCGCCACCGACCAGGCCGGCCTTGAGCGTGCCGCCCTTGACCGGACCCGCCGCGCGTGCGGCACCGGAAAGCAGCGAATTGGCGAAGGTTGCGGTGACGCCGAGCGCTGCCGCCCGGCCGAGAAAATCGCGACGGCTCAGCTTGCCGGACGCAACGCGCCGGCTCAGGTATTCCAGTTCGTTCGACATGTTGAGTTCCTCACTCTGTTGGTCCGACCTTATGGTCGTTTTTTCTCATTTCAATCGGGAGAATAATGACCGTAAGGGAAAGCGGTAAGCAAGACCGAATGCGACATGCCGTGGCGTAAATCGTGCGTCGCAATTGGACCAATCGCTATAAGCGCTCAAAGCAGTTCGCGCGGGATTTTCTCCTCGAAGTTGCGCTCGAAGACCAGTTTCTCGCCTTCATAGGCTTCAATTCTGGCGCTAACCATGAAGCTTTGCGCGTCGGAGCGCATTTCGGCGAAGGCTTCGGTGCGCACCGACCATTCATTTCGCGACAGCGTCTGGGTCCAATGCGTCTTGCCCGACGCTGACAGCGGATTGTCGGGATGGATCGACCATGTCTCTCTGGCGACGCTCCCATTGGCGAGGCCATGCTCCAGGTCGCGCACTTCGCCGAAATCGTCGACGATGGAAAGCGTGATCATTCCGGTCTTTTCGTCGCGATCGACATGACGCTCGGAATTGGCGGCGCGGACCGTTTCGGTTGCCCAGGGCGTGGCGCCTTCGGGGGCGGGGAAGGTGACCTCGTCGCATGTCGCCGGCGGGCGCAGCGGCAGCATCAACGCCGCGGCCGACAATTCCAGCCGGACCGGCTCCGGCGACGGCCAGATCATCGGCCAATAACTGTTGGAGATGGCAACACGCAAGCGGTGGCCGGCCGGCACGCGATAGGCGCATTGGTCGAGCACCACCCGGGCGCTGACGGTTTCGGCGGGTACCAGCGCTTCGGGAAATTCGTGCGAGTTGCGATGCGTCAGGTTGAGCACGCCGTAGGAGATCAGCTCCGACGCTCCGTCCGGATGGACGTCGCACAGCCGAACCGCGATGTTCGCCTGGCGCCGGTCCGACGAGACCCTGACCACAACTTCGGGAGCACCGACGATGTCGATCGCTTCGATCAGCACCGGCTGGTCGAAACACACCGACAGCGCATCGTCGGGACGCTGGTCACCCGGCAGTTCCGGGCCGAAGGTGAAGGGGAAATATTCGCCACCGGCAAGGCCGCAGTTTTGCGGCGAAGCGACGATAGCGTGGTTGCCCTCAGCGATAAGCTCAACCTCTTGCGTCTTGATGTTGGGTGACGGCCATTCCGATTCAGCGACCCAGCGGCCCGGCCGCTCGGGATGCCAGCGCGCCGGACGCACGCTGTCCATGAGATAGGCGCGGTAGGCGGGGTCGGCCTCGACGCCGGTGTCGATGTCCTTGAGCCAGTGGTCCCACCAGCGCAAGGCCTCCTGCAGGAAGCCGATGCGCGGTTCGGGCGCGGCGTAATGCGGGTATTTGTGGATCCACGGGCCGACGATGCCCTTGACCGGCGCCTCGATATTGGCGGCGAGGTGGGAAATCGTATTGCGATAGCCGTCATGCCAGCCGCCGATCGACAGCACCGCGGCATGGATGGCGGAATAGTCCTCGCAGATCGAGCCGCGCTTCCAATAGGCATCGCGATGCTGGTGCTTCAGCCACTGCGGCGCCAGGAAGGGCTGGTTCTCCAGCCGGGTCAGCCACAGGTCGCGCCATCTGTTGTCGCCGGCCAGCAACGGATCCGGCGGCCGCGACGAATAGGACAGCATGGTCGAGGCCCAGCCGAAATTCTCGATCAGCAGGCAGCCGCCCTTGTAATGGATGTCGTCGGCATAGCGGTCGACCGTCGAACAGAGACTGATGACCGCCTTCAGCGCCGCCGGCTGCTTAGACGCCACCTGCAGGCAGTTGAAGCCGCCCCACGAAATGCCCATCATACCGACATTGCCGTTGCACCAGGGCTGGGCCGCAGCCCAGGCGATGACATCGCAGGCGTCCTGCAGCTCTTGCTCGGAATATTCGTCGCCCATCAGCCCTTCGGAATCGCCATTGCCTCGCATGTCGACACGGATCGAGGCGTAGCCGTGGCCGGCAAAATGGGGATGCGTCAGCTGATCGCGGTAGATCGTGCCATCGCGCTTGCGATAGGGCAGGTGCTCGAGGATTGCCGGCACCGGATCGTCGGCAGCATCGGCCGGCATCCATACCCGCGCCGACAGGCGACAGCCGTCGGGCATGACGATCCCCATGTCGGGAAATTCGACGATCTTGCGGGGGAATTCAGTGGCGGTTTTCATGCGGCCACATGATGGAGCCGCTGCCGATGCGTCGTGGGCCAGCCAACGAATTCGGCTGGTCAATCCGCGTCAACTCAGCGGAATGTCGTTGTCGGCCTTGCTAGCCTGGTAGGCGCCGGACAGTTCGTCGTAGCGTGCGGAGATTTTGCCGATCCGCGTTTCCAGTCGCAGGCGCTCGATCTCAGGCAGCGACCGCACCAGTCTACGGATCGAGAAGCTCTTCCAATAGGCGTTCTCGGCATTGTAGCCGCCGGGGTCGAGGGTGAAGACCTCCTTCAGGATCTTCAGATCGTGAGGGATGCCGAAGCTGTCGCGCGAATCCTCGTGGCTGAACAGATAGTAGAAATTGTCGAAGCCGGTCCAGGTGATCGCCGACAGGCAGAGCGAGCAAGGTTCGTGTGTGGCAAGAAAGATCGCATCCTTGGTGTCGACGCGCTCGGCCTTCGGCAGTTCGTAGAAGCGCTTCAGGCAATGCACCTCGCCGTGCCAGAGCGGATTTTCTGTCTCGTTGTTGGTTTCGGCCAGCACCAGCGAACGGTCGTCCTTGCGCAGGATCGCCGCGCCGAACAGCTTGTTGCCATGCGCGACGCCTTCGACGGTCTTCGGCACGATGTCGTGCTCGATAACGTCGAGCAGGCGGTCGATCAGCGAAATGTCGGTCATCACCGGCTCCCATCCGGAAGATCGATCTCGTAGGCGTGCGAGAAGTGGCACTCTTCAAGATTGGAGCCGTCGCCGCCACGGTCGACGACCAGGAAGTCCTGCGGCTCGCCGACCGGCGTCAGCACGCCGTGCCACAAATTGCGCGGATAGTTGACGCCTTGCCCGGGCGCGGTGATGAAGGCATGCGGCTCGCCCGGGCCTTCCTCGCCGTCATGGCAGACGATGACCAGGAACGGCCGTGGTGACAGCGGGATGAAGGCCTGGCTGCCAAACGGATGGCGCTCCACCATGGTAAGCTTCAACGGCAGTTCATAGGGCGTGCCACGCACCATCGAGATCAGCACGCGCGCATTCGGTCCTCGTGCTTCCGCGGTGGCGAGGTCGTGATAGCGCTCGGCCCTGCCGCCATTGATCGGGTAATGGTTGTCGCCGCCCATATCGATGACGTCGCCGAATTCGGCGAAACTCTCGCGGGTCAGCGGCCGCGCGACGATGCGGGTCATGGTGTAGGTCGCGCGACGCCGGCGCTGCCAAGCTTGGCGTGGCGGTTCACGTCCTTATAGAGGAGATAGCGGAATTTGCCTGGGCCGCCGGCGTAACAAGCCTGCGGGCAGAAGGCGCGCAGCCACATATAGTCGCCAGCCTCGACCTCTACCCAGTCCTGGTTGAGACGGTAGACCGCCTTGCCCTCCAGCACATAGAGCCCGTGCTCCATGACATGCGTCTCGGCGAAGGGAATGACCGCACCAGGCTCGAGCGTGACGATGGTAACATGCATGTCGTGTCGCATATCTTCAGGATCGACGAAGCGCGTGGTCGCCCATCGGCCTTCGGTACCCGGCATCGGCGTCGGCGCGATGTCCTGTTCGTTGGCGAAGAACGCTTGCGGCGGCTCGATGCCGTCGACTGCATCATAAGTCTTGCGGATCCAGTGGAAGCGGACGGCGGCGCCGCTTTCATTGCGCACCGTCCACCCGCTCGCCGGCGGCAGGAAGGCAAAGCCGCCCGGCCTTAAGCTATGTTTCCTGCCGGCAAGCGAAACGCTCAGCTCGCCTTCGACCACGAACAGCGCACCTTCGGCGGCGACGTCAAGCTCAGGGCGGTCGCTGCCGCCGCCAGGTGCGAGCTCGACGATATATTGCGAAAATGTCTCGGCAAAACCCGACAGCGGCCGCGACAGCACCCAGACGCGTGTCCCATCCCAGAACGGCAAGGCGCTGGTGACGATGTCCTGCATCACGCCCTTGGGGATGACGGCATAGGCCTGCGTGAATACAGCGCGGCCGGTCAGCAATTCGCTCTGGCCGGGATGTCCGCCCTGCGGCGCATAATAGGTTCGCTCGGCCATTTTCATCATATCCATAAATTCAAGCCTGTTGCGGAAGCCAGGGCCCATCGCCGCAGCCAAAGCCTATTGCGGAAGCATGTCCTTGAGACGAAGCAGCGCGATGCGCTCGACCTGTCTGCAGGCGGTTTCGAATTCGACATCGTGGCTGTTGCCGATACGCGCCTCGAACTCGGCCAGGATCTCCTGCTTGGTCTTGCCTTTCACCGCAATGATGAAGGGGAAACCGAAACTGGTGACGTAGGCGGCATTGAGTTTTGCGAACAGCTCGCGCTCCTTGTCGGTCAGCGCGTCGAGGCCAGCCGAAGCCTGTTCCCTCGACGATTCCGCCGTCAGCCGGTTGGCCTGCGCCAGTTTTCCGGCAAGATCGGGGTGCGCATTGAGCACGGAGAGCCGCTCGGCCTCGCTTGCCGCGCGAAAGACGCGGCAGAGCGCATTGTGCAGGCCGCCGGCACTGTCATGCGCCGGGCCGAGCTCCAGCTCATAAGCGCGCTCGGCAATCCACGGCGAATGCTCGAAGACGCCGCCGAATGCCTGGACGAAGGCCTCGAATTCCATTTTTGACGGGCGCAGCGCCGGCAACCGGAACGGATGCGTCTCCTGCCAGTGTTTTGCAATGTCGATGCGCCGTGCCAGCCAGACCTTATCGTGCGATTTGACGTAGTCGATGAAGCGCTTCAATGCCGCGACTCGGCCCGGCCGGCCGACGAGGCGGCAGTGCAGGCCGATATTCATCATGCGCGGCCGCCCTGCCTTGCCCTCGGCATAGAGCGTGTCGAAACTATCCCTGAGATAGGCAAAGAACTGGTCGCCAGAGTTGAAGCCCTGCGGCGTGGCAAAGCGCATGTCGTTGGCGTCGAGCGTATAAGGGATGACCAGCTGCGGCTTCGCCGACCCGTGCGGTATGACATGCTCGAACCAGTAAGGCAGTTCGTCGTCATACGTGTCCGACACATAGTCGAAGCCGCCCTCTTCCGCTGCCAGTCGCACCGTGTTGATCGAGGTGCGGCCGGTGTACCACCCGGTCGGCCGCGCGCCTGTTACCTCATAATGCAGCCGGATCGCCGCCTCCATGTCGCGGCGCTCGTCTTCTGGCGCGTGGTCGCGGTAGTCGATCCATTTCAGCCCGTGCGAGGCGATCTCCCAGCCGGCCTCCTGCATCGCCGCAACCTGATCGGGCGAACGCGCCAGGGCCGTGGCGACGCCGTAACAGGTGACCGGCACTTGCGCCTCGCTGAACAGGCGCAGCAACCGCCAGAAGCCGGCGCGGGCGCCGTATTCGTAGATCGATTCCATGTTCCAGTGACGCTGGCCGGGCCAGGGTGCGGCGCCGACGATCTCCGACAGGAAAGCCTCCGAAGCCTTGTCGCCGTGCAGGACGCAATTCTCGCCGCCCTCCTCGTAATTGACGACGAACTGCACCGCGACATGCGCCCCGCCGGGCCATTTCGGATCGGGCGGATTGGCTCCGTAGCCGCGCATGTCTCGTTCGTAACGCATTCTCGCTCCTGCCGGAAATTGTGATCAGGATAGTCGAAAGGAGTGCCTGCGCATTCCCCCGAAATTTTTGAAAGTGTTTTTGTCGCGCTCCGCTCGACCGGGACTTATGCATCGCCTTTAATTGGCGCACAATTCATGAATAGTGTTCGACTGTGCAGGGAATGGAGCAGCCAGTGGCGGAAACGTCGAAAGCCGAAGGCGGGCGCCTCACAACCCACGTCCTCGACACTGCGGCCGGCAAGCCGGCGGCCGGTCTGTCGATCGAGCTCTATCACCTTTACGGCCATGCCCGGACGCATCTGAAGACGGTCGTCACCAATGATGACGGCCGCTGCGATGCTCCGCTGCTTGCCGGCGCGGAATTCCGTACCGGCGAATACGAGCTGGTCTTTGCGGCCGGGGATTATCTGCGCCGGCAAGGGACAAAACTGCCGGAACCGGCCTTCCTCGACCATGTGCCGATCCGCTTCGGCATGGCCGAGCCGATGCACTATCATGTGCCGCTGCTCCTGTCGCCGTTCGGCTATTCGACTTACCGGGGAAGCTGAGATGGCCGGGATCAAGACACGCAACGAAATCCGCTTCATCCTCAATGGCGAGGACGTCGCGCTCGGCACGGTTGCACCCGACCAGACACTGCTCGATTGGTTGCGGCTCGACCGCTCGCTGCGCGGCACCAAGGAAGGTTGCGCCGAGGGCGACTGCGGCGCCTGCACGGTGCTGGTCGGCAGGCTCTCCGGTGGAACACTGGTCTATGAAAGCGTCAATGCCTGCATTCGCTTCCTTGGCTCGCTGGACGGCACGCATGTCGTGACGGTCGAGCATCTGCGCGGCGACGCAGGAAAACTGCACCCCGTGCAGCAGGCTATGATCGATTTCCACGGCTCGCAATGCGGCTTCTGCACGCCGGGTTTCGTCATGTCGCTTTATGCGCTGTGGATGCGGTCGCCGGAGCCGTCGGACGCTGCCATCGAAAAGGCGCTGCAAGGCAATCTCTGCCGCTGCACCGGTTACGAGGCGATCATGCGCGCCGCACGTGCCATCTCCAGCTACGGCAAGGCGGCACAGGATCCGTTGGCGGCGGAGCGCAAGGCAGTCACGGCCAAGCTCGAAGCGATGAAGGACGGTTCGCGCATCGAGATCGGCTCCGGCAACAAGCGACTGATCGTGCCGGCCAATGCCGACGATCTGGCCAGCGTGCTGGTCAAGGAGCCGGGCGCCACTATCGTCGCGGGTTCGACCGATGTCGGCCTTTGGGTTACCAAGCACATGCGCGATATTGCGCCGGCGGTTTTCATCGGCAATCTCGATGGTCTGTGCGGGATTTCCGAGGACAAGGGCGTCGTCTCGATCGGCGCCGGTGTCACCTATAGCGAAGCCTTCTCGACGCTGGCGAAGCGCATCCCGGCGCTCGGGCCGCTGTTCGACCGCATCGGCGGCGATCAGGTGCGCAACATGGGCACAATCGGCGGCAATATCGCCAATGGTTCGCCGATCGGCGACACGCCGCCGCCGCTGATCGCACTAGGTGCCCGCCTGACGCTGCGCCGCGGCGACAAGCGTCGAACGATCCCGCTCGAGGATTTTTTCATCGCCTATGGCAAGCAGGACCGGCAGCCCGGCGAATTCGTCGAGGCCGTGCATGTTCCGGTGCCGGGCAGCGAGACGAAATTTGCCGTCTACAAGATCACCAAGCGCCGCGACGAAGACATCACGGCAGCGCTAGGCGCGTTTTTCCTGAAGCTCGCCGGTGATGGCAAGGTGGCGGATGTGCGCATCGCCTATGGCGGCATGGCGGCAACGCCCAAGCGAGCCTTTGGCGTCGAAAAGGCATTGCTTGGCAAGCCCTGGACGGAAGCGACGGTGGAGGCGGCGATGGCCGCGTACGCCGGCGATTTCACCCCGCTGACCGACATGCGGGCAAGCGCCGAATACCGGGCGCTGGCGGCGCGCAACCTGCTGCTGCGCTTCTTTGCCGAAACCACAGGTACCCGGGCGCCGATCCAGGTATCACGGCACGAGGCGGCATGATGAACAAGCACGCCACGCCAAACCTGAAGGCGCAAAAAATCGCCGGCGGCGTCGCCACCGACCAACGCCATGATTCCGCGCACAAGCATGTCAGTGGCACGGCCGTCTATATCGACGACATGCCGGAACCGGCCGGCACGCTGCACGGCTGCCTTGGGCTTTCGACGGCGACGCATGCCACCATCACCAGCATGGACCTTTCGGCGGTGCGCGCCGCACCCGGCGTCATCGATGTGCTGACGGCGAGTGACGTGCCAGGCGAGAACGACATTTCGCCGACCGGCCGTCACGACGAGCCGGTGCTGGCCGACGGCAAGGTGCAATTTTCCGGCCAGCCGATTTTCTGCGTCATCGCTGAAACCCGCGAGCAGGCGCGCCGCGCGACGAGGCTGGCCAATGTCGAATACAAGGAATTGCCGTTCGTCGCCGATATCGCCGAGCTCGATCCCCGGAAAGACAAGCTGGTCACGCCGCCGCTGACGTTGAAGCGGGGTGATGCAGCGGCTGCGATCAACGCGGCGCCGCGCCGGCTGAAGGGAAAAATGCGCATCGGCGGCCAGGAGCATTTCTATCTCGAAGGCCATATCGCCTTGGCCATTCCTGGCGAGGACCACGACGTCACCATCTATTCCTCGACCCAGCACCCGAGCGAAATCCAGCACATGGTCAGCCACGCGCTCGGTGTGCCGAGCCACGCGGTGACGGTGGAAATCCGCCGGATGGGCGGCGCTTTCGGTGGCAAGGAAACGCAAGGCAATCAGTTTGCGGCATTGGCTGCTATCGCCGCGAAGAAACATCATCGGGCCGTGAAAATCCGGCCCGACCGCGACGACGACATGATCGCCACCGGCAAGCGCCACGATTTCCTCGTCGACTACGAGGTCGGCTTCGACGACGAGGGCAATATTCTGGGCGTAGATTTCATGTTCGCGGCGCGTTGCGGCTTCTCGGCCGACCTCTCCGGCCCGGTCACCGACCGCGCGCTGTTCCATTGCGACAACACCTATTTCTGGCCGGCGGTGCACGCGCAATCGGCGCCGCTCTACACCAATACGGTATCGAACACCGCCTTTCGCGGCTTCGGCGGTCCGCAAGGCATGGTCGGCGCCGAGCGCGTCATCGACGAAGTCGCGTTTGCCGTCGGCAAGGACCCGCTCGAAATCCGCAAGAAGAATTTCTACGGCACCAGCGACCGCAACATCACGCCCTACCACCAGACGGTCGAGGACAACATCATCCACCGCATCGTCGCCGAGCTGGAGGCGAGTTCCGACTATGCGAGGCGCCGCCGCACCATCGATGCTTTCAATGCCAACAGCCGCTTCATCAAGCGCGGACTGGCGCTGACGCCGGTCAAGTTCGGCATCTCGTTCACCGCCACTCATTACAACCAGGCCGGCGCGCTGGTGCATGTCTATACCGACGGTTCGGTGCATCTGAACCACGGCGGCACCGAGATGGGGCAGGGCCTCTATGTCAAGGTGGCGCAGGTCGTGGCGGAAGAGTTCCAGATCGACCTCGATCAGGTCAAGATCACCGCGACGACGACCGGCAAGGTGCCGAATACCTCGGCCACCGCCGCGTCTTCCGGCTCCGACCTCAACGGCATGGCGGCGCAGAATGCCGCCCGCCAGATCAAGGACCGGTTGATCAATTTTGCCGTCGAGAGATACCAGGTGCCGCGCGATCAGGTGCTGTTCCTGCCCAACCGCGTGCGGATCGGCAACCAGGAGATCGCCTTCGCCGATCTCGTCAGGCAGGCCTATATGGCGCGCATCCAGCTTTCGGCGGCGGGTTTCTACAAGACGCCGAAAATCCATTGGGACCGCGACAAGGGCGAGGGCCATCCCTTCTACTATTTCGCCTATGGCGCCGCGTGCTCGGAAGTCTCCGTCGACACGCTGACCGGCGAATATATAGTCGAGCGCACCGACATCCTGCACGAAACCGGCCGCTCGCTGAACCGCGCCATCGACCTCGGCCAGGTCGAGGGCGGCTTCATCCAGGGCATGGGCTGGCTGACGACGGAGGAACTGTGGTGGGACGACAAGGGGCGGCTGCGCACCCACGCGCCGTCGACCTACAAGATCCCGCTCGCGTCGGACCGGCCGAAGATTTTCAACGTCACTTTGGCCGACTGGGCGCAAGCGGGCGAGCCGACGGTGCACCGCTCCAAGGCGGTCGGGGAGCCGCCTTTCCCGCTCGCCATGTCGGTGCTGCATGCGCTGTCGGGCGCAGTGGCGAGCGTTGCCGGCCACAAGATCTGCCCACGTCTTGACCCGCCGGCGACGCCGGAGCGTGTGCTGATGGCGATCGAACGGCTGAAGCGGGAAGCCAGGACCGGCACTTGAATCCCGGAAAACGTGCAATTCAGGCCGAAAAACTCTATATTTCGCGATAGGGAACGCGAATGATGAACGCGAAAGTGCAGAGCCTGAAAGCCTTTCTTGCCGGTGCCGGCCGGGTCGCCTTGGTTGAGGTGGCTGGGACAAAAGGCTCGACGCCGCGCGAGACGGGTGCCCTCATGCTCGTCTCGGGATCGGCCACTTTCGGCACGATCGGCGGCGGCCAGCTCGAATATATGGCGATCGACAAAGCGCGGCAGATGCTTTTCTCCCCCCTTGAGGGGGAGATGGCCGCGAAGCGGCCAGAGGGGGTCGTCTCAGAAGGTGCCGCCAGCGCGTCGAGCACTGCCGCGGCGACCCCACCCGGCGGCTTCGCCGCCACCCTCCCCGCAAGGGGAAGGGATATCCGCGCCACCCTCGACATCGCGCTAGGCCCTGAGATCGGCCAGTGCTGCGGCGGCAGGGTCGAGCTGCTGATCCGGCTGGTTGACCCCGCCCTTGAAGCCAAGCTTGTTGCGGCGGCGGAGGCCGAGGAGGCGCAACTGCCGCATGTCTACATCTTCGGCGGCGGCCATGTCGGCCATGCGCTGGCCTCGGCGGTGGCTTTGCTGCCGGTGCATGTCGTCGTTGTCGAGACGCGAGCCGAGGCGCTGGAGGGCATGCCGGATACGGTCGAAACCAAGCTGACGCCGATGCCTGAGGCAATGGTGCGCGAAGCCCCGGCTGGATCCGCCTTCGTCGTCCTTACCCATGACCACGCGCTGGATTTCCTGATCGTCGCCGAGGCGCTGAAACGCCGCGATGCCGTCTATGTCGGCATGATCGGTTCCAGGACCAAGAAGGCGACGTTCCGGAACTGGTTCCTGAAATCGGCGGACGGAAGCGAGGCGGAATTTGCCCGCCTCGTCTCGCCGATCGGCGGCGATGCGGTCAAGGACAAGCGCCCACAGGTGATCGCCGCACTCGCCACGGCCGAAATCATGACGGCGTTGGCCGCTCACGCGATAACACCGGCAGCGCCGTCCAAAGCCCGTCGCGGCAAGGAGATGGCCGGCTGACGTTTCCTTCTATTCCTTTTCCTGTGTGTGCGCCTCCAGGAACCACAGTAATTTGTCGAGCGAGCGCGAATAGGCGGTGAAGATGTCGGCAGTGTCGGCGTCGCCCGCACCTGCCGCCTCGTCAATCGCCGCGCGTGCCCGCTTGGCGGTTGCGGCATACCGGTCGATCAGCGCCGCCAGGTGATCCCGGGTCTTGTGGATGTCGGTCGGATAGGCCTCGAGCATAGTCGCCTTCGAGACCTCCTGCGAGGTGCCGAGCGCCGTGCCGCCGAGCTGTACGGCGCGCTCGGCAATGGTGTCGACATGGCCGTCGATCTCCTCGCGGAACGTGTCGAGCATCTCGTGAATGGCGATGAATTGCGGTCCCTTGACGTTCCAGTGCGCCTGCTTGGTGATCAAGGCCAGATCGATGGCGTCGGCGAGGCGGGCATTGAGAAGGTCGATACACTCTTTCTTGGCATTGGATTGGAGGTCGTTGCGGGTGGCGATGGCATCCATGATCGGCTCCTGTGGCGGTTGCGTCCGCGTGGTTTGAAGAGGGCGAAGTCTGTGGAAGGTCAATCGAACATGCGCGCAGACGCCCTCATCGCCGCGGCACAGCATCCCAAAACGGCGATGTCCGGCTTTCGTTCCGCTCGTCGTTTTACGCCGGCCTTTTCAAGCCCAGATGGTCGCGCAGCGTGCTGCCTTCATAGTCCGTGCGAAACAGCCCGCGCCGTTGCAGCTCCGGCACGACTAGTGTGGCAAAGGCTTCGAGTTCGCCGGGAAAATAGGATGGCATGACGTTGAAACCATCTGCCGCGCCGCCCTCGAAGCGTGCCTCGAGCTGGTCGGCGATCTGGGCCGGCGTTCCGACGACGCGCCAATGGCCGCGCGCGCCCGCGAAATGACGGGCAAGCTGGCGAATGGACAGCTTGTCGCGGCGTGATTGCTCGATGACGAGCGCCTGCCGGCTCTGCATGCCTTCGCTGGCCGGCAGCTCGGGCAGCGGTCCGTCGATGGGATAGCGCGCGAGATCGGATATGCTGAGATAGCTGGAAAGCAGCGCGACACCGACATCGTCCGGGATCAGCTCCTGCAGTTCATCATGTTTTGCCCGGGCTTCCGCTTCGCTTGCCGCGACGACCGGCGCAACGCCGGGCATGATCTTGACGTCCTCCGGCTCGCGCCCATGGGCCGCCAGCCGTCCCTTGAGGTCGTCGTAGAAGGCCTTCGCCTCCTCGAATGTTTGCGCCGCAGTGAACACCACATCGGCGGTCCGGGCCGCGAGATCGCGGCCCTCGTCCGACGCTCCTGCCTGAACCATGACCGGCGCACCTTGTGGCGAGCGCGGCAGATCGAGCGGGTCGCGCACCGAAAAACTTCTGCCTTCGTGTCCACCCTGGCCTCGCCAAAGGCCGGTAACCACTGCAGCGAATTCGCGCGCGCGTTCGTAGCGGTCCGCATGTGGGCGCAGTCCGGTCGAGCCGAAATTGGCGGCCTCGATCTGGCTCGCCGAAGTGACGAGGTTCCAGCCGGCTCGGCCACCGCTCAGATGATCGAGCGACAGCAGGGTTCGCGCCAGTCCGTAAGGCTCGTTATAGCTCGTCGACGCCGTGGAGACGAGGCCGATGAGCTCCGTCTGGACGGCGAGCGCGGCAAGCAGGCTGATCGGCTCGAAGCCGATCGAGCGCGACGTTTGGCTGGCGATGTTGACATTGGCCTCGCGCACACCGGCGGCGTCCTCGCAGAAGATCATGTCGAACTTTGCCGCTTCCGCCATCCGCGCCAGCTGGATGTAATGGTCGATGTCGAGGCCGGCCGTGACATGCGCCTGCGGATGGCGCCAGGCGGCGATGTGATGGCCTGTCGCCCACAGGAAGACGCCGAGCTTCATCTGGCCTCGACCGGCGCTCATTGCCGATCCTCCCCGGCGAGCCCGAGATGGGCGCGCAGTGTCGCCGCGCTGTAGCCGGACCGGACAAGGCCGCGGCGGCGAAGCTCCGGCAGCACGAGACCGATGAAATCGTCGAGCGCCGACGTGAGCGGCGTGGCGATGTTGAAACCGTCGCAGGCTTTCGAGCGAAAGCACTCTTCGAGCTTGTCCGCAAACAGGTCCGGTGCGGCGGTTATTTCGGCGCTGACGGTAACGTTCATCAGCACTTTCAGCGCCTCCGGCCTGCGCCCGAAGGCAAGCGCACGGCGCTTCAGATCGCCAGCCTTCGCCGGCCCGATCGATGGCCCATCCAGCAGGACGACATCGGCGGTGCGTGCGGCGATATCCATCGCGGGCTCGGACAGGCCGGACATGACCAGCACCGGCGTGTCCTGCGGCGACCGCGCCACGTTGAGCGGCCCGCGCACGGAAAAATATTCGCCCTTGTGGTCGAGAACGTGCATCTTCTCGGGATCGAAGAAGCGGCCGCCAACTTTGTCGAACAGCAGCGCGTCTGCGTCCCAGCCTTTCCACAAGCCTTGCACGATGCCGATGAATTCATCGGCGCGCAGGCGGAAATCGTCGCCGGAAAACCCTTCCGGTCGGCTGAAATTGGCCGCCTCGCGCGGGTCGGGCATCAGGCTCGCGTTCCAGCCGGCGCGGCCATGGCTGATAATATCGAGCGAAGCGAAACGGCGCGCGAGATTGTAGGGCTGGTGGGCGACCGTCGAGGCCGCGGCGACGAGGCCAATCCTGCTTGTCAGCGTCGCCAGGGCCGCCGCCAAGGTCGTTGCTTCGAAGCGCATTTGCCGGTTCAGCCCGCCTGCAACCGGCGCGGAATCGCCGAGCAACACCATGTCCAGACCGGCCGCTTCGGCTTCTTGCACGAACCGCGTCAGCAGACTGAAGTCCGGGCCGGCGTCGGGCGGATGGGAAGGGGCGGCTTCCGGAGACAGTGAAACGGCGAGACACATTGTGGCGCCGTTGGCCATCGCTTTTCCCTGTTGAGCGAGATTCCTTGGGCATTATCTCGTCGGCTGGACGGAAAGCAACCGGCCAGCGGGCGATCATTTGCCGGCCAGAATATCCCTGATCAGCCGTTGGCAGCGCTCGGCCATGAAATCGAGCAGCAGCCGCACCTTCGGATCCTGCAGCTTTTTGTGCGGGTAGACGGCGGCGAACTGCACCGGCGTCGGCGGCGTGTTGCTCAGGATCACCTTCAGCCGCTGGTCGCGGATAAACGGCTCGACCTCGAAGCGCGGCTTATTGATGATGCCGCGGCCGGACAGCGCCCAGCCGGTCAGCACGTCGCCATCATCGGTATCGTAGGGGCCGTGCACCTCGAACTTTTGCGGCCCATTCGGCGTCTGCAGCGTCCAGACATATTCGCGCGCGCCGGAATAGCGCAGCATCAGGCAATCGTGTTTCTTGCCGATCAACTCCTGCGGCTCGGTCGGCTCACCGCGCACGTCCAGATATTGCGGAGCCGCTACCAGCACGCGCTCGCATTCCATGATGCCGCGCATCCTGAGGCTGGAATCCTCGATGATGCCCAGCCGGAAGGCAACATCGATGCCTTCCTTCATGATATCGACATTGTGATCGGAAAGCCGGAGCCGCACCTCGATATCTGGGTACCTGTCGTGGAAATCCGGGATGCCGGATGCCACCAGCCGCCGCCCGAGGCCGAGCGGCGCTGTCACCTTTATGGTGCCGCGCGGCTGGCCGGATAACGCGCTGACCGCCGCTTCCGCCTCGGTGACCGCCTCCAGCACCTGCTTGGCGCCGGAGTAGAACACCGTGCCGTGCTCGGTCGGCATCAATTGCCGCGTCGTACGGTTGAACAGCCTGACGCCCAGGTGCTTCTCGAGCTCCTTGATCCGGTTGGAAGCGACCGCCGGCGAAATGCGCATGTCGCGCCCAGCCGCCGACAAATTGCCGAGCTCGACGACGCGGACAAAAACGGCGATATTGTCGAGATAGGCCATGCGGCTTCCGTGGCTCTCATGTGGCTGCGTATGATCAGCCTAGTATTTTCCAATTTTTTTTGAAAGTCATCGTGCGTCTCGGCCCTTTCCGTTTGCGCTCCAGTCCGTAAAGTCAGTCGATCGGCAGGGACGGTTTTTCATGATGGATTTCGCGATATTCTGGGATTGGCTGAGTTTCGCCGTGCGCTGGCTGCACGTCGTTACCGGCATCGCCTGGATTGGATCGTCCTTTTATTTCGTCGCGCTCGACCTCGGCCTGCGCCAGCGTCCGGGCATGCCTGCCGGAGCCTTCGGCGAGGAATGGCAGGTGCATGGTGGCGGCTTCTACCACGTGCAGAAATATCTGGTGGCACCGGCTGAAATGCCCGAGCACCTGACCTGGTTCAAATGGGAATCCTACGCCACCTGGCTGTCAGGCTTCGCCATGCTGTGCGTCGTCTACTATGCCGGGGCGGACCTGTTCCTGATCGATCCCAATGTGCTTGCGATGTCGGTGCCTACAGGCATCCTGCTGTCGCTGGCGACGATCGGTGTCGGCTGGGTGGTCTACGATCTCTTGTGCCGTTCGCCGCTCGGCAACAGCGACACCGGCCTGATGCTGGTGCTGTATGGGGTGCTGGTATTCATGGCCTGGGGGCTGACCCACCTGTTCACCGGCCGCGCTGCCTTCCTGCATCTTGGCGCCATCACCGCAACGATCATGTCGGCGAATGTCTTCATGGTCATTATCCCCAACCAGAAGATCGTCGTCGCCGACCTGATCGCCGGCCGTAAGCCCGATCCGAAATACGGCAAGATCGCCAAGCAGCGCTCGCTGCACAACAATTACCTGACGCTGCCGGTTTTGTTCCTGATGCTGTCGAACCATTATCCGCTGGCGTTCGGGACAGAGTTCAACTGGGTCATCGCCTCGCTGGTGTTCATCATCGGCGTGCTGATCCGGCACTATTTCAACACCAGGCATGCGCGCAAAGGCAATCCGACCTGGACCTGGCTGGCGGCGGCCGTCCTGTTCGTCCTCATCATCTGGCTGTCGACGGTGCCGAAACTGCTGACCGGCGAGGTCAAAACGTCCTCGGCGGCACAGGTCTACGTCGCCTCGGCGCATTTTCCCGCCGTGCGTGATACGGTGCTTGGCCGCTGTTCGATGTGCCACGCGGCCGAGCCGTCCTACGAGGGCATTTACCACGCGCCGAAGGGCGTGATGCTCGATACCGATGCCGGCATCGCCGAGCACGCCGGCGAGATCTACCTGCAGGCCGGGCGCAGCCACGCCATGCCGCCCGCCAACGTCACCCAGATCACCGACAAGGAACGGGCGCTGCTGGTGGCATGGTTCGAAGGCGCGGGGAAATAGCATGACCAGCACGCTGCTGCGCGGCCGCACGCTGTCGTTTTTGCGCTGGCCCGAAACCATCGACGACCATTCCGCCTGGCGCTACGAGCAAGATGGCGGCTTGCTGCTCCGCGACGGCAGGATCGTTGCCGCGGGCGCCTATGCCGAGATCGAAAAAAAGGCGGGCGAGGGAACAAAAAAGATCGACCATAGGCCGCATCTGCTGCTGCCCGGGTTCATCGATGCGCACGCGCATTTTCCGCAGATGCAGGTCATCGCTTCCTTCGGCGCCGAGCTGCTTGACTGGCTGAACACCTACACTTTTCCGGAAGAGGCAAAATTCCAGGACGCCCAGCATGGCCGCCGTATCGCCAGGCTGTTCCTGGATGAAGTATTGCGGCATGGCACGACGACAGTCGCGGCCTATTGCTCGGTACACAAGGAATCTGCCGAAGCGTTCTTTGCCGAGTCGCACGACCGCAACATGCTCAACATCGCCGGCAAGGTGATGATGGACCGCAACGCGCCGGACGGCGTGCTCGACACGCCGCAATCGGGCTATGACGACAGCAAGACGTTGATCGATGAGTGGCACGGCAAGGGGCGCCAGCACTATGCCATCACGCCGCGCTTCGCCATCACCTCGTCGCCCGAGCAATTGGAGATGGCGGGCGCGCTCTGCCGCGAATATCCTGATCTGCACATGCAGACGCATCTGTCGGAAAACCACGCGGAGATCGCCTTCACACAGCGATTGTACCCGCAGACGCGGGACTATACCGATGTCTATGAGCGCTATGGGCTGCTCGGGCGCAGAAGCCTGTTCGGCCATTGCATCCACCTGTCGGAACGCGAGGCGGATGCGCTTTCCGATAGCGGCTCGGTGGCGGTGTTCTGCCCGACCTCCAACCTGTTTCTCGGCTCGGGCCTGTTCGATTATCAGCGCTATCGTCGCCGCGAGAAGCCGCTTCGCATCGCCGCCGCCACCGATGTCGGCGGTGGCACCAACTATTCGATGCTGCGCACCATGGACGAGGGCTACAAGGTGATCGCGCTGAACGGCGAGAAGCTCAATCCGTTCCAGTCCTTCTGGCAACTGACCCGCGGCAATGCCGAGGCGCTGTCGCTTGTGGAAAAGATCGGCACCCTGGAGGAAGGCAGCGACGCCGATATCATCGTGCTCGACGCCCGCGCCACGCCGGCGATGCGGCTGCGGGTAGAGACGGCGGACACGCTCGCCGAGGAATTGTTTCTGCTGCAGACGCTCGGCGACGACCGCGCCGTGCGCGAGGTCTATGTCGCCGGCTGCGCGGCCAAGACGGATATGGCGGTTTAGCCGTCGTATGCGGCCGGCTTGACCGGGCGGCAGCCATCCGCCAAAGCAACAGGCGAGATTGACAGGGGAACGACATGGCCGTTGCGGACGACATCGCTCTGATCGAGAAACAGGAAGCCACGCTCGTTTTCTCCGCCTTCGACGAGGCTGTCGCTTTCGAGATCGGCACGGCGATCCACGACCGGGCCCTCGAGGAAAACCTGCCGATCATCGTCGATATCAGAACCTTCGACCGGCCGCTGTTCTATGCGGCAATGCCCGGCTCGAACGCTTCCAATCCGGATTGGGCGCGGCGCAAGATCAACGTCGTGCGGCGGTTCCTGAAAAGCACCTATCGCATGGTGCTGGAGCAGCAGCGCCCCGACCGCAGCTTCAAGCCTGGCGAGGGGCTGGACGTTGCCGACTACGTGCTGGCCGGTGGCGGCTTTCCCATCGCTGTCAAGGGCGCCGGCGTCATCGGCGTGATCGCCGTCTCCGGCCTGCCGGAGCGCGAGGACCACGGCGTGGTCGTCAATGCGCTTTGTGAGTATCTCGGCATAAATGCGCGCGAGCTGGCATTGCCGGCGGAAGCAAAATGACAGAGGTAGACCCCAAGCTCTTTCTCATCTCGATCTTCAACGCCGCTGTTGCCGCCGCCGATCCGCAGAGGACGATCAAGGATCATTTGCCGGCAAGGCCGAAGGGCCGCACCATCGTCATCGGTGCAGGAAAAGGCTCGGCGCAGATGGCGGCGGCTTTCGAGGAAGCGTGGGACGGGCCGATCGAGGGGCTGGTCGTCACACGCTACGGCTATGGCGCAGCCTGCCGGCGCATCGAGATCATCGAGGCAGCGCATCCGGTGCCGGATGCCGCGGGGCTCGAAGCTTCCCGACGGCTGCTCGAAAAAATCCAGGGACTGACTGCGGACGACCTTGTCGTGGCGCTCATTTCCGGCGGCGGTTCGGCGCTGCTGCCGTCACCTGCCGAAGGTCTGACGCTGGCCGATGAGATCGCCGTCAACGAGGCGCTGCTCGCCTCCGGCGCGCCGATCGCCGCGATGAACACCATCCGCAAACATCTTTCCTCGATCAAGGGCGGCAGGCTGGCGGCCGCTGCCTATCCAGCCAGGGTGGTGTCGCTGGTGGTCTCCGACATTCCGGGCGATAACCCGGCGCTGGTCGCTTCTGGTCCGACCGTGCCGGATATAAGCAGCCGTGAGGACGCATTGGCGTCGATCGCTGCCTATGGCATGAGCCTGCCGGCTTCGGTCATGGCGCATATCAATTCGCCGGCGGCCGATGCACCGCGTCCGGACGACTCGCGTTTTTCGCGCAACGAGGTACATCTGATCGCCTCGGCCGGCGTATCGCTGGAAGCGGCTGCGGCCGAGGCCAGGCACCAAGGTATCGAAGCGGTCATCCTCTCCGATTCCATCGAGGGCGAGGCGCGTGAGGTCGGCGGCGTCCACGCCGCGATCGCGCGCGAAGTGGCGACGCGCAACCGGCCATTCGCAAAGCCGGTGCTGATCCTGTCGGGCGGCGAGACGACCGTGACCTTGCGCGCGAAAGGCAAGGGCGGCCGCAACTCTGAATTCCTGCTCGCCTTCGCCATCGGCATCAGCGGCATGGCGGGCGTCTACGCACTGGCCGCCGACACCGACGGCATAGACGGTTCGGAAGACAATGCCGGCGCCTTCGCCGACGGCTCGACAGTGTCGCGGATGCATAAGGCGAGCGTCGACGCCAAGGCCATGCTTGCCGGCAACAACGCCTGGACGGCATTCAATGCCGTAGATGACCTTTTTGTACCCGGTCCGACCGGCACAAACGTCAACGATCTCCGGGCGATATTGATCAAATAGCTCAGGCGGCCATCAGCTTTTTCACCGCTCTCATATCCTGCAGGAACCGCTCGCGTTCTGCCTGCTTGTCCGCCGGCTCGCGAATGCGCAGGATGAAGGACGGGTGGATGGTGACGAAGACACGCAAGCCATCGTCGCGCTCTACGACCGCCCCGCGCATTTTCATGATCGGCACCACCTTGCCGAGCAGCGCCTGCGCCGCCGTTGCGCCGAGCGCTACCGCCAGATTGGGCTTGATCAGATCGATCTCCTTGTCGAGCCACCAGCGGCAAGCCTGCACCTCGCCGGCGTTGGGCTTGGAGTGGATGCGCCGCTTGCCGCGCGGCTCGAACTTGAAATGCTTGACCGCGTTGGTGACGTAGACTTTCAGCCGATCGACGCCGGCGTCATCCAGGATCGCGTCGAACACCTTGCCGGCCGGTCCGACGAAAGGCTTGCCCGCCAGATCCTCCTGGTCGCCCGGCTGTTCGCCGACGAAGATCACCTTGGCCCTGTCGGGACCTTCGCCGAAAACAGTCTGCGTGGCGTCGTGCCAAAGCGGACAGCGGCGGCAGATTTTAGCCGTTTCGCGCAGTTCGGGAATCGTCCTGGCGTCGATTTCTGTCGTTTCCGGGGATTTGCCGGTCGGCAAGCGTCTTGCCTGCACTTTGGCATGGTGCGGCGTCGGGGTTGTCTGCATCTTGGCGATCATGACTAGGGCGGCCTTGTTCGCTCCTGCAATCAGACACGCAATGAGCAAAGCCTGCCGAAGGTTCCGCTGAAATTATTCGGCATGGGCCTTCACCAGCGGATGGCCGACGATGTGATGCCTACACCTCGTGCAGATACAGGTGATAATCCAGTTCGCTGACCGTGCGCGCCACGCGCAGATATTCCGACTGCTTGATCGCCACGAACGTCCGGTGCAGGTCTTCGCCCAATGCGCCCTTGAGGAAGGTCGACGCCCTTGCCGCCTCGATCGCCGCACGCCAGTCGACCGGCATCGTCGTGCGCGTGACGGCCGATTCGTAGCCATTGCCGGTGGTCTCGGGACCGGGATCGAGGCCTTCGTCGAGGCCCTTGACGATGCCTGCCAGCACCGTTGCTGCCACCAAATAAGGATTCGCGTCGACACCCGATGGCCGGTGCTCGATGCGGCGGTTCTTGGCATCGCCGGCCGGCACACGCAGTGCCACCGAACGGTTGTTGACGCCCCAGGTCGGCGCCACCGGCGCATAGGATTGCGATACGAAGCGCCGCCATGAGTTGGCGTGCGGCGCAAAGACCAGCATCGATTCCGCCATCGTCTGGATCAGTCCGCCGAGGCCGCGCAGCAGCGGCAGCGACCAGCTTTCGCCGCCGGTTTCGGCAAAGACGTTCTTGCCGGCATCGTCCAGCAGCGAGACATGAAAATGCATGCCCGAGCCGGCATACTTCTCGATCGGCTTGGCCATGAAGCAAGCGGTGACACCATGACGGCGCGCCTGCGCCCGCACCAGCCGCTTGAGCATGACGAGATCGTCGGCCGCCCGCATCACGTCCTTGCGGTAGTTCAGCGTCAGCTCGTACTGGCCGGGCGCGTATTCCGAGATGACCGTCTCGGCTGGGATGCCCTGCACCTTGGCTGCGGCGTAGATGTCGGAAAACAGCGGCTCCATGCCGTGCAGATGGTCGACGGAATAGACCTCCGTCTTGGCCGAGCGGCGTCCGTCGAGCACCGCGTGCGCCGGCTGTACCTTGCCTTCGGCATCGCGCTCGTTGGCGAGCAGGAAGAATTCGAGCTCGAAGGCGCCGGCCGGATGCAGGCCCTTGGCCGCGAGGATGTCCACCTGGCGGGCGAGCGCCAGCCGCGGGTCGGACGACATCGGCTGGCCATCGAGATGGTACATCGCCATCAGCACCTGGCCGCGCGGCGGGTGGGTGCCGAATAGCGGCACCAGTGTGCCGGGGATCGGCCACGCCCGCAGGTCGCCGTCGCCGGTCGTCCAGATCAGCCCGGTCTCGTGAACATCCTCGCCGGTGATGTCGAGGCCGAGGATCGAGATCGGCATGTGCCGGCCACCCTCGAAGATGCTCATCAACTCATGTCGGCGCACGATCTTGCCGCGCCCGACGCCATTGGCGTCGGTCAGCACGATGTCGAACGCTTCGATCTCGGGATGGACGTCGAGAAAGGCCTGCGCCTCGGCAGGCGTCGAGCCCGAAGGGGATGCTGTGACCAGGTTCAAACTTTGCTTGGGCGCTTGTTTCATGCCGCAAGCTTGTCTCACGCCGTAAGCTTTGCCGCAACCGCGCCGAAGGCAGTGATCAGCCGGTTCACCTGGGCGGCGCTGGTCGCAGGAGAGATCAGCATCATGTTGTGGAAAGGTGCGATCAGCACGCCGCGATTGACCAGCGCGACATGGATTGCCGCTTCGAGCTCCGGTGCATGCGCAGCTTCCGCCTCGCCGCCATTCCTCAACGGGCCCGGTGCGCAGATGAACTCGACGCGGGCGCCGACGCGAGCAACATGCCAGGGCAGACGATAGCGATCGATGACGGCGGTCAGCCCGGCATCGAGCCGCCGCGCCAGATGGTCCATATGGCTGTAATTCGCGTCGGTCATGACATGTTCGAGCGTGGCGCGCATCGCCGCGAATTGCAGCGGATTGCCCGACAGCGTCGTCCCCATGCCGGAATAGCCGGGCTCCTTCCGGCTGATATAAGCGGCATAGCGGGCCGCAACGTCTTCGCTCATGCCCCAGACGCTCGCCGGTACGCCGCCGGCAATCGGCTTGCCGAGCACGAACAGGTCCGGCTCCAGCCCGTATTTGCTGGTATAGCCGCCGGGACCGGTCGAGATCGTATGCGTCTCGTCGATTAGCAGCAGCGTGCCGGTCGCACGGGTGAGACGCCGCAAGCCATCATGAAAGCCGGCTTCGGGCAGCACCATGCAGGAATTGGTCAGCACGGGCTCGGTGATGACGCAGGCGACATCGTTGCCCCGGAGTGCAGCGTCGAGCGCGGGCAGATCGTTGAATTCGACGACATCAGTTGCCCGCGTCAGGTCGCGGAACTCGCCGGCCAGTCCGGGTCGATTCACCGGTCTGCCGGCGACCAGCCGCACCATCGTCTCGTCGACCGAGCCATGATAGCAGCCGTTGAAGACCAGTATCTTCTCCCGGCCGGTAACGGCGCGGGCAACGCGCAGCGCGAAGCGGTTGGCATCGGTCGCCGTCGTCGCGATCTGCCACAACGGCAAACCGAAACGCTGCTGCAGCAGCGGCCCGATGACGAGCGCGTCCTCGGCAGGCAGCATGTAGGTCAGGCCGCGTCCCGCCTGCCGGCGGATGGCGCGTGCGACCGGCGACGGCGAATGACCGAACATCGAACCGGTGTCGCCAAGGCAGAAATCGTCGAGCCGATTGCCGTCGATATCTCTGATGACGGCGCCCCTGGCGCTATCGACGAGGATCGGGAACGGCGTCGGCCAGTCGTTCATCCAATGCATCGGCACGCCGCCGAAGAAGCCGGGCAGGCCATTGCCGATTTTCGCCATCGATTTCGGCCGCGCCCGGCGGAAGACTTCTGCCTCGGCCGCGCGCAACTCGGCGATCCGCGCCGGGCCGATGCCTCCGATGGAAGTCTTTGCATGGTTGATGACGTTCATGGCGGCCCTCTCAGTCGCACTTTAGACAATCGGCATCCGCCACCGCAATTGGCCGGGCGGCTGCCCTGTGTTGGGTCAGCGGTCATTTGAGTGAAAACAGGCGCTTGACCGCGAGCCGCCTTCGGGCGCCAATGGCACTTCGGCTGGAGGGGACAAGATGGTGCGGGCGATCGTCTGCGCAGTAATGCTGCTGTCGTCGGTTGGTGCGGCTCTGGCGTCCGGCGGCATCTGGTGTTCCGCCGAGGATGCAGCCGTCAAATTTCAGGTCGGTGCCGGGGTCACGGGAGGCATGGGCGGGCCGACCTTCAATTTTAGCGGCGAGCTCGAAATTCTGGGCAGGCCGGCTGGCGACAGTCTGCGCAAGACGGTATTCGGGGATCAGAACCTCACGCAATATTGGCTCGACAACAAGGAATTGCGGCTGCTCGTCTACCACGAACGGCAGGTCGAAAACGCCTACGGCTATGTCGAACTGGCGATCCTGACCAAGGCCAGTGACGAAGGCGTCTATGACGGCCGCTATTTGCTCTCAATCTATGATGTTACGGCTGATGCCGAAAAGGACGGCAAACCGGATGAATTGACCGGCAAAGTATCTTGCGGAGCCGAGTAAGTAACAGGTTACGCCGAAATATCGATGACGCCGCAATCGCCCGCAGCGCTGCCAAAAGCGACGCGGCGCTCTTCCTTGTCCCACATCATCGAGGTGATGGCGCCCTTGCCCGGCCGGCGCAACAGCACTTCCCTGGCGTCGGCGAAGCGCACCGCCATCACCATGCCGTCATCATAGCCGATGGCAACGACGTCCTGGCTCGGGTGACAGGCGACGGAGGTGACCATCGCATTGCCGCGCGTGCCGAGTTCCAGCGGCGCCTTGCCCATCGGCCCGTCCTTGCCGGAAAACGGCCAGACGATCGCCGCTGGCGCGCCGGAACTCGCCAGCCATTTGCCCTTGGCGCTCCACGACAGGCTTTTGACCTTGCCGGGGTAGCCGGACATCCGCATGTGCTTGCCGTCGGCGAGCTTCCAGCCATGCAGCGCGTTTTCCTGCATTGTGGTGACGACGAAGCCGCCGTCCGGCGAGAAGGTGATGCCGGTGTGGGCGCCGGCCCATTCGAGCTCGACCGGCTTGCCGTCGGCGGCCGGGAAATGCAGCGTCGCGCCGTTGTAGCGGGCAACGCCGAAGCGCATGCCCTTGGGCGAGAAGGCAAGCCCCTCGACCGAGCGCGGATGCGAGAATTCCCTGGTTTTGCTGTCGGCAAAGCGCACATAGGCAATCTTGCCCGAAGCATAGGCAACAGCGCCTTGCGGCCCGGCGGCGACGCTGGTGATCCATTTTTTGCCCGCGGCCGCCAATTCCGCAGTATTGCCGCCTGCGGTCACGGCAAAGATCTTGCCGTCCTCACCACCGGTGATCAGCCGGTCGTTTGCCGCATCATGGAAGGCGGCGAGCATTCCGTCATTGGCCTGCACCGTCTTGTGGCCGTGGTCGAGCCGATGGATTGTGCCGTCAGCCAGCGCAAAATGCGGCACGTCACCGAGGAATACGGCGGCGAGGCAGTGGCCTTCGAGATCGAGCGGGGCGACTGTCGGCATGAGAGATCATTCCGTTTGAGATTTCTGCTGCCTCACCCTTAAGGGGTTGAGCTGCGGGTCTCAACCCGTGCTTCGGATCGTCGTGAGGAGAGACCGCCAGCGTTGCGGGCTGCTCCTTCTCTCACAAGGAGGCCTTTGCAGAGAAGGCGCATAGATATGCGATTTGAGAGATATATGCTTTTTTGAGCGCCGAGAGCGCTGCCTGGGCGTTCAGCGAGGCAATTT
>NZ_JAMYPH010000009.1:0-232037 GCF_040320265.1 Mesorhizobium sp. M0751
CCGCACGGGCTCGGACCTCGGGAGAGAACTTGTTGGTCGTCTTGCTTGTCATGGCTCCACCTTCTCAGGAGTTGGAGCCTCCGATCAACCCGGGGCGGTTCACTCGCTCGGGCTGTCTTCTCTTGGGCCGCGGCTTGAGCCTGCAAGGTTGGAATCGCTGACCTTTTGACGGCGAGATCGACGGCTTGCTCAAGCAGGGTGGTATTATGCCGGACGAGCACTTTTGCGACCCTTCATTGATACCGTCACGAGGTCTGAGACCTCAGGCGGCAAATCCTGGTCGAGGGCCTTGCGAAGGACTTCGGGATCATCGGTGAAGAGCGGAACATAGAGGATCTCTTTGACCACCTTTTCCACAGGCACCTCAACCCGCTTCTCAACCTCTTTCTCGACCATAACTTCGACTGGTACCTTAATCGTTCGAATTCGGCGCCACCGCCAACTCAGAAGCATTCTGCGGAGCAGCCTGGAAGTCTTGCTGTCTGAATTGTCCTCTTCTCGGGCGGCAATGCGCTGGAGCGCTAGAGCGACCATTGCCGTAATTGGTCCCGCGAGCGCGGCGATGAGCGCGAGCGAGCCGAACCAAATCACAGAGATTATTCCGGCCTGTGCCTCAGTCACCAGTTCAGGTTTGCTGCCGTACCACCGTGAGGCAATACGGCGGACCTGATCTGTCCGCGCCATTGGGATCCGCTCCTTGGCCAAGGCGCTGAGGGCTTTGGCAATCTGGTCCTGTCTGACCTGGTTTTGCGCCGAGGTGTTTGCCTTGTTGGCTTCTGCCGCCTGGGCATCTGCGAGCCGTTTGCCCGCTTCATCCAATCGACGCTGCCAAGCCGCGGCATCACTATCGCGCGTTTGCTCCAGAGACGAACGCCTATCGACAAGCTTCTGCCTCTGGTCAGTAGTCATAGGAGGGCTATTTGCCCGCAAACGATCGAAATTTTCGCGCAGCGCAGCAATCTCTTGATCGAGCGGCTCAATCCGAGTGTCGAACTTGGTGATAATTTTCGTGCGGGGGTTGGCAAGTTTAGCCACTTCCGATTCTAGCCTGCGTGCCGAGTCGCTGTCGCCTGAATCGCGCGCCATCTTGATACGTTCAACAAAGCTGTCGCGTTGGCGCTCAAACTGATCGACAGCGTCTTTAACTTCGCGATCACGCTGTTGAATCAGCGCCGATCGAACAGCATTTTTCTCATCCACTTGATCGCGAACACGCGAGGCCTCTGGAGTAAGGGCTGTCGTTCCCTCCAATTCCGCATTGGCCTCGGCAATTTGCGACTGAGAGGTCGCACGCGATTTTTCTGCAAGAGAGGTCAGCTGCTCAATTTCGGAACGGGCTTGATCGACCTGATCGGCTCTTCGACCAAGTTCGTCAGCAGAGGCGAGCTTTGTCGCTTCCTGCTCAAGGGCATCAATCTTGTTTACGAGCTCCTCATAACGCAGCTGACGCAATGCGCCTGCCCTCTCCATCCCCATAAAGACAGTTTCGAAAGTGATGCCTGCAAGAACCAGGAGGAAGACCAAGATTATGGGCTTCCAGAGCCAAGACGCGCTGAAAAGCAGTGTAGCTATCGGTATCTTGGTGAGCTCCGCGATTGCCACCATGAGAAAGGGTGCACTGGCGAGCGTCAAATCCATTGCAGTGACAGACTCGCTTGCAGAAAACGCTTGTACGCCTAATGCTACACCTGTCGTAAGACCAATCGCTGCGGCCGCAATCTCTAGGGCCCAGGCACCACGGTAGGTCCACTGGCCATAGCTTGCCAGCTTTTGACTCATCACAGTCTGCATTTTACTCGCCCCCCGACAGGGCAACATCACGCCTTGATCGCCTGCCAGCATACATTTAACGGTTTTGAAAGTCTTAGTTAAGGCGTCTCTTCTCTCTATTGTCGCAATAACTTTTTCTGCCCTTCAGATATAGAATACCTCGTCAAAAAAATGGGGTTAGCAGACCGCGTCGCCCATGCATGGTTTTCGTTGGATCGGTGTAAGCGGAAAGCCGAACAGGCCGTAGCGCGCTTACTCCGTTACATTTCAGCTAGCAGAGTGTTTCGCATGCGATCCCATCCTTGTCGCGATCGAGTTTTCCGCCCCATGAGCAGTTTTGCAGGTACCAGTTGGCTTCGTCGCAGGAACCGATCTGCTTGCACGTTCTCCGCGGCTCGCAAGAATAGCCGCTCTGCGCGACCAGCTTACGGCTGATGATGCCCAGCGGGCGACTCGACGGCGCCGCGCCGTCGGCGTGCGCAGCGCGCCATTCCCAGGGTGCCTGAAACGTCCCGGCCCACAGGCCGATCTTTGAGGCTTGGGCTTGCGCCTGCTGCCCCCCATAGGCGCCCTGGCTGTAGTGAGGCCAATCCAGCGCCTGGCCGTGCTTGACCATCCAGGCGGCCACGCCCGCGCCGTCGGCGCGCCGACAATCGCCGACAAAGCGGTGGTAGCGGTCCCACGTCACGAATGTGCATTCGAGCGGCCTCGACGCGGCCAGGAAAGTGTCCAGCGCTTCGGCCGATCGCCGGCCGCAAGGATACTCGGCGCCATTCGCATCGCGGCACAGCTGCCGGCCCTCTGGCGCGTCGATGCCGTTGAAGCGGACGCGCTGGCCGTGGATTTCGATCGTATCGCCGTCAATGACGGAAGCGACACCGGTAAGCGAGGCGGGCGCCGCCCTTTGTGGGCTGGCCTTTGATGCATCGTCGCTACGTTGCGCGCCCGACGGCGCCAGGAAGGCGGCCACCGCCGCCGCTGCCGTAAGACCGAGCATTGCCGGCACGCTCGCAAGTTGGCGCCGCCACAGCTTGGCACCGGTGGGTCTCTGCCACCGATTGGATCGATATTTGCGGTATGGCCTGCTCATCCGCTACGCCGACCAGCCCGGCCATGCGCTGTCGACCATGGGCAGGCCGGCGCAATAGTAATCGTCAACGAACCGCCCGGTGGACCGGTCGCGGCAGCGCCAGATAACGCTGTAGTTCTGGCCATAGAATTGGTCCCACGCGACGCCATAGGTTTGTGGTGGCGGTGGCCGGTAATATGTTCCGCCTCCATAGCCGTTGTTGGCAGCGACACCCACAGCTGCGCCGCCGACAGCCGCGATCGCTATGCCTGTCGCGACAGCATTGTCGGTTTGCACAAGCCTGGTGCACCTCTCTGCTGTTGCGCCCCTGCGCACTAGAAGGGCCGCTACCCTGCTACGATACTGTTCGTCCGTGCTGCTGGCGAGAACGTGACATAGCGCAACGGTATTCATTGCCGTGAGATCGCTGTCCGACACGACAGCGGTCGTAGAGCAGCCGCTGACGCACAGGGCTGCACTTGCGATGAGTGCTCCAATTTTCATGTGAATCCCCCAAACAAATATTGGGGCGAGTCCGACCTAGAAGTCCAGAGTTTTGTTTTTCACTTTGCTACGATTCACAGCATGCTGCGGCTAGCTGGCATCCACTGCAACCAACCCTTCCGCCGGTCGTTGACTGATGCTGGGTTGATCTCAGCCACTCCAGAACTTGCCCGCTGGCTCAAAACCGGCGGGCTTTTTTTCCGCGACGCCGGAAGGCTCTATCTCGCCGTATGTTGTGGTACATCGGCACGCCGTCATCGGGCCGTGCCGTTGACCGAGGTGGTCCCTCCGCCATGGTCGGCCGGCGCAGCCTTGACCGTCCGCGCGGGCCATCCCAATCAAGCCCGCTGGCTTCGGTCGGCGGCTTTTTATTTGATGCCCGGCGCCGTCGGCTTGGATCTAGATCCTCGCCAGTGCCGGATTGAAGGTAAGCTGCGGCGGTATGATCGCACTTCGCGCGGGACGGACCATTGGTGTGCAGCAAGAGCGCCGAGTTCATTCGGCCAAGATTCTGCACTAGGCCGAGGTAGGTGAAGGCAGATAGCTATCCGGTAATCGCTGAGATATTGGAGATAATGTTCCCCCATGGAGGTGTGTACCAGTATTATAAGTTTCCAAACTTCATGTACGAACGCCGTGGACGAGCTGCTGTGTGCGCTTGCCGTAAATCGCTTCCGCGAGTTCACAGTCGGAGGTTGGCTAGGACCCTAACGCGAGAGCTTCAACGGCCCCCTTCGCGATGAACTCCTCAACGAGACGCGGTTCACGTCCCTGGCCCAGGCCCGCGCGAGGCTCAATGTATGGCGCGCCGATTACAACGGCGCGCGTCCGCACTCGCACATCGGATGGCAGACACCCAACGAATGTGCATCGACCTTCAACCCGCGACGGTCGCTCGCGCTGCGCAACGTGAAACGCTCCGCGCCAGCACCCGTCGCGTCCACCGGCCATCAGGGCAAATCCACCCCCGGAAACGAACTCACGACTGGATAGAATTGGGGGAAACGTCAGGGCGGCCATAACTTTGCAGTCTTCAGACGCGAGGCGGCCTACAACAGCGCTGCCCACCATGCTTGTGGCCCGCGACCCACACGGCTTTTCCCTTCAGATCGTACATTATGCTTCCTTCATGATTACCGATGTCTGCATGACCTTGAGGTCTTCCCGCACCATTTCCGCGGCGAGCTCGCGCACGGATGTCTCATGCACCCAGCCGAGCTTCTCCTTCGCCTTGGTGGCATCGCCCAGGAGAAGATCGACTTCCGTGGGGCGGAAGTAGCGTGGGTCTACCTGGACTAGGCATCTGCCGGTCTCGACATCATAGCCCTTTTCGTCGACTCCCTCACCACGCCATTCGAGCGCGACGCCGACATCTTCGAAAACCCATTCGACGAATTGGCGGACAGGGGTCGTCTTGCCCGTCGCCAGCACGTAATCATCCGGTTGATCCTGCTGCATCATCATCCACATACCACGCACGTACTCACGCGCATGGCCCCAATCGCGTTGAGCATCCAGATTGCCGAGATAAAGCTTGTCCTGCTTGCCGAGGTAGATAGCAGCGGCGGCGCGGGTGATCTTGCGCGTCACAAAAGTTTCGCCGCGCAGTGGGCTTTCATGATTGAAGAGAATGCCGTTGGAAGCATGGATACCATAGGCCTCGCGATAGTTGACCACGATCCAGTAGGCGTAGAGCTTGGCGGCGGCGTAAGGGCTGCGCGGATAAAAGGGCGTTGTTTCGTTCTGCGGTACGGATTGCACGAGGCCGTAGAGCTCTGAAGTCGAGGCCTGATAGAAGCGGGTCTTGTCCTTCAGACCGAGGAGGCGGATCGCCTCAAGAAGTCGCAATGTTCCGATACCGTCGGCGTTTGCTGTGTATTCCGGCGTTTCGAACGACACCTGGACATGGCTCTGAGCGGCCAAGTTGTAAATCTCGTCTGGCTGGGATTCCTGAACTACTCGGATGAGATTAGTCGCATCAGTGAGGTCACCGTAATGCAAAATTAGGCGCGGATCGGGATCGTGCGGGTCTTGGTAGATGTCTTCGATGCGACCCGTGTTGAAGGAAGAGGAACGTCGCTTAATCCCATGAACGACGTAGCCTTTTTCCAGCAGAAGACGGGTAAGATAGGCACCATCCTGTCCCGTTATGCCCGTAACCAGAGCAACTTTCCTGTTCTCGCCCATTTTCTTCCTGCTCTATTATAGTTGAAGTTTCGACTCCGGCTCGCCACACCGCCAGCAAACTGCGGCCCGCCCCATACCCTATGGTAGGATTTCGACAGATGCGACGCGGAGCTCGTCATTGACAGTGTCAGCCAGCGAGCACACCTGCTCCTGCTTGGAGGCATAGCAAAACAGAGTCTCGCCGCTAACCTGCCTAAGTCGCACATGCGGCCTGAGTGCCGAACTCAGCTCACGGGGTGAGCGACATAGATTTCAATCACGTCGCACCCGATTTGCTCATCAATCAGCGAGTGAGGACGCACGTCCGTTCTCAAGCACGCAGGTCGGTTGCATAGCCGCTCCGCTTCTTCCACGAAGTGGGTGGCCAGTAGAATCGTCTTGCCCTGCGCCAACAGGGCACGTAGCCATTCCCAGATAAAATGGCGGGCATGTGGGTCCAAGCCGACAACTCCACCTTACCGCTCTCTTGCGCTAACCAAGTAATCTTAATCATTGCCTGCTTCAGCGTCTTCTAATGGAAATTGTTTTGATCAGTGAAATCGATTGTTTGGATGAGGTGCATCCATAAAATGGATTGTTTGACAGGGCAGCGCGGCACATCGGCGGCACAAAGTCGTGGGCGCGAGGTTTCGCTCCGCGCGAAGACAAAGTTCGTGGCAGTCGGGGGCTTTGGGCGAACCGCACATTTGAGACGGCGGCGAAAAGCCGGGTAGGGCATTACGTATTGACCTCCAAGGAATTTCGGGCGCGCTAGCCCGAAAACGGTAGCTGGGCTTCAACGATGGGGGGACGAGGCGACCATCAAACTGTGTTTCATACTGTAGGCGATCGCAGTGCGGCGAATTTGAACGGCCGCCTTTGCCAGCCCTCGCCATCGCATCCGGCTACAGGTGCCGAAGATCTTCTCGATCCGAGTACAAATTCTGTGGATCGGTTGGTTCCAGGCGTCGAGCTTTCGGCCTCGTCGCGCCCCCACAGCGGTTGCGACGATGCGCGGCCTTCCACCCTTGGCGCGCACCGCGTCGCCGAGATGATTGCCTCGGTAGGCGCTGTCGGCAAACACTTCGCCGGGATTGTCGGGCAGAGCATCAGGAACGGCGTTGCCGTCCTCGGTGTGGGCGCCGTGACGGCGATCTCCTCGACAAGGGCCGTATCGGCGTAGGCACCGAAATGGGCTTTGAAGCAATGAAACGCTGGTCGGCGCTTGTACTTGACCCAATGGCCCTCTTCATCATCTTCGCTGGCCGAGGCGATGATCGCCGCATCGACAGGCGTGCCGATCTTCACCTGGATCGCTGAACTGGCGGGTGATCTCGGCGAACAACAGGGTCATGAACCTCAAGGGCCTGTCGAAAACGGACGAGAGCGGGTTCGCACAGGTGTCGGCTCCGACACCGAGAACCCGCAGAACCGTCGGAACGATCCTCCACATGGCTGCAGACGCCAAAATTCCTCTCTCGGCCGTCGTCGCACAGCATCGCGTGCCAGTCGCTCAGTCCGGCCGGATCGAAAGCTATCCGGTCGACACGAGTTGCGCCATGTTGGCGCACTTGAAAGCGTCAGAGGGCGCTGTGTCGCATCTTTCGATGGGACCGGACGCCATGATGGCCATAAATGACGTGGATGGCCTGCGCCTGACATTCGACGGCTGGCGGGTCCTGCACATCCGTCCTTCAGGAAACGCCCGCAAATGACATGTTACGTTGAGGCAGTTAAGAATTGGACTTGAAAAAGGGACTTTGTGGACTGCCTCGAACGGCTGTTTCGCTTAGCAAAGCGCGGCCTCGCGTCAGCAGAGGCCCATCGTCAAGGAATGCCTTAGTATCCAACACATGGATGGGCCACATCCACGCAATCAATTTTACAGATGTCGCCCGGCGCATTAGAGAACGCTGAATTTAACCGGAAGCGGGAGTACCCGGCGTCAAGATTTGCGAGCGTCACAGAGATAAGGATAGGCAGTGCAGAGGGAGCTCTTCTGCCCCACGCGCAGCCTCTACCAAATCGCCCGGCGTAACGGTCGACTAGTATCGATTAAGAGATCCCAAGCCAGATGCAACCTCGTCTCTGAAACGAAATTTCCGAAAATGCAGGTCAGTGGATTGGTAAAGCGCAGGTTCGTCGTCTCTCAGAGGCGTACGGGGTTCGGTGATTGTCTATGGTCGCTGGCGGCCGCTTGGCGCTACGCTCAGCGGTCGGGACGAACGCTAGCCGTCGACTGGCGCGGGTCCTGCTATCTCGACCAACCCTTCACAAATGCCTTTCCGGTGTTCTTCGAACCGATCAATGACATCGCTGGCGTACCGGCTATTTGCGACGACCGGGTCAACGACTTTTCCTTCCCGGGTCCATTCTTCCCGGAGTGGTGGAATAGGCCAGCGATCGACTGCCTTTACCGCCCAGATGAGCAGATTTTCCAAGAGCGCGACGAGTTGGGCGAGCTCTTTCAGGCCGAACACGATGTCGAAGCGAACACAGTAGTGTGTGACGCTTGCTTGATGTGGCGCTGCGATGAGGATGCCGAGCGGCAGGTCTTCCAGAGTGTCAAGCCTCGGTCTGAAATTCAAACACGCATAAATGCCATTTACCAAGAATGTTTTGAGGGGCACAGCATCATCGGGGTTCATGTTCGACATGGTAACGGTGAAGACATCATGGACCATGCGCCCTACTGGGCCGATCCGGAGTTCGCCGTTCGACAAGTGTGCACTGCGGTTGATAAGGCTAAAGCGTTACCGCACCCCAAGCCTGTGCGGCTGTTCTTGTGCACGGACAGCGCGCAAATCCTGGATCACCTGTCGGCCAGGTTTCCCGATCTTCTCACCGTCCCCAAGCATTTCCGATCCGATCAAGACGGCCCCTTACACACTGCAGCACTTGGGATGGACGGCGCAATTTCCGCCCTCGTTGAGATGTATCTTCTCGGGCGCTGCGATACTGTAATTCGGTTTCCTCCGACGAGCGCCTTTACACGATATGCACGCCTTTTCGTACCACGCGTAATTGAGTTCGATCTGAAGGAGCCAAGTCGTTTGATTTTGATAGAAGACAGCCAAAGAATCTCTGGTCTCAGTTAAGACCCGTCACCTGCACAATTCGGCGGATGCAACCAACAGCATAGTTGAATGTCCATTTCTCATCGAGGCCATGGAAGCGTCGTACGATACCGATAGCGTCGTCATCTGAGGCCGTTCGGCAACGCGCCAGAACTTCGCTGTTACTCGGAGGCCGCAGACCAAGCCAGAGCGACGGCGATCGTGACGCTAACGCTCGAAAGGGCGCGGGCAATCACTCCAGAGACGAAATCGAGGTTGTTATATGAAAGTGGTTCCCGTCATCATCAGCGGCGGAGCCGGATCGCGGCTATGGCCCGCCTCAAGGCAATCGCACCCTAAACCTTTCCTCAAAGTGGCAGACGGGCATTCACTGATGCAGCACACTGTGTTGCGCGCCGGTTCGATAAAGGGCGTAGTGGAACTCGTCGCCGTGACATCTGGGGAACACCTCTTCCTTACCAAGGACGACTTCGACGAACTAGAGTCCGTGGTCCTGCCACGCACCTTTCTGCTCGAGCCTGAAGGCCGGGATACGGCCGCAGCCGTTGCGGCAGCCGCCATCCATGCCAAGGCGACGCAAGGCCCTGACGCGATTCTATGCGTCTTCCCAGCCGATCACATGGTTGGCAACCTGCCTGCATTTTTAGACGTCATGTGCCGGGCCATCGAACATGCGAAGCTCGGGCGGATCGCCACATTGGGCATCACCCCAACCAGACCGGACACGGCATTCGGCTATATCGAAGCGGATGGTGAGAAAGTCGTCCGTTTCGTTGAAAAACCGGATCTGGACACAGCCAAAGCCTATGTCGCGTCCAAGCGCTTCTTTTGGAACGCCGGCATTTTCTGCTTTAGCGCACAAACCATGCTCGACGAGATGGCATCGCATTGCCCCGCGGTGATCCAGGCCGTCTCCGACAGCTACGAGAACGGCCGCTTCAGTCAAGGCGAAGGCTTTGCCAAGATCGAACTCGCGCCTGAGCATTTCGGCTCCGCCCCGCGAATCTCGCTCGACTACGCTGTCATGGAGAAGACGAACAAACTTGCCGTGGTTGCCTGCGACATGGATTGGAACGACATCGGATCCTGGAACGCAATGGCCGATTTGATCGCCCCCGACGAAAGCGGGAACAGGATACGCGGCGATGTGCATATGGTCGACACGACCGGCAGCTATGTGAGCTCCGACAAGCGCGTCATCGGCACGGTCGGCGTCAGCGATCTGGTGATCGTCGATTCCCCGGACGCTTTGCTTGTCGCATCCCGCGACCGCGTTCAGGACGTCAAGAAGCTGTTCGAGGGCCTCAAGGCTTCAGGACATGAAGCTCACCTGGTCCATAGCACGGTACACCGGCCGTGGGGTACCTACACGGTTCTTGAGGAAGGCGAGCGCTTCAAGATCAAACGCATCGAGGTGAAGCCCGGTCGGCGGCTGAGCCTGCAGATGCACTATCATCGTTCGGAGCACTGGGTCGTGGTCAGCGGCTCCGCGAAAATCGTCAATGGCGAGCAGGAGTTGTTCCTGGCGACAAACGAATCAGCCTACATCCCCTGCGGCCATAAGCATCGGCTGGAGAACCCAGGCAGAATTGACCTGGTGATCATTGAAGTGCAGAGCGGCGATTATCTCGGCGAGGATGATATCGTTCGCTTCGACGACGTATATGGTCGAACGTAGATTTCACCCGCGTGACGAGAACGGTCAACGTGTCGCTGACTAATTACCACTAGGAAGCCCGTCTGCCCACTCAGGACCGGATGCTTGTGGAATCGGGAATTGACCAAGGCAGGGCGAATGACCGCAATCGGCATCAGGGGTGGGACAAATCAACCGGAAAAGACCGGAGAGCATAGTAACGCAACACAGTCCCACTGTCGAATAGCCTTTGATATTTCTGACTTTCCAAGCACCCTCAGGGCCCACCAAAATTATATCAATGGCTTATGGCCGACTTCGCTCTGAAGTGGGCCAAATCGACCTCGCTATCCCCGCAGCACTCAGTTCGATTGTTTTCGCATGAAAACGAGCAAGGACAGGGGGAGGGCGATCTTGTGCTGGCTTCTATGTCCAATCTTGCTCCTGTTCGTCGTCAGGTTGTGTGCAGCCACATAGCGCGGCTATCGCGAGGCTGGAAGGCCTCCGATCGATAGGTGCGGCGAACGGCGGCAACGAGGTGCGAATAGGATGGCTGAGCGTATGATCGAGAATACCGCAGTTGCGGTCTAGCGCGAAATGCAGCGTCTGTGACTCATCGGTCATTGCAGCGGGAATCATGGCCCTAAGCCGCCCTTCATCAGCCCACCAGCGCCCAGAAGAAGGCGAAGATCCGTCACAATGCCTACCTGTACCAAGGCTTCAAGCAGTTCACCGCGAATGGGAAGACCGCCAGCCATTGCTTCTTCATTTTCGGCCATTCGCTCGCTACGAATGACGACCACATCCTTAACCGCATAGCGCGTGGCAAGTTTCTGGCACCTATGGTGAACCAGCATCCGCGGATAACCAGCGGATCATGAACCACGCGAACGAGCTAGCGGTGCAGCGCAACGAAAAATCGCCGCTTGATGTCGTCTTTTATGATGCTGCTACAGTTCATGTCTGGGGTTTAGGCTTAGAAGCGGAATGACTGCCAACCAGGTCATCGAGCCGGAAACTGACCGGCCGGTGGGCCCAAAAATGACATTCAGTTGCCTCCAGCCTTTCGACACGAGCCACTTCACGATCTCGCGATTGCCAGCTAGCGGCTTGTTGCTCGAGCTGCGCGATCCTAGTCTGTGGTCGCTATGCCTCAGCAAGAAGAGTCCGGTTCCTAGCCGGGCGGAGGCGCAACGAGATAGCCAGCTCAGGACAAGGAGAGCAAGCCATGGTCGCTTTTACCCTCAATGGCGAGGCGCGAACACTCGACGTCGATCCAGAGATGCCGCTGCTCTGGGCGATCCGTGACGGCATCGGACTCACAGGAACGAAATTCGGTTGCGGCCTTGCCCAGTGCGGCGCTTGCACGGTTCACGTTAACGGCATGCCGACGCGCTCGTGCCAGACCGCAGTCGGCGACATCGAAGGAGCCTCGATCACCACCATTGAGGGCGTGTCGGGCAAGATCGGCGAAACGGTCCAGGCCGTGTGGGCCGAGTTCGACGTACCTCAATGCGGCTATTGCCAGTCTGGCCAGATCATGTCGGCCGTGGCCCTCCTGACAGAGACGCCGAAGCCGACGGACGATGATATTGATTCGGCGATGAGCGGCAATCTCTGCCGCTGCGCCACCTATCATCGCATCCGCGCGGCCATCCACGAGACCGCCAACCGGCTGGAGACTTGAGGCATGTTGCAGTTTCTCCCGAAGCATAATGCCGTGGGGCCCACGCGGCGCCAGTTCCTCCTCGGCACGGCCGTCACCACCGCGGGCTTCGCCGTGGGCTACCGGCTAATGATGGCCGCGCCCGCCAACGCACAAACGACGCCTGCAGCGGTCCAGGCGAACCCCTTCCAGACCTATGTCGAGATCACACCGGAGAACCGAATCGTCATCCACTCGTCGCAGTTCGAGATGGGACAAGGCTCCTATTTCGGCATCGCCACCCTGGTTATGGAAGAGCTCGACGGCGCCTGGGCGCAGGTCCACGTGGTCGGCGGATATGGCAATACCGCGCTCTACGGCAATCTCGCCTGGGGCGGGGCCGCGCAGGGAACCGGTGGCTCCACGTCGATGAGCTCGTCGTGGGAGCGCTACCGCAAGGCGGGTGCTGCCGCACGGGCCATGCTGGTGGCGGCCGCGGCGCAGCGGTGGGACGTGCCAGCCGGCGAGATCACAGTCGCTTCCGGGGTCGTGTCGCACGCCTCAGGGATGCAGGCGCGCTTCGGTGACCTGGCTAAAGCCGCAGCGGGAATGCCGGTTCCCGACGACGTGCCGCTAAAGCCGCGCGACAAGTGGGCCCAGATCGGATCGGACAGCCTCAAGCGCTACGATTCCGCCGGCAAGACCAATGGCGCGCAGACCTACACGATCGACCTCAAGATAGATGGACTCAATACGGCCGTTATGATCCATCCGCCGAAGTTCGGCGCTGAGATCGAGAGCTTCGACGCCTCCAAGGCCAAGGCACTCGACGGCATTGTCGATGTCGTCCAGACGCCGCGCGGCATTGCCGTGGTCGGCAGGGACATGTGGACGGCGCTCAAGGGCCGCGATCTCGTGGAGGTGACCTGGAACGAAGAGAAGGCCGAAAGGCGCGGCACGGCCGAGATCATGGCCGAATACACTAAGGCAGCAGACGATCCGGGCGCGGCCACCGCGCGCGACGACGGTAACACTCCCGCAGCGTTGGCCAGTGCTGAGAAAGTCATCCAAGGGCACTACGAATTCCCCTATCTTGTCCATGCTTCGATCGAGCCACTCAACGCGGCCGCCCGAATCAACGAAGACGGCACCATCGACGTCTGGGGCGGACACCAGATGCCCGATCTTTATCAGGCGGCTGCCGCTCAAGTAGGCGGCACCACGCCGGACAAGGTGAGGCTGCACGTGATGAAGACCGGCGGCAGCTTCGGCCGCCGAGCGGTCTCGGACGCAGATCTCATTATCGAAGCTGTTTCCACAGCGCGTGCACTGGGACCCGGCAAGCCAGTGAAGGTGCAGTGGACCCGCGAGAACGACATGCGGGGTGGGCGGTACCGGCCGGTCTATGTGCACGCAGTCAAGGCGGGGCTCGACAAGGAAGGCAATGTCGTCGCTCTCCATGACCACATCGTGGGCCAATCGATCGCGGGCGGTTCGCCCTTTGCGGCGATGATCGAGAACGGCATCGATCCGACCTCCGTGGAGGGCGCCACCAACCTGCCCTATGCGATCCCGAACCTGAAGGTCGAGCTGACCACGACGGACGTGAACATCCCAGTGCTGTGGTGGCGTTCGGTAGGCTCCACCCACACCGCTTACGCAATGGAAACCCTGATTGATGAGCTCGCCGCCGCTGCGAACCGTGATCCGGTCGATTTCCGCTTGTCGATGCTCGGTCACCATCCACGGCATGCCGGCGTGCTGAAATTGGCTGCTGAGAAGGCAGGCTGGGACAAGCCTCTGCCGGAAGGCCGTTTCCGCGGCGTGGCCCTGCATGAAAGCCTCTCGACCTATGTCGCCGAGGTGGTGGAGATCACCTTCAACGATGCAAATGATTTCAAAGTCGACCGCGTCGTCTGCGCGGTAGATTGCGGCACCGCGATAAATCCTGACCAGATCCGCGCTCAGATGGAGGGCGGTATCGGCTTCGGGCTAGGCGCGATCCTCCAGGAGGAGCTGACCCTGACGGGCGGTGTCATAGACCAAGAGAACTACGACACCTATACGCCGCTCAGGATCGAGCAGATGCCGCGCGTCGAGGTGCACATTATGCCGTCCGACGAGCCGCCCACGGGCGTTGGCGAGCCCGGTGTGCCGCCGATCGGCCCGGCCGTCGCCAACGCGCTACGGGCGGCGACGGGCAAGACGATCCGCAAGCTGCCGATCATAAAGAACTTGTCAGCATAGCCGGGAATGACACCATGAAAACGGCCGCGATGAAGATCGCGGTCGTAGGTCGTTTTTGAACGCCTCCTGACAGGCGATCACCTCCATTCGATCAATTTCCGGCGGCTGCCCGGTCCAATATCCGGTTTAGAGACGGTAACCCGTGTTCTGAACGACCGCAGACGGTCGTTGGTGCTGGTAGCACTGAAGAACCGCTTTCGAGACGCAAATGCCGCACGCAAATGTCTCGAAAGGGTCACACTAGAGACTTTTGTACCACCTATTGCATGTCTGCTATCGCTTTCTGGGCGCGAGAAGCGGCCGGTCCTCTGACGGCCCCATAACAGGACATTGATGTCTTCGCGCTGAGCGTCAGCAGTTGGCTCTACCGCGACCTTTCTCAGGAAGGCTGCACACCGACGCGATCTTCCTTTCACCTTGCGCAAACCTCCCTTCCGAGTGAGGCGTTCAGCGCGTCGGCTTGGTGGACTGAGGCACTTCTGAGTGGGACAACAACATTGAAAAATATTGGAAAAGATTTGAATGCTCTGAAGTCCCACTGATCTCTTACCAATTGATTTTTATGGCTTTCTGAATACCCTCCGGGCCCACCATTGTCATTATTTATCAACGACTTAGAAAAATTTTACCTCGGTTAGCCATGTCATAACTGGCGAACCTTCATCCATGGAATTGATTTTGTTGATTTATGGTGGGCTACCGAGGACTCGCTGCAACCGAAGTGGAATGGACCGTAGGCGCCAAGAGGCGCGTTGAGATCAAAAGCTCGATCGCGATGGGTCTGAAGCTTCCTCTTGGCGCTGAACGCTAGTGGCGCTATTGCGCCGCTTCCGCGAGCTGTCGGCAATACTGTGTAAGCCGACGCGTATCCAAGTTGGTCACGCCGAGCAGGAGCCCCTGCCACGGGGGTGATCGGACGCACCATTGAGAGAGGGGCGACGGAGCCAAGCCGAACGAGCGGGCGCGGCGGGCGATCTCCACGCCCGACAGAGAGGCGGTTATCGAGACAATAACGGCCAAGCCAGCGGTGGCTTCGACTTTCAGCGACTCCGACCCGACCTGCGCGAGGCCCTCAAGCAGGGCTTGCCGCCGAGACGCGTAGAGGCGCTTCATGCGCCGCAGATGCCGAATATAGTGCCCCTCGCGCACGAACTCGGCCACCGCGCCTTGGAGCGCCAGGGCCGGAGCCGGCGCCAGGCAGGCGCATACGTCACCGAACCGGCCAGTCAGTTCGATGGGCGCAACGACAAACCCGAGGCGCAGAACCGGGCTGATCGTCTTGCTGAAGTTGCCAATATGCACGACCCGTCCACCGTGATCGAGCGAAGCGAGCGCTGGAGCCGCCCGGCCGGTCAGCTGCAGCTCGCTCAGATAATCGTCCTCGATGATCCAGGCGTCGCTCCGCCGAGCCCAAGCGAGCAACGCAAGCCTGCGGGGCAGCGACATCGTCATCCCGAGCGGCGCATGTTGCCCTGGCGTGACGATCGCCAGCGCTGCGTCCTGAGCGCTCCGGACGCCGGAAGCGACATCCAGGCCTTCGGGGTCGACCGGAACGGCCGTCACGGTGATGCCGGCCAGGTCGAGCGCTTTGCGTGTGATCGGGAAGCTCGGGTCCTCGATCAAGGCTCGCGATCCCTCGACCTGCAGAGCGCGCACCGCCAGACCGATCGCCCCGGAATAGCCTGCCGCGATGAACACCTGGGCGGGACTGCACCGAAGACCCCGCGCGATCCCGACATAGGCCGCGATCTCCTTTCGCAGCTGCGGATCGCCCCGGGGATCGGGATAGCTGAGCGGCGCGGCCGCCGCCCGCCGCGCCGCTCGCGCGAAGACGCGCGACCACAGCTTGAAACGGAAAGGCGTCTTGCGAGGGCACGCCCATCTGGAAGGGCAGGGGCGGCGTTCCATAAGTATGGAACAGCTCCGGCAGGGGCGGCACGTCTGGCGACCACAAGGGCGCCGACCAAGGCGACGGGCTCTCGGCGACGCGGGTGCCCGCCGCGCCGGCGCCGACCGCGAACTGCTCGTCGATGAGGCGCTGGTAGGCGACGCGTACGGTGCCGCGCGAGACGCCGAGCTGAGCGGCCATGTCACGCCAGGAAGGAAGCTTTGCTCCCGCGTCTAGCCGCCCCGTCTCGATGGCGTCCCGGACCGCCCGGTAGATCTGCGTCGCCAGCGGCGTCCTTGCGGCGCGGTCGAGATGGATGGGCACAGCAGCCATGGCGCAATGGTACCATCATTTCCGCTAATCTTGGTCCTGTTTCACGACCAGAGCCGGACATATCTACCGGCCATCGCCACGTGACAAATGACCGAGGAGACAATTCCGATGAAGGCAATCGTTGTGACGGATCAGGCCGCGGGAACGGCCGGGATGAAGCTGGCCGAGCGGCCCGAGCCGCAGGCAGCGATAAACGACGTCGTCGTTCAGGTTCATGCGTCAGGATTCGTCCCGACTGAGTTGGCGTGGCCATCGACCTGGACCGATCGCCTCGACCGTGACCGGACGCCATCGATCCCCGGGCACGAGCTGGCCGGCGTGATCACCGCCCTCGGCTACGGGACGACAGGACTGTCCGTGGGCCAGCGGGTATTCGGCCTCGCCGATTGGTATCGCGACGGCACCCTGGCGGAGTATGTAGCCATGGAGGCACGTAACCTCGCGCCACTGCCGGGCGACGTCGACTTCACGGTAGGCGCCAGTTTGCCGATCTCGGGCCTGACTGCGTGGCAGGGTCTGTTCGACCATGGCCGCCCTCAGGCCGGGCAGAGCGTGCTCGCGCATGGTGCGGCCGGCGCAGTCGGGTCGATGGTGACGCAACTCGCACGAGAGGCCGGCGCCTATGTCATTGGCACTGGACGCGCTGCCGACCGCCAGAAGGCGCTCGACTTCGGCGCGAACGAGTTCGTCGACCTCGAGAACGACGCCCTGGAAGATGTCGGCGGCGTCGATCTGGTGTTCGATGTCATCGGCGGCGACATACAGAAGCGATCCGCGGGCCTGGTTCGAGCCGGAGGAACACTGGTGACCGTCGTCGGGCCGCCCGACGCGCAGCCCGCCAATGGCCTGGCAGTCGACTTCGTTGTCGAGTCCGATCGTGCTCAACTGAGTGAAATCGTCCAGCGGGTGCGGGACGGACGACTGCGGACGAACATCGGCAACATCTCGACCCTCGATGATGCCGTTTCCGCCTTCAACCCGACCGAGCGACGCTCGGGGAAGACGATCATCCGAGTTCGTCCGTGAGCGACACGCGCGTATCGATGCACGCGGCCGACCGGCGCTGTCCAGATCGGCCGGCTGCGTCCTAGTCGCGACCCGCGGCGGACCGCTCAGTACGCGCGAGGCGTACGGCAAGCTGCATAGCCTCAGTCCCCGGATGCGATCAGAGTCGCTCAGACCGGGTCTTCAGGATCTGGTATAGCATGTTTCGGATGCGCAGCCAGACGGTCAGACGCTTGATCATGCCTTCGCTTCCTGTTCATCGCAGATACCTGCGGGTCAGATGATCTGTGCCGCCAACGCCATACCGACCACCGACGTGCCGACTCCTGCCGTGCGGATGGCGCCCGGCCAGCGCCGAAGTGTCAGGGCGGCCAACGCGCCGGTCGCGTGAAGAGCCGAAGTAGCGACCACGAAGCCAACCGCGTAAGCGATGCCGCTGGTCGTCTCGGGAATTTCGAGGCCATGGACATTGCCGTGGAAGAGGGCGAAAAGGGCAGTCAGCGACGCAGCCACAGCGAGCGGAAACGGCTTGGCAAGCATCATCATGGCGCCGAAGACTACCAGCGATAGCGCTATGCCCGCTTCCAGTGAGGGCAGGCCGATGCCGGCGATTCCGAGCAGGGCGCCAGCGACCATCGCCGAGACAAAGCACGACGGGACGATGATGATCCCATTGCCACCGGCGCGAGCGGCAATGATGCCTACAGCCATCATGGCAAGCAGGTGGTCCATACCGGCCAGCGGGTGCTGAAGGCCGTCTACAAACCCATGAGCATGAAAACCGCCGCTGTGGGCGAAGGCCAATGAGGGGATGAAAGTTGTGGCGGCTGCCAAGGCGAGTCTGCCGAAGAATGAATGCGTTTTGTTCATGGTTCCTGACCTGTTTGATAGAGGTGCGATCGGTTCAAGGCCGGTGCTCATTGTCCGGCCCCTGGCATGGTGAATTGTGCGGCGCCGGACCTGTCGGCTAGAAGCCGCGCCTCGCCGAAGTCGAGGGGCGTTTGTGCCTTGCCGTTGTGGTAGACGAAGGCCAGGCGGCGCCGACGCGACGTCAGTTTCGCGGGCAGCGGGTGATAGGTGACGCCGGCGCCGCCGATCAGCGGCATGACGGCGCCGACATCGACCATGTCCTGCGTCTCGACGCGCAGAAGATGCAGCCGTACGCCGTCGGCGGTCTCGCCGACGAACGGAATCCCGGCGAGGCGCAGGAAACTGGAGGGGTCTGGCGCCCGCGAAAACCCTTCGAGAAACGCGATCTCGACGAGATCGAGATCCGTCGCCCGCGTGTCGGCGGGTTCGGGCGCATGGTGGTGCGGCAGATGCGGTGTCTGCCATTGCAACGGCTTGCCGGCCGGCCCGTTGTGGCCGACGGGGTGCGGATGGTGATGATGACCGTTCGGCCTGTCATGGTGACCGTCGCCATGGTTATGGTCGTGGTGATGATGATCATCGTGCATGGTCAAAAGCTCGTCGGCTTGTCGATGATGGATTTGTGCTTGCCGAGATTGCCGTGCGCGACCATCGAGCCGAGCGCCTCGACGACCACCCGCACGCCAAACAGCGCCGTGATGTCTGACGTGTCGTAGGGCGGCGACACCTCGACCACTTCCAGTCCGCAGATGCCGGGCGCCGACACCAGCCCGAGCAGCTTCAGTGCCTCGCGCGGCAGGAAGCCGCCGGGCTCCGGCCAGCCCGTACCCGGCACGAAACCGCAATCGATGCTGTCGACATCGAAGGAGATGTATACGGCGTCGGTGTCCTTCCATGCGAGCTCGAGCGCGATCTCCGCCGCCTTCTCCAGCCCCATCTGTTCGATATCGGAAATCGTCAGCACGTTGGTGCCGCGCTTCCGCGCCTCTGCGACGCCGTAGCGGGGCACCTGCCAGCCGCCGATGCCGAGTTGCACCAGATTGGTGGCCGAGACGTTCGGCAGGTTGGTTGCCCAGTACCAGGGCGTCGTGTGCATACGTTCGTCGAGATCCTTTTCCTGAATGTCGATGTGGCGGTCGAAATGGATGATGCCGATGCGCTTGGAGGTCACGTCGGCGATGCCGCGCACGCACGGAAACCCGATCGAATGGTCGCCACCGAGCATGATCGGCAGCGCGCCGGACGAGGCGACATGGCTGACGCCCTTGGTGATCTGGTCGAAGCTCTTTTCGAGATTGGCGGGAATGGTGAAGACGTCGCCGGCATCGCAAAGCGTCATCTGCTCGCGCAGGTCGACACCGAGCTCGTAATTGTAAGGCGTGTAGAGCGCCGAGATGCGGCGCATGCCTTGCGGCCCGAAGCGGGTTCCGGGCCGATAGGTGGTGCCGCTGTCGAAAGGAATGCCCATGACGGCAGCGTCATATCTGCCGACATCGCGGACGTTCTCGACATAGGGCGCCTTGAGGAAGGTGTTGATGCCGGCGAAATGCGGCAACTCGCCTCGCGCGAATGTCGGGATCGACTTGTCGATGATCGAATCCGATCCGGGCAGGCCCATGTCGAGTGCCCATTTCTGTTCCTTGCGCCAGCCATCCTCGGGCAGCTTTCCTTCCGCCTCGATCGACTTCCAGCCCTGCATGTCGCGGATCTCGAAGTTCGGATGATGGAAGCGTTGGCGCGGCTGGCGGTCGGTGAGCCCGGCGCGGCGATGCCGACGTTCTGGACTATCTCTGTGCATGAAAACCTCCTTCACGACGCCGTCGTCGCGATTGCGCTATCCAGTCGGGTCGTCCCAACCATCGCGGCCACTTCGGCCACGTCTCGTGTGGAAGCCCGGTGCTTGCGGTCGAGCTTCAGATCGTAGGTGATCGTCGCGCCATAGGCGGAGGGGAACTGGGGGTCGTGGCGCACCTTGTCGAAGACCAGCACGCGGGTGCCGAGCTTGAATGCCTCGCCGATATCGTGGGTGACCATGACCACGGTCATGCCGTGCTCGGTCCATAGCTCGGTGAGCAGCTCATGCATCTCGGCACGGATGCCGGGATCGAGCGCGCCGAACGGCTCGTCGAGAAGCAGGATCCGCGGCCGCCCGAGCAAGGTCTGCGCGATCGCCAGCCGTTGCTGCATGCCACCCGACAGCGAAGCCGGATAGAGGTCGCGCGCATGGGCAAGCCCGACCCGTTCCAGCATGGTTTCGGCTTCTTGCCTGGCGCTTTTGCGCCTGGCGCCGAAGACGCGGCCGAACGGTCCGCCCGAACGCAAGTCCTCGACCAGCAGCAAGTTCTGCAGCGCGGTCAGATGCGGAAACACGGAATAGCGCTGGAAGACGATGCCGCGCTGCGGCGTCGGCTCCGGCACGATCGGCTGGTCGCCGACGACGACCACGCCGCCGCTTTGCTGTTCCTGGCCAAGCAGGATGCGCAGGAATGTCGATTTTCCACAACCGCTGGCGCCAACCAGCGACAGGAATTCACCCGCTTCGGCGGAGACGTTGACCCGTTCCAGCACACGGGCGTCGCCGTAGCTCTTCTCCAGCCCATGGACGAGGATCCGGCTCATCTGCTCCGCACCGGATGCGCCCAGGGCGAGATGATGTGAGAGAGCCGCACGAGCAGCCAGTCGGTCATCACCGCAAGCAGCGTGATCCAGGCGACGTAAGGCAGGATGACGTCCATCGACAGGTAGCGACGAACGAGGAAGATGCGGTAGCCGAGCCCCTCGGTGGAGGCGATGGCTTCTGCCGCGATCAGGAACAGCCAGGCCGGCCCAAGCGCCAGCCGTACGCAAGTGATGAGGCGCGGCATGACCTGTGGCAGCACCAGCCTGAGCACCGTGGTCCAGCTGTTGCCGCCGAGCGTCTGTGCCTTGGCGACGAGCTCCGGCGGCAATTCCATCACCCGGTTGGCGATGTCGCGCACCATGACCGGTGCGACGCCGAGAGCGATCAAGGTGATCTTGGCCGTTTCGCCGAGGCCGAGCGCAATGAACAGGATCGGGAGCAGCGCCAGTGGCGGGATGACGCAGACAACTGTGACCAAGGGCAGCAGAAAGGCCCTGACGCGAGGAATGAAACCTATGGCGACGCCGAGGCTGAGCGCCACCAGCGTGGCCACGCCGACGCCGGCGAACAGCCTAATCAGGCTGGCATAGGTGTCGGCCCATAGGATCAGGTCGCCGGAGCGCTTGTCCGGCACTGTCGCCAGGTCTGAAAAGGCCGACCACATCTGTGCAGGGGAGGGCAGCAGCTTGTCGCTGGGATTGACCGCCAGCCTTTGCGCGGAAGCGAAGAGATAGGCAATCGCCACGGCGGCAAACGGCAGCGTCCCAAGCAGCAACGCTCCGCCGCGCGAGACCGTCGCGTTGATGAGGCGAAGCCGCGCTTTCGGCCTGCTAAGTTGCAGGCGCGCGACCTCGGGGCCTATTGCGGCCTGCACGATGCCGGTTCCTCTGGCTAGCATGTCGCGCTCCCGTGTCAGAGCGTTCCGCCCGCCGCCTCTGCCATAAAGGCCGGATCGAAGCGCAGCTTGACGTTGTTGACGTCACCCAGCGTCGAGCCATCGGGGAAGCTCATGCCGATCACGTCGACGCTCGGCGCGTTGGTACCAAGAATGCCGTGGCTGAACAGGAAGTTACGCACCAGATCCATGGTCTTCGGCAGTTCGGCGCCGTTGGTGAATGCGACCGCCTTGGCCGGCTCGAAGAACATCGCCGTTGATCCTAGCTGAGCGTCGAAACCGGTAAGATCCGTCCCCGACGCCTTGGCCATCTCTTCCTTGGCCGCCTTGCCTTCGGGCGTGCCCGAGGTCATCAGCGCCATGGCTTCATACCATGCACCGACAAGCGCCTTGCCCAAGGCCGGATTGTCCTTCAGCGTCGCGGTGTTGACGACCATCATGTCGATGATCTCGCCGGGAATCTCAGTCGAATCGAATACCTTGTGGGCGCCCGGCATGGCGGCGATTTCCGAGACCAGCGGATTCCAGGTGACGACGGAGGTGACATCGCTGGTGCCGTAGGCGGCGACCATGTCGGCATCGGAGGTGTTGACCACAGTGATGTCCTTCTCGGCGAGCCCGACCGTCTCCAGTGCGCGCGCCAGCAGATAATGCGAGACGGAGAGCTCGACGAGATTGACCTTCTGGCCGGCAATATCCTTGAGCGCGGCCTTGTTCTTGAGGATGACGGCGTCGTTGCCGTTGGAGAAATCGCCGACGATCAGGGCCGTGGTGTCGACACCGCCGCCGGCCGGAATCGAAAGCGCATCCATGTTGGTCATCGAACAGCCGTCAAAGCCGCCGGCGGTGTACTGGTTGATGCTCTCGACGTAGTCGTTGATGCGGGTGATTTCGACATTGATGCCGTATTTGTCGGCCCACTTCTTCATGATGCCGCTGTCGGAAAGATAGCCCCACGGCATCCATCCGACATAGATCGACCAGCAAATCTTGAAGTCTTTCTTGGGCGCCGCTTCCGCGGCCGATATGGAGGGAAGGCTGAGTGATGCGGCTAGGATGATTGCAGCCAGTTTGCGAAGCATTGCGTACCCCTGTTTGCGATCCGGATTGCGTCCGGACGTCTGTTGGGGGTTCACGGAGCGCGCATCCGGGAGAGGTTCGCGCCAGCAAACCCGTGCAGGGGTTCTCCCGGGATTTTGGCCCGCCGTGTTCCGCCGGATGCCTCAATGCATCTCAAGCGGTCGCGTCTCTTGGACCAGCACCGTAATCGACACGGCCGGAACCCTAGACGCTCTGCACGTGAACGACGAAGCAAGGGGCGTGCCAGTCCGGAAAGCCGTCCTGAGGCGGCCTTTCCCCGGATTTGCAGGCAATCGCGTTATGCTGATGCCACAAAAGTCATCGCAACGCCGACGGATTAGGCAAAGAAAATCTAGCGTCACCAATGTGAGCCTTGTGCCCTGGGGACCTCCGCTGGTGGCACCATCCTCTATGGTGGCCCACATACACGCCCAGTAGGGACACGTTCGGGGAGGGCGTGAGCGCGCGGCGGATCCGGATGCCAATTGGCGCCGACCCATGTGACGAGTGCGCCCGATCGTGCAAGGGCAATTCGTGAAATAAGCGCGACTGCAATGATGCTAGGCAAGCCCGATCGCGTGTCGGGAGGCAGTTGTGAAAGTTGCGATCATCGGACCAGGCTCGCTCGGGAAGGCCTTGGCGAAACGTCTTGGCCTCGCCGGGCACGAAATTCGCCTCAGCTTCAGTCGTGACGAAGGCAAGTTGCGCGCAATCGCGGCAACCCTCCATGTTGGCTTCGGTGCCCCTGACGAAGTAGCGAGATGGGCCGACGTAATTGCCCTGGCGACGCCATGGCCGGCTCTCGAGTTGGCGATGAACGCGCTTGGCGATTTGTCGGGCAAGATCGTCTGGGACAATACCAACGCAGTCGCGCCTGACCTTTCCACGATGCTGCTAGGCACTACTACGTCGGTAGGCGAGGAGGTTCAGAGGCGCGCGCGGGGCGCGCTTGTCGTCAAGTGCATTCCGACCTTTGCCGAATTGCTTGACAGGGATGATCCGCGTCTCAACGGCGATCCGGTGACGAGCTATGTCGCCGGCAATGACGCTGATGCCAAGGCGGCGGTTTGCCGGCTTCTCGCCGATCTACCGACAATGCCGGTCGATGTCGGCGATCTCACGGCCTCGCGCCTGATCGAGCCGATGATGCTGCTATTGGTCCAGCTCGCTTATCGGCGCGGGATGGGGCCGACAATTTCCTTCAATCTCATTCGACAGGACGGAACCGGTTCATGACTGATTATCTACCCGCGCGGCGCAAGGCGATTCCAGTAGGACGTCTGCTGATCGATGGCCAATGGCGCGATGCCGTCAGTGGCGAGACTTCGACGACTTTTGATCCGACCACGGAGGCGGCTATCACCGATATTGCGAAGGCGGACGTCACCGACACGAGCGATGCCATCGCGGCCGCGCAGCGGGCTTTCGAGCAAGGACCCTGGGCGCGGATGCATCATGAGGAGCGCGCCAAGATCCTGTTTCGCATCGGCGATCTGATGGACGAGCGGGCCGAGGATTTCGCGGTGCGCGAGGCGATGGATATGGGTATGCCCTATCGCGATTTCCGCGATATCATCATGCCGCACTGCTCAGGACTGTTCCGCTTTCATGGCGGGCTCGCCATGAGCGCGATGGACGGCGCCTATCGTACAAGCTACGAACCAAATATCAGGATCCTGACGCGACGCGAGCCGCTTGGCGTGGTCGCTGCGATCACCCCGTTCAATTTTCCCCTCGCGCTGTCCTGTTCGAAGATCGCGCCGGCACTCGCGGCGGGTAACACGGTCGTTCACAAGCCTGCGACCGACACGCCCCTGACGGCCCTCGCCTTGGCGCAAGTCATCCTCGACGCGGGCGTCCCGCCGGGCGTCTACAATCTCGTCACCGGCCCGGGCGGCACCATCGGCGACGCGCTGGTCAACGATGCCCGCGTCGACAAGATCGCCTTTACCGGGTCGACCGCCGTCGGCCAGGGCATCATGCGCAACGGTGCCGGGACGATGAAACACCTGACCATGGAGCTCGGCGGCAAGAGTCCCAATATCGTTTTCGCCGATGCCGATATCGATGCCGCGATACAGGCAGCCTTCTGGGGCATCTTCTGGAACAAGGGCGAAGTCTGCGTCGCCGGATCGCGCCTGCTGGTCGAACGCGCCTGCTATGACGAGGTCGTCGAGAAGCTGAGCGCCATGGCCAAGTCGGCGACGCTCGGCGATCCGCTGGACCCTGCGACGATGATCGGGCCGATCGCGGCGCGCGGCGAGTATGACAAGGTCTTGAGCTATGTCGAAGAGGGCAAGCGCACCGCGCGACTGACGGCGGGCGGCGGCACCTGCCAGATCAACGGCAAGGGCCTCTTCATCGAGCCGACCATCTTCGCCGATGCGACCAACGACCTAAGGATATCGCGCGAAGAGATTTTCGGCCCCGTCCTGCCGGTGATTCCATTCGACAGCGAGGAGGACGCGATCCGGATCGCAAACGACACGAGCTACGGGCTCGCCTCGGGCATCCAGACCGGCGATCTTGGCCGCGCCTTGCGGCTCGCCGACCGGATCAAGGCAGGCACGGTGTGGCTGAACTGCTGGCACAAATACCATCCTAATGCGCCGTTCGGAGGCTTCAAGATGAGCGGCTATGGCCGCGAGCAGGGCCGCGAGGCGTGGGAAAGCTACACCCAATACAAGACGATTTGGGCAAATCTTGGCGAACCAGTCGAGATGGCGCGATGAGCGTACGCGATCCCAACCCGCTCGACCCGCTGCATCCCAAACGCGTCGCGATGGTCCTTTCAAACCCGGCTGTGTCAACCACCACAGGCTGGCCGGTCGGGTTTTGGTGGAGCGAGTTAACTCATCCCTGGCTCGCCTTCACGGAGCGCGGATACGAAGTCGCGATCTTCTCGCCTGAGGGCGGCAAATGCGAGGCGGATGCGTTGAGCGACCCACGCGATCCGTCCGGCTATTCGGATACGGATCTGATCTCGCTCGGTTTCCTGTCGACGCCGAAACTGGCGGCGCTGGTGGAGACGACCCGGCCCATCGCAGAGCTGTCGGTCGACGCGTTCGACGCGATCGTCGTCGCTGGCGGCCAGGCGCCGATGTTCACCTTCGAAGGCGCAACTGAGTTGCAGCGGCTGTTCGTCGCCTTTTTCGCGGCCGACAAGGTCGCGGCCGCCTTGTGTCACGGCGTCGCGCTGCTGCGCTACGCGCGCCTCTCAACCGGCGAGCTGCTGGCCAAAGGCCGCACTGTTACGGGGTTCGCCAATGTCGAGGAGGACTTCGCCGACAATGCCGTCTGGGAGATGGGCGCGCTGCCGCACGGTACGCATTTGATGCCATGGCGGATCGAGGATGAGATGCGTGCGCTCGGCGCGAACTATATTCAGGCCGGGCTGTGGCGCGATTTTGCCGTGCGCGACGGCAATTTGATCACCGGCCAGCAGAACTTCTCCGGAGCGGCGACCGCCCGTCTTGTCATCGAGGCGCTCGGTGGCTGAGGACCAAAGACCGCTCCTGTCGGTGAAGTTCGGGAGTCAAACTCGCCGTCAGGACGGCGATGCCAAACGACATCGGCCCAGTAGGAGCCGGGGTCGTCCAAGAACTTCATTTCAAACAACCACAATCAGCAGCGAGGATGAACCATGGCCGTGGTGACGACACTTGATATTGCCGGCCTGACGGCCGAAGATTATAGCCGCATCCTCGCTCGGATCGGCGTGGAGAAACGGCCCGCTGGCGGCATCTACCAGCACCTCGCGCATGCCACCGACGATGGCTATCGCATCATCGAGATATGGGACGACAAGGCAGGCCTGGAACTCTTCTTGCAGCACACATTGTTTCCCGCCGCACAGGAACTGCAAATTCAGCGTGAAATGACCATTATGACCCAGACACTGCACAACATCTTTGTGCCCCGGATTGGTGAACTGACCGCCTTGGCAAGTGATGCGCCTGGTGGGCCGGCCAAACGGGCAAAAGTGTAGGCGTCAAGGATCGAGGATGCGGCGATCGATCATCGAAGTCCTGGAGGAACTTGCGTCCGGACGCCCGGTACAACGATGGTGACCGCCGCAAGTGCAAAGAGATTGTTCTTTCCTGCCGGCGACTATCGCCATGCGCCGGCCGGAGTCGTTCAGCTGCGTGTGATCCGCAGTGGTTCATCCTATGCAGAGATCGATCTTGGCCGCGGGCTGCGGCGCGTCTTCACCCGCCCCGGCGACCTGCTGCTCAGCCTTCCCGAGCGTGCCACGCGGTTCAAGATCGAGGAGCCGCGAGAGCTGACGATGATCACCGTTGACTCCGCGCTGGCTTCAAGGCTCCTGGTATCCGCAGCCGGGACCCTCGACGATCTGGTGATCCTGACCGATCGACCGATACGCGATTCGCTGGTGGCCGAGTTGTGCCGACGCCTCGAAGGCGACGCGCCAGCCAACGCCATCGTCCGCGAATGGACGCTGGGCCTGGTTTTCGCGAACCTGCTCCGTCTCGGGCATGCACGCCAGCGGCAGCAGAAGTCTCCGGTCTTAACCTCGCAGCGGTTCGACCGGGTCCTCGCTGCGATTGACGGCGATCTGGAAAAGGGGGTGTCGATCGACCATCTTGCCGGAATCGCGGGAATGCCACGACGCGCCTTCACCGCCGCCTTTCGCGAGGCGACCCAATTGCCGGTACATCAATTCATTTTGCGCCGCCGCGTTGATCGCGCGGTCGAGCTTTTGGAAAACAGCGATCTGCCGCTGGCCGAGATTGCTCAGCATGCGGGTTTCACGCACCAGGCCCATATGAATCGCGTCGTGACCCGATTTAAAGGGCTGTCGCCAGGCCGGCTGCGGTCTCGCAGGCGCGACGGCTGACTTGTGATCTATTCCAGCATCAGGATGGCGGAGACGTGAGTTGCTGAAACGTCCGTTGGCTAAAATGCCCGACAGTTTGCGTACAGAGCTCGAGGCCGCAAATCTGATGCCTGCTTTCAAGCAACGGCCTCCCTATCAGCGCAATGATTACTTGCACTGGATCGCGCGCCCTTCACCCGGAAACACGCCGAAAGCGCATAAATCAGATGATTGACGAGCTTACGAAGGGAGGAATCTACATGGGCATGCAACAAGAGCTGGCATCGTCGCGAAGCTAGCAGATCCGTCAACGATCATCTTCCGATAGCCTATCGAGATCGGGTGCTTTCCGCATTGATCTTCATCGATTTTCCCCACGCTTTTGCGCAGAGTATGCAGAGAGCCAAATAGTGACAATCGAACCTATCCTCCATTTTCGTTTGCGGCAGGTGGCCTTATGATCGTGACATCGCAAACCAACAATGTGCTCGGCAGCACGTCGGGAAGGTGGCGCGTCTGGTCGCTCTCGGACGGTTACATCGAGATGCCGGCGGACCTTCTGCGGGACCGGCAGGATAATCCGGTGCCGCAAACCGTGCAGGCAGGGGCGCTTCGCCTGTCTGTCAATTGCTTCGCGCTCGCAGGTCCAGGCGTTGACGGCGTTCTGATCGACAGCGGAGGAGGGGGCTGGGCCCCGTCAGTGGGGCGTCTTGAGCAGGCCATGGCGGAAGCCACGATCGACCCGGCTTCGATCACGGTCTTGGCGCTCACCCACGCCCATCAGGATCATGTGCACGGACTTTTGACCCCCGACGGCCGAGTGCTCTTTCCAAACTTGAAGGCGATCATTATTCCCGAAGCGGCCGTGCAGAGCTTTTTCGCTTACGCGCATCTTGCGCAGTTCCGGCCCCTGCTGAAGCCCATCCAGAATGGCGACAAGGTGGGTGCGCGATTGAGGGCGGTCGCACTGCCCGTTCATGCTGCCGGTCATACCGGCTACGCGTTCGACACGGACGAGGACCGTTTCCTATTCTTCGGGGACATCGTTCATGTGCCGGCCTTGCAGTTCGGCAATCCCGCGTTCAGTTGGGGCTATGACGACGATCAGCTGACCGCGCGCACAACCCGCCTAAAGGTTTTCAGTGACGCGGCCGAGGCAGGGACGTGGATCGCCGGCGCGCACCTTGGCTGGCCGGGCATCGGCCGCGTGGTGCGTAAGGGTGAAGCATACGGCTATGAGCCGGTAGAAGGACGAGTAACCGGATAGGCGGCCCAGTGCTGATCGGCTATACCGATCTCTCCACCCAAGACAAGGATCTCGACGAGCAGCGCCGCACTGCGGCGCCCTCAACGGCAGCGGCACATCGTCGGGCCCACCGAAGTGTCTGATTCTTGATTCGCCGGCGGCCGATCGACGCCTGAGGCTTACCGGATCGGCGTCTCGCCGCGAAACAGCGGCTGGTGCGCCCGCATCAAGGCGGCAATCCGGTCGGCGATTTTCCGCACCGGCGGGGCGTGGCGTTCTTCGTGATGGGTGACGATCCATTGGTCGCTTTCGAGTTCGGGGATAGGCTGAGCAACGCGAACCAGACGCGGATCGCTGTCACCGACGAAGCACGGAAAGACCGAAAGGCCGGCGCCGGCGGCCACCAGTTCGCGCACCGAATGGGTATTGTTGCCGCGTACGGCGATGCGGTCGCCGTGATGGGCTTGCAGCCAGCGCGCGGAAGCAATGTTGGCGCCTTCGCCGGTGACGCCGACGAACAAACCGGCGGCGATGCCGTTGATCAGGTGGCGTCCGGAATAAATGGCGTGGGCGACCTTGCCGCTCTGACGGCCGGCCAGCCACTGCTCGGTCGGGCGCTCGCTTCGGATGCCGATGTCGGCGGCACGGCGGCCGATGTCGACCCGGTCGGTGGTGGTGACAAGCTCTACCCTTATGCCGTCATCGACCGTCCAGATCTCGCCGATATGAGCGGAAACGAACGCCGAGGTCCATGGCCCGGCCGAGACGCGGACAATGCGGTCGGGCAGGTTTCCCTCGCGCCAGCGCGTCAGCGACTGCATTGCCGCCTCGACGTCTTCGGCGCGCCGCAGCAGTTCCTCGCCGACCGGGGTCAGCCGGTAGCCGGTCTGCTGGCGCACGAACAGAGGTTCGCCGATCTGCTTTTCGAGCGCGGTGACGCGTCGTCCAAGGGTGGCTGCGCTGAGGCGCGTGGTTCCCGTCGCTGCGCTCAAGCCACCCAGCCGCGCAACGTCGAGAAACAACCTCAGATCGTCCCAGCCGATATCCATTTTGCAGAAATGAAAAACTCCTTGCGACCGTGGCTGTAGCGCGAAGCAGGCATCAAGCACAAGTATGCAGGCGTTGGAGGCGTTGGACAATCCTGCCTGGCGGGACAAGCGCCTCGGCTGGCCAAGAAGCGAGCGCAGCCCGTCGATCGCGCATGCGATTGGCGCAGATGTTTTGCGCTTTCGACCAACTCCAGGCGCGCGGGCATTCTGCGGGCCAAAGGAGACGATCATGTTGGATGAACTTCGATACCGTTTCGAACGCTGGATTGCCTATCGCCAGACTCTTGCGAGCCTGAGGCAGGTTCCGGACAGCACATTGGCGGATGCCGGCATTTCTCGCGAAGAGATCCGCGAGCGTGCCCGCCGTGCCTGCTTGTGTCGTTGAGGAAGCGGGCATGCAGATGATGGAGCTTTGGGATGGCCGCTCGGTACCGCGCATCGGCATCGGCACCTGGGCGGCCGGTGGTGCCGCGCGCTGGCGCGACACGGCGACAGTCTATGGCGAGGTCGACGATATCAGGTCGCAAGCCGGGCTGGCGATGGCCTATGACATCGGCGCGCGGGTGTTCGACACGGCTGCCGCCTATGGCGCCGGCAATGCCGAACTGATCCTCGGGCGGGCGTTGAAGAATAAGGACGAAGCCGTCATCGTCACCAAGGTCGGCTATTTCGGTGATCCCCAAACGCGCAAGATCGCACCCGAGGATGCCTCTGCCGCGGCGATCCGGACATCGATCGACAATTCGCGGCAGCGCCTGCAGCGCGATTGTGTCGACGTAGTGCTGCTACATATCAACGAGTATCCGATCGAGCGCGCCGGCGAGGTGTTCGATACGCTCGGCCTGTTGCGCCAGGTGGGCAAGATCGGCGGCTTCGGCTGGAGCACCGATCACCCCGAACGGCTTGCCGCCTACGCGCCGCGCGAGGGGTTCGTCGCCGTGGAGAACGACTTCAATGTGTTTACCCCGGCGAACGAGCTGATGGCCGTTGCGGCGCGCGAGAACCTCGTCTCGTTCAGCCGCCTGCCGCTGGCGATGGGGCTGCTCACTGGCAAATACACGCCGGCCATGAGGCTGCCCACCGACGACGTCCGCGGCGGGAATGCCGAATGGATGGTGTTTTTCAGGGATGGCGCCGCCAACCCGCACTATCTGTCAAGGCTCTCGGCAATCCGCGACCTGCTCACCTCGGGCGGGCGCACGCTTGCGCAGGGCGCGCTCGGCTGGATCCTTGCCAAGTCGGCAATCGCCCTGCCGGTTCCCGGCTTCACGCGGCCCGAGCAGGTCGCGGACAATCTCGGTGCGCTGGAAAAAGGGCCGCTGCCGGCAGCGGTGATGGCCGAGATCGACGCCGTGCTGAAAATTGCCGAGACCGCTTAGGATGTGGCGGCGCCGAAATTCATTGGCGATATGCCGGCCAACTTCGATCTGTCGGATGTCAGCCGATATCGCATCTTTCCTTGATCAAGCTTCCGTGGCGCAATTGAACAAGGACGGAGCGGCGGACACGCTCGAGTTGAAGGTCCGCCGCTCTGGTTTTCAGATCAAAGAGTGATGCTGCAACGGGAGATGGGTGGCGAGCTGCGCTTGAGCTGCACCGCCGACCGCGTCGCTGTCGAGAGAGAGCGACCCGGTCGAGCTGTCAAAGATGATGTGGTGGGAACCATTATCATCGGTGGCCGTACCAGCAGGGGAAGTATGCAATGAAAGCCCGCCCGACTTAAGCTCGGTAGGCGCGGCTTGGTCGAGGTGGAGCTTGTCCTGAAGCTTGCTGAAATCGAAGGCATCGTTGCCTCCGTGGCTAGACATGACCTCGGCGGCGGCAGCGTTTTTCGCCTGGGCGCCGACACTTTCATCGGGCTGGACGGTTTGCGCGAACCCGTGGCGGATCAGGCTGGTTGCCGTCTTGTCGGATGGATCGTTGGTCGGGAGAAGTTCCGAGCCGGCCGAAAGAGAATGGCTCAACGAGGCCAATATGCGGTCAACGCTGCTGCCCTCGCTTACCTTGTCGCCGGCATTATCGTGGGTGGTGTCAGTCGAACTGCCGTCGGTGGCGAGGAGGTGCGACAGCGCGGTCTTGCCATGGCTGCCATCGGCGGTGGTGGCGGCGGAGGCGACGGTATCTGTCGAACTGCTATTGCCAGCGAGGAGTTGCGAAAGCGCGGTCTTGCCATGGCTGCCATCGCTGGTGGTGGCACCGGAGGCGGCGGTAGCAGTCGAACTGCCGTCGCCGGCGAGGAGGTGCGACAGCGCGGTCTTGCCATGACTGCCATCGCTGGTGGTAGCGCCGGAGGCGGTAGCAGTCGAACTGCCGTCGCTGGCGAGGAGGTGCGACAGCGCGGTCTTGTTATGACTGCCATCGCTGGCGGTAGCGCCGGAGGCGGCGGTAGCAGTTGAACTGCCGGTGCCGGCGAGGAGATGCGAGAGCGTGGTCTTGCCATGACTGCTATCGGAAGGGGCGGTGGCAGTCGAGGTGCTGCCGCCGGTGGTAGTCTCGGCCGGGGCTGTGGCAGTTGAGGTGCTGCCGCTGGAGGTGGCTTCGGTAGGGGCGGTCGCAGTCGAGGTGCTGCCGCCAGTGGTGGCCTCGGCCGGGGCGGTGGCAGTCGAGGTGTTGCCGCCGGTGGTGGCTTCGGTAGGGGCGGTGGCAGTCGAGGTGCTGCCGCCAGTGGTGGCCTCGGAAGGGATGCTCGCCGTAGAAGTGGGATCGGTGGCCGCGGCTTCGGAAGGAGCAGTCCCGGCAGTGCTGAGATTGTGTTGCCGGAAAACGGCCTGCAGTTCCGGGGAGCTTTCAAGCGCGGTGTCGCCTCGCTGCGAACCCCAGGCGTATGCGTAGTCGAAGGCGGGTGACGGAACCAGCTTGGCCCAGTGGTCCATCATGGTTTCCATCTGGGCGGCGGTGGGCACGACATATTTGCCACCCATGTCGGTGTTATAGTCGCCGCCTCCAAACGTCTGGTAGCCTGGAACGATCTTGCTCGTCGGGATGCCCGACGCCTGAGCGGCGGCGACGAATTTGTCGATCATGTTGTAGTCGACCGCGCCATCCGTGCGGACGGGATAGACATCCACGCCGTAGTAATCGATACCCGTATTGGCGGGATTGTACGTGCCCGAAAAATCCGGATTCGCCGACGTTCCCAAGCTCATCATCGTGATGTAGGTCTTGCCGTCCGGCACATTGGAATGAATCCAGTCGGATTCTGCCTTCAGATTTGCGGCAGAGGCATAAGTGCCCCATTGGCCGGTGGGATCCGGCTCGTCGACAAGGAAGAATCCGAACAGCTTCGGATTGCCGATGAAGGGCGTGACCTTGTCGATAAACGATTGGGTTACGCCGTCGGTTTCGTTCAGATAGACCAAGCCTTTCATACCGTCCGGCAGCGCATTGAGTTGGTCAACGGATGAAACGTCAGCCAGGTTAAATCCGGCTTGTGCAATTTCCGTGCCTGATCCGCCTGACGTGTAATGCAGAGTGGTCATCCAATATTCCTTTTTCTGTTTCGACTGCGCCCTACCTACAGACAGCGTATATTAGCGCCAAATCACATACCGGCACGCGGTGTGAGAATCTTTGATCGTAAGTTGATAAACATCGCGACGTTCTCGCCGATAAGCCTTCGATGGGGTGTCAGGTCGCAAGAGAGTCTCGCGCCATGTGTCGGACCTGGCGTGCGCTATCTGGGGCGCGCATCGCCGCTCTTGAAGCTCCGGTCTAGCTTGAAGAAGGGCCTCGTCATGCCGGGTGCTGGGCATCGGCTTAGCCGTCAACGAAATCGGAAGCGGGACGCATCCAGTGTGCCGTACAGCCGTGCCAAGCCCCAGATGCTCCAGTGTTTCGCTATTAACGCGAATCTTTCTGGGACACCCGCCGAGAGCTTGCGATCATGATGTTCGTGCGGAAGAGGTTGGCCGGATTGGCTGCGAGGCTGGTGCAAGGCGACATATCCCGGACATCAGGGCGCGGACGAGCGGCTTGCGTACCGGCGTCTCGATGAAGCGCCAGACGAGAAAAGAGGCCAGAAGGACCCCGGCCAATACAGCGACGAATGCGGCGTCCTTCCCGACATGCGGCGCCAGCGCGTTAAGCGAAACATAGCCAATGTACTGATGCAAAAGATACAGCGGATAAGTCAACCCTCCGAGCATCATGACGGTCTTGGATGGAGCAATCATGGAGCGGAGCAGTATCGCGCCAGCGAAGACTCCGTAGACCACTAAATTGGCAGCGAGGAGGGCAGGATACGAAATGGCTGCGCCAAAGTGCTCCTGCATCCAGTTGTGAGAGAACATTATGGTCTGGCAAGACACCAGGAACGCGACGGCAAGAAGCAAGAACGCAGCCGGCGAACGACCCCTTGCAACGATGTCTTCCGCGAGGATGCCGGCGGCAAACAAAGGCGCATAGTTTGTAATAAAGAGAATGCGTATCACCGTGTTTCCAAAGAAGAACTCGTTGCTTGCCGAAATTGCGAGCCAGATGGCAGCGATGGGTATTTTCCAGCGCTGAAAGGCACCTGCAAAGATCAGCACCGCAACCCAGCCGTAGAACAGGATCTCGAGCATGATCGACCAATAGGCGCCATCCATGGATGGTCTGCCGAAGAGGCGGGCGAACATGGAAAGATTGGCTATATAGGTTGCAACATCAGTCGGGAAACGCTGGTCTTTGGCGACGACGAGAAAAACAAACGTCGCGGTCATGCAGACGAGGAATCCGGGGTAAAGCCGGGCGAAGCGGGCGACCGCGAATTCTTGCCAGCTTCGACCTTCGGCCGACCACGCGATGACGAAACCGCTGATCAGGAAAAACAGATTGACGCCGAGATAGCCATAGATGGCGTAAGGTGCTGCGGCAGGATATTCCACATCGAGACTTCCGGCGATCGCGCCGCCGAAAAGATAATGATAGAGTACGACCGCGAGGGCTGCAGCCAGGCGCAGCAGGTCGAGTGATGCCATGCGCGCCGGAATGGCCCTACCTGCCGGTTCCACAGCTACCTCCCGCAGCCGTTTCAGCTTTTGACAATCATCAGCGGCCTGATCCGCAATACCAGTGCTAACGCGAAGACTGCAAACCGGCGGCGGGCCAAGCCTTTACCTTCTCAAGTACGAACAGCTGCTCGCAGGACAGGAACCGCAGGACACTAAAAGAGCGTACCAGCTTGAGCCCCGCCGCCGCGAAATCCTGTCGTGCAACCGTGAGATTGACAGGATGAGGCGCCGACATCCTTCCGGTGATCATCTTCCGCAGCCTTAGCCGTATTCTCTGGAGGCGGGTGCCAAGGCCGTAGGATACGATCAGGCGACGGCTGGCAACGCGCGCGAGCTCAATGATAATGTCGCGCCTGAGATGTGGCGGGATAAGGTGAATGAGGCGAAGACAGACCACCGTATCAAAGCTTTCGTCGGCGAACGGCAGCTGCGTCACGTCACATCGGATGAATCCCCGAAATCCGGATTGACCTTCATATGCTGACTTAGCCAAGGCCATCATTTCCATTGAAATGTCTGCAGCCAGCACCCGACAATCATGCTGGCCCAGCACGCCGGCCAGCTTCCCGGTTCCGCATGGGATATCGAGCACCTGAGATGGAGGCGGGCTGCACCTCTCCAGCGCCTTGGCGATGCAGCGTTGCTCCCGTCGCGCAATGACGTATGACGCAACGGTGGACAGCTTCAACCGGCCTGCATAGCCGTTCAGGTACCAGCTCGCAAAACTCGGATCTTGATATCTCTGTTTTGTCGGGAGCTCATAAGCCGCGACTGCCGCGACCTTGGCGTTGTAATTGGCAGGTATAGCCGTATTTGCCGCTGCCGTCTGATGTGGCTCGAGGTTCTCGCTCATATGCCTGCTTTCATACGATTTCTCCTGCAGATGAGATCGAAGATTTTGTCCGACACGTTTATTGGATAGCCGACCAGGCTGCCCTATTGGCGATAGAGGGGATAAACGGCCAGTTGGCTGCGTCCATCACAGAGAAGGTTTCCAGAAGGCTGGGTGTCTCGCATCCCTCGAACGGATGAGACATGGCGAACTCATGACTGCCGCGCCCTCGCGGAAGTGTGCCGGGGAATAGGGCTACTGCACAGCCCTGTCGGAGACGGAACGGTAAACGGACGGAAGGCAATCCGGAAGGGTAGTGACCCGAAACGCAATCCTTCCGTTCACGATTTTGGCGTCCGTCGATATCCCAACGTGACCACACCGTCATTCATACGGATGGCGCGGATTCCTGGCTCGTCGGCTAGACATCCCAGGAAGAGATGGGCGTTCGCTTCAGCAAATGGACATGACGTCACTGCCAGTAGGCTTCCCTCAGTCTGGATTAAAAGATGATCTTGGAGCTATTTGGGCCGTCCGGTGCTGGTAAGACGACGTTAGCGTCCGAGCTGGTGCACGTTTTGCGAGCTCAGGGCTACTGTGTTGTTTTGCAGACCGGTGACCGTCGACACCCGGTTAGAAGGGCCGCCTTCAAACTGGTTTCCGGCTTGCATTCAAAGTGGATCGGACAGCGTTCTCTCGGTGCAGAAGTGCTTAAGATTCTTCCACCCAAGAATGAGCTGTGGGCGGCTCGCCTGAACTGGCATCTTGAAGCTCTTCTTCAAGCTTGGCGCGCGGCAATAGCGTCCAATGACACGATCTCAATTTTTGACCAGGGTATGGTGCAATTCGTATGTTCACTGGTTTTGTTCAGCGGCATCACGGATCGTGAAAGGGTGTCGCGCGCGCTCGAGCTTCTACCCAAACCGGACCTGCTTGTCCGATTGCAGGCGCCAAGAGAAATTCTAGAGGTTCGGCTGAAGGAACGCCGGCGTAACCTCGGTATCATTCAGAAGTTACTCGAAGTCGATCTGCAGAGCAGTCTTGATCATATTGACCACGTTAATCTCATTGAGGAACAACTTGGATCGTTTCCGGTGCCAACAACTTGCGTCGAAAGTTTAGATTCGAACGGGCTCACAGCCGCCACAGAAATGATAGCGCGTGGAGTAATCGACAAGTTCGGGGCGGCGCGGGCGAAATTTAAAAGAGTTGAAGCTTAGAGAGATGCGGTTCTTAAAGCGTTGATAAGAAGATATCCAATAAGACGGAAAATCGAATTATTGAGAAGAAACCGCGCGAGTTGACATGACATGCGCTTTTTTCGCTACCAGACTGCCTTGGCGTTGACGTTAGCTGCTGTCAGCGCGATATCGATAGTCATCCGCGGGGCGGTGAGTGGAGAGGACGTCGCATCGACAAAGTTCGTCGCGCCGGTAGCCATGGACCTGCCGGATTACCTGCACGCCGCGAAGGATGCGGCATTTGGCACAACTTTCACCCGAATAACCAAACCCGGAATGCTCGGCGCCGGCATCGCATGCGGGAGCAAATATTGCAGCCACCGCTATTCGAGCGCCCAGGCCTGGAATTCGGATCAGAGCCTTCTTGTCATCAGCAACGGCTGCGGCGGCTTATGCTTCCTGGATGGGCGCACCTACGCTCCGCTTTTTCGCCGTGTTCGATCGATCGAATGCGAATGGCACCCTCGCGATCCCGACCTGATGATCTGCGTCGGCGGCCGGAAAATTTCGACCTGGGCGCCACGCACCAACCATGAGGAGGTCCTGTTTGTTTCGACTGACGGCAGCAAGCTCCAGTTCGGGCCATATAAAGGCAATCCAAGCCGTGACGGCAGCCGTATTGCCGTACGCGCGGTTCGCCGGGACGGCAAAGCGGTGGTCTTTGCCTACGATCTCAAACAGCGGCGGAAATTTCCGGAAATCGATCTAGCACAGCTTGTCGGGGCCAACGGCGCCTGCTCAATCTCGCCGCTTGGCGTCAACATCTTATGCATTCAGAACCTGAAAGACGACACTCAACAGACGTTCATCTTTTCTGTTGACGGCGTTCTGCGCCAGAAATGGACTGAGCATCATCGGCCTGGCCATGGCGACATGACCGTCGATGCCGACGGCAGCGAAATCTATGTGGGGATCAGTAAGTCCGATCCGGACATATACCAGGTGATCAAGCGAAGGCTGTCAGATGGGAAAGTCACCTCGCTCATGAGATATGGTGAAGCACAGCATGCGTCGCTCAGGTCGCTGGACAGACCCGGTTGGGTGTTCCTTAGCTATTCGGGCAATCCGGACGAAGTATCGAAATATCCGGCTTGGGCGCCATATGCACGGGAAGTCATCGCGTTGCGCATCGACGGCAGCGGAGAGGTCCGGCGCATTGTGCAGACGAACAACGTTCCATTCGACTACTGGAGTGAGACCCACGCCTCGCCGTCCCCGGACGGTTCACAGGTGATCTGGTCAAGCAATTGGGGAGTACCCGGCGGCCCGGTTTACGATTTCGTCGCCCGTATTGACTGGCCGGAAGGATCAGACACGGGCTCGAGAGCATTAGCCGCGAGCGGTCTTCAATAACGAAACCTTCCGGTTGCCTATGGCGATATCGCCGATCGTGCTTGCTCCATTCACGCTTTTAACGCCTCACGTTCAACTTCGCCGACATACGGGTCCGTTCATGTCGATTCATTCAAACGGACGACGACAGTGGCCAAGCCTCCACCTAGCGTGATTGTGCAGTTTGCAAGGCTTATGACACTTGCCGGAATCCTACGAATTACAGCGATGACGTCGGGTGACGGCTTGTATCGCGAAGGGCGCTCGCGTCGGAGCTCACTGTTGATGTCGCGGCCGAGAAAGGAATAGCAGATGGATTCGGATAAGCGAGCCGAAGAGAATGCCTCGTTCAACTCTGAGTTGTTAGAATGGCTGGTATGCCCAATGACCAAGTGCTCACTTGCCTGGGATTCGGATCGCGATGAACTCGTTTCGAAGAGCGCAGGACTTGCCTATCCGGTTCGCGACGGCATTCCAATCCTGCTAGCCTCGGAGGCACGGACGATCACCTCCCGCGTGGTCAAACTTCGCGCATCCAGACGATGATGGGAGCCGCGCTAAAGCAGGCGGCTTTCCGACGATAGCCAGCAATGACAGGAAAGTGTGCCGCGGAGCGCGAGCTGTCTGCGGACCCGGCTCGGCACCCGGGCAGTGGCGACCTCTTTGATGCAACGCGCGACGACCTGAACCGGCTGGGTACGGCGGCCCGTTGCCGAGACAGGGTTTGCGTCATTTAAACAGACGAGGACAGTGGCAAGACCTGCCCCTACCGTGACCATGGGCGAGATGGGTAGCGAAACCAACACCATGAAAGCAAATTCAAGGGCCGGCCACTTTGCGCGATCGGACTACAGCGAACGGTCAGGAGACGCAGGATGAATCCGCATCTCGTGTGTGTCGGAGGCGAGGATCATGCCCTGCGAATTCCGTTCCTGATGTCGCTGCGAGAGAAGGGATTTCGGGTTACTGCGGTGTCGAGCGGCGGTGAAGCCGCATTCCTGCGGCATGGCATTCCGCATCGCAGCTACGGTTTCGACCGATTTTCCAGCAGCAGCGGAGAATGGGCCGCTATCAGAACCATTCGAAAGCTGATGGCGGAACTCCGGCCGGACATTATCCAAAGCTTCGACACCAAGCCCAACCTGGTGACGCCACTTGCGGTGCGCGGGAGCGTTCCAGTCGTGCGCACTATCAACGGTCTGGGCTGGACGTTCTCGTCCCTGGAACCGCGCGCTCTTGCCCTGCGCCCAATCTTTTGCGGACTGCAATGGCTTTCGTCGTTATGGACGGCGGCTACGGTGTTCCAGAATCGGGACGATCAGGCATTCTTTGAACGCTACCGACTGATCGGACGCGGCAGCGGACGAGTGATCCGCAGTTCTGGAATCGACGTCGATGCGTTCGCCATGGCAAGGCATCTTGCCCCGTCGGCGATGAAAATGCGCGAAGAGCTTGGGCTCCAATCCGCCGAGATCGTGATTTTTGTCGGCCGGCTAACGCGCCAGAAAGGCATCCCGACACTCCTCAAGGCAGTCCCTCGCATCCTGTCGGAAAGGCCCAATGCCCGTTTCGTGCTTGTCGGGCCATTGGAATCCGAGGGCCCGTTTGCAGTGGACAAGGCGGAGATCGATCGGCATGTGCCGCATGTCATCGCGTTGGGTCTACGACGCGACGTTCCTGCCCTTCTTGGCATGGCCGATCTGTTCGCCTTTCCAACACAATACCGAGAAGGGATTCCGCGCGTCCTGCTGGAGGCAGGGCTCGCAGGATTGCCTATCGTCGCCTCGATGATGCCTGGTTGCAATGAGGTGGTCGAGGACGGATGGAACGGCTATCTCGTCCCCCCGCACGATGCGAACAGCCTTGCCTCTCGAATTATAGAGGTCCTGTCCGACCGCCGGAAGGGAACGACCATGGGCGCTCGCTCTGTCGAGCTCGTCCGGACGCAGTTCTCGCTGCCCTGGGTGGTCGAGCAATATTGCGATCTCTTCGACAATGTCCTTAGTGCCAAATCCCGGGAGGGCATCGCTCGACCGGCATCGCCGGTGTTGCTTGAAGAGCCTGCTGCAAACCGCGGATCCGGTGGAGCACGCCGATGATCCGGGACGCGATCCTGGCCTGCGGCGTTGCCATGTCGTATGCGGCGCAGCTCTCAGTTCCGGGCTTGCCCTTCGGCTATGGCGAATTGTTTCTCGCGCTTTGGATCATGCTGTCGATCGGGCGGGTGCTCGCCGGCGGTCACTTGGTCGTCAGGCCCGCCCTGATCCATGTTGCGGGCTTCTGGCTGATCATCACGCTCGCTCTGGGTATTGGAACCATCGTCGGCTACCTGACCACGGTGCTGTATCTGTCGGTGGTGATGCACGATGTCATAGCCTACCTGCTGCTGATCTGCGTCACCTGCCTGGCCGCCGCGGAGCCCGACGCGGATCGCCGTCTGCGCAGTACTGCCTGGTGGGTGGTCGCTATCGCGAATGCATGCTTTGTTGTTCAGTTGGCACTTGGATGGGGTTGGATTCACCAATCCGGCGTCGATCCCTGGTACTGGGATCGCTTCCGAGGCTGGTCAGAGAACCCCAACCAGCTCGCGCTCTATTGCGCACTCTTTGGTCCGCTCGCCTTGCATCTTGCGACGACCACAAGCAAGCCGTGGGCGAGGTTGGCCGGGCTCAGCAGCCTTATCCTGACCATCTATATCGGAAGGCTGACGAAGAGTGATGCCTATCTTTACACGACGGTCCTGGTCGGCCTGATATTTGTTGGGCTGCGGGTTCGGACATGGCTCGCAGCCGGTGACGGCAAGGTCAGCCTGTCCCGGCAAGTTACCCTTCTGCTGATGATTGGCTTCCTTCCGTTGGCAATGTCGATGACGCCTTACATCGTCACGGAGGTGGGCAGCGTCGAACAGTTCGCCTTGAGTCTTACCAAGGACAAGGGCGGCCAGGGGACCGCCGAAACCGCTGCACTTCGAATCCAACTCTGGGGAGATGCATTGGACAAGGGCCTAACGTCAGGATCCCTGGGCCTTGGTCCTGGCCCGCATCTGGAGCGCCCCCCCGTCGGCGACAGCCAGTTTCTGCCCCGACCTTTCGAAGCCCACAACACGATTCTCGATCTGTACACGCAAGGTGGTTTGGTTGCGGTCCTGGCCCTGGCCTGGATTGTCGGCGCGGCGGCTTTATGCGCGTGGCGTGCGAAGCTCGATGCCCTGTTCGTGTTGGTGGTGTCGATCGTCATTTTCGGAATGCCACATCTGATCATCCGCCATCCAATCGTGTGGTTTGCGCTTACCATTTGCCTTGTTGCCGGAACGCCGCGAACGATTTCGGCAACCTCCAGCGACCTGAGGTGATGGCATGTGTGGGATTACCGGAATTCTCCTTGCACCCGATGCCGCCAACATCGAGCCGCTCAGGGCAATTGGCCAGATGACGACGGCCCTTCGTCATCGTGGGCCTGACGGCGAAGGCTTCTGGATCAATCGCGAAGCCGGCATCGCCTTCGGCCACAGGCGTTTGGCTATAGTCGACCTATCGGAAGCAGGGCGCCAGCCGATGCTTTCGGCAAGTGGCCGATATACCATTACCTTCAACGGCGAGATCTACAATTTCCGCGATCTGCGCCGCGAGCTTGAAGACGCTGGCCATCGGTTCCGCAGCGCCAGCGATACCGAAGTGATGCTGTGCGCAATCGAGAGCTGGGGTCTCGACACCGCACTGACGCGCCTCGCTGGCATGTTCGCATTTGGATTGTGGGATCTAAAGACCAGGACCCTCCATCTCGCCCGCGACCGAATGGGCAAGAAGCCGCTCTTTATTGCTGCAACGCGCGATGCGCTCGTTTTTGCCTCCGAGCTGAAGGCAATCCATCGTTTTCCAGGTTTCTGTCAAGAGCTCGATCTCGACGCGGCCGCGACAATGCTTTCGAAGGGATGGGTACCGGGTAACAGTTGCATCTGGCAAGGCGTATTCAAGTTACCTCCAGGCTCGGTTCTGTCTGTGACGGCGGCGGATTTTGCCGAGGCGCGCAGTGCCGCATCCCTTTCGCAACGCGCCCGACACTGGTGGTCGCTGCCTGAAGTCGCCGCGAACGGACGACAGAATCCGATCGCCGGCACCGACGACGAACTGACCGACAAACTCGACGACCTGCTTCGACTTGCCGTCCGGGAACGCATGATAGCCGATGTGCCGCTGGGTGCCTTTCTCTCTGGTGGCCTCGACAGCTCCACGGTTGTGGCGCTGATGCAGGCCCAATCGCCAAAACCGGTGCGCACATTCACGATCGCTTTCGGAGAAGACGGGTTTGATGAAGCTCCCCACGCCGCGGAGGTCGCGCGGCACCTGGGCACCGATCACACTGAACTCCACCTTTCAGCAGCCGCTGCGCGCGAAGTCATTCCGGAACTGCCGCGGATCTGGGATGAGCCGTTCGCCGATGAATCGCAGATACCGACTTTGCTCGTGGCGCGGCTCGCTCGCCAACACGTTACGGTGGCCCTGTCAGGCGACGGTGGCGATGAATGCTTCGCCGGTTACGCCCGTCATTTCATGGCTGCGCGGTTGAAACGACAGCATGCGCTGCCGTCGCCGCTGCGTCACGCCCTTGCTGCAGGCGTCGGATTGCTGGCCCGTGCAGCGCGTCACGATTTCGTCGGCATGCTGCCGCTTTCGGCGAGTGGACGGCACGCGCTGCGGAGCGACCGGCTGCATCGCCTCGCTCGGCTGCTCGCTGCACCAGATGAGGACGAATTGTATCGACGGCTGACCGGAGCATCGACCGGGAGCCTCGCACTCCACACGCCGCCCACATCAATTCAAGGGTCCCCCCGGCTTGATGGCCTGCTGTCCCGTCTCTTGTACGACGATATGGCCGGTTACCTGCCCGACGATATACTGGTGAAGTTGGACCGCGCCAGCATGGCCAACAGCCTCGAAGGCCGGTGCCCGCTTCTCGACCATCGGGTTGTCGAATTCGCCTGGCAGCTGCCGGCACATGCGAAGGTCCGCAATGGCAAAGGCAAGTGGCTTCTTCGTCAGCTGCTTAGCCGCTATGTTCCGCAACGGCTGATCGACCGGCCGAAGCAGGGTTTCGATGTTCCCATAGCAGTCTGGCTGAGCGGCCCGTTGCGCATCTGGGCCAGCGATCTAGTCGCCGATATACGCCTCTCCGGAGATGGGATCTTCGACTTTGCGAAGGTCGAAACCTGCTGGCGCGACCATCTTGACGGAAGTCAGGATCATTCTCGCGATTTGTGGCCCGCGTTGATGTTCCAGGCCTGGCGCAACGAGGTCGGGCGGTCCGCCGGGCCGGCAACGGGCATGTCCACAGCGCTCGAACTGACAGGAGTATGAGATGGAAGGGTCCATAGTCAGCCGAATTCACCTTCCGCGCGCCACTGACATGCACGTGCCGACGCGCGAGATCAACCCGCGCATGAGGCCATTCCTGCGCGAACAGGTCGACGCGCAGACCCCCTTCCATCAACTCCTCACTACCATTGCGAGGAGAAAATGGTTCCTGCTTGCAATGGTGATTTTGGGCGGAGTGTTGGCTGGGCTTGCGGGTTTTGTGCGTCCTGTCCTGTTCGAGGCGACCGCACAGGTGATTGTCGATGCTCCTGGCAGGAATGCGGCTCCCGGAGGCGCGGATTCTGCTCAGGAGATGCTGGATGCGAGCATTGATGACCACTTAACCATGCTCTCTTCGCAGGGGCATCTGCGTCGCGTGGTGGCAGTCCTACGCAAGACAGAGATCGGCAATATTGCTGAGCAAGGTGATATCGGTAATTCCCCCGCCGCCCCGGTAGGCGGCAACCTGCAGAACATGCGCACCTTCGCAGCCGGTCTGCTAGAAAGGATTTGGCCGCAGGGCAGGCCGGAGGCGGCCGATGCAGCCGAACTCAAGGCATTGCGGAAGGGCATGAGGGTTGGACAGGAACTGAGATCAAGGGTGATCACCGTCGGCTTCACTGACGACGATCCGGCGCGAGCCGCCCTGGTGGCCAATACGTTCGTCCAAGTATACATCGACGATCTCGCACAGAAGCGCAGGGCGTCAGACAGGCTGGAACTCGCCTCGATCGTCGCCAGCCTGCCGGTCGTACAAAGCGACCTGGCGAAAGCGACCGACCGCCTGGAAAAGTATCGACTGAGCCATGGCGCGGCCGATCAAGGTGCGGCGGATAACGCTGCCAAGGAGACAGCCGAACTTAGTCAGCAGATATCGTTGTCGAAAGCGGATCTCTCAGCGACGGAATCTCGCCTTCAGCACATCGAGGCTTTGCGAGAGGAAGGAGCATCGGTCGCGGCGCTCGCCAAAGCGATCGGGTCTCCGGTGTTGGCCGACATGGCGGCCCGCCAAGCCAACGACAATGCGGATGCGGGCCTTAGCACTGCGATCAACGGCGAGATCGAACAAGGCACTGCTCGCATTGTAGCGGAGGCGAACATCTACCGTGCCCAGATTGCTGCTCTGGAGGGGCGTAAGAATGTGCTCGATGCGGTGGTGGCCGACACAGCCGGCCGGCTTTCCGGCTTGCGTGCGCTCGAGCCGCAGGTCAGCATCCTGACGCAGCGATACAACCAGCTTCTCACCCAACAACAGGATCTGGTCCAGCGCATCGCAACGCCCTTGCCCGGGGTCTCTATCCTTTCAGCGGCCTGGCCGCCGACTAATCCAAAAACCCTGCCGCCCGTCTTTCTTATTCCGCCCGGCATGATCGTATTTGGCCTCATTGGCGGGATCTTCGTCATGGTCCGCAGCCGTCTCAATCAGACCTTGCGCGGCGGGGCCGAAGCTGAAGCCGCGCTCAGGGTTCCGTGCCTGGGGCTGATACCGGAAGCGCCCACAATACACGCGAAACGACTACAGCAGCTGGTTCTCGGCCAGCAAAACTGCAGCTACAGCCGAGCGGTCACCTCTCTCCTTGTCACGGTGACGCTCAACAAGGCGAGGGGCCGCGCGTCGCACGTCATCCTCGTAACGTCCAGCGTCCGGCATGATGGCAAGACCGAGCTCGCATGGAGCCTCGCCTTGGCAGCTACCCGACTTGGGGGACGAGTGCTTTTTCTCGATCTTGACGGCACGGGCGCCCGCCTCACGAACGAGTTTCTGAACGAATTCGGTGCGTTCAAGCCGCATAAATCCTTTGGAGACTATATGAGCGACCGTTGTCCCCTGCACGACGCGGTCACCGGGATGCCCGAAATTGGCATTGACTTCATGGCACTCGCACCATCGGAGGATTTGCTGCCGCAACTGTCCATGATCGACGGGTCTCTGGTCACAGATGAGCTGCGCTCGATGTACAGCATCGTCATCATAAATGGACCACTGGGCCTTGGAGGACCTGAGGCCAGGCTACTCACGGGCTGGGCTGACGCGGTTCTTTTCGCTGTTCGCTGGGCCAAGACGCGCCGCAGCATCGCGCGTGGTGTTCTGCAGTTGCTGACGGAGAACGAGACGGCTCAGGTCCCCGTAGGCAGCGTTCTCACGCAGGTCAATCTCAGGAAACACGCCGGCTACCGGTTTGGGGACAGCGCGGATCTCTTGCTCGAGAGAACATCATGAGTGTCACATGCGGGATTCCGCGTAACGACCGCCACGGCATTCGGCCTGTCGAGCGGAAGATAATATCGACGATCTCGCAGTCCGGAGCCGGGTCCGCGGCCAAGGGCGATCAGGGCGATGAAATGCGCGAGGCCGGCGCAAGAGACATCGACGATTGCAGCGATCCGAAGCTCGCCCGCTTCCCTGCGGCCGCCGTTGCTCCAACGAATATGGTTTTGCCGCACAAGGAGGACACGGGCAGGGGTCTCGGCTATGCCAGCATCTTCGCTCTTTTGGTCTATATCGGGGGTGCGGGCCTGACCAGCTTGGCGCAGTTGTTGATTGCGCGCATCGTCGGCTCCACCAGCTATGGCATCTATTCCTATGTTCTGGCCTGGACCTCGGTGCTTGCCTATCTTGCAACGCTTGGTTTCCATGTATCCTTGTTACGTTTCGTCTCCGCTTACAGTGCCAAGGGGCGGCTTGACCTGGTACACGGCGTAATCAGGTTTGCTCTGCAAAGGTCGCTTGCGGCAGCGACACTATTCGGCATCATTGGCGCCGCCTTGGTTTTTTTCTTTTCAGATCCTTCTCACAAGGAGCTTCAAATCAGCCAGCTGCTAGGCATGGCAGCAGTGCCTTTGGTCACCGCCTACGCGTTGGGCGCAACACTTGTTCGTGCTTTCGGCGGCGGTGTCTCGTCCCTCCTGCCGGAACGCATCGTGCGCGACGGCCTCTTGTTGACGTTGCTGGGAATGGCGGTCTTATCCCGATCATGGACCCCCAACGCACCCTTGGTGATGCAGGCGGTGCTGGCAAGTTCAGCCATCACGGTCGGCCTGGTGTTCGTCATGGCGGCAAAATTTCAGCCGCCTGGCTTGCGGCAGGCTCAGCCAGCCGACGAGTCGCGGGAATGGTGGTCCGCAGTTCCGCCAATGATGCTCATGGCTGGGCTCGATGTTTTCATCAGCCGGGCCGGGGTCATGGTGCTGGGCTGGACGCATCACATTCGCGAAGCAGGCATTTTCGCATTGGGATTGAATGTCGCCTTGCTTGTGAGCCTTTCCCTGGTTGCCGTCTCTACGATGTTTGCGCCGACAGCGGCTGCCCTTCATGCCCGAGGCGATCGGCTCGCTCTGCAGCAGCTGTTTTCACGGGCCGCCCTACTTTCCTCTGGCGGGGCTCTAACGATGGCCATCCCGATGCTTGCGATTATTGAACCTCTGTTGAGCTGGTTCGGCGGGGATTTCAGTACCGCGGCACCCGTCGCGCGGATACTCATTCTCGGATATGTCTTTGTCGCGCTGTGCGGCCCCCAGATGCTCCTCTTGATGATGACCGGAAACGAATGGGCGGCAGCCGTAACCATGATCGTCGGCGCTGCGGCCAGTGTCATAGGCTGTGCCACAGGAATTGCGCTCTACGGCGCGCCGGGCGCCGCAATCGGCCTCGCGCTTGCGTTGGCGATTTGGAATGTGGCGATGTCGATCTACATCAGCAAACGGCTGAAAATTATCCCTGGGCTGATCTTTGCGCTAACATCGTTCAGAACGCACGCAGTCGAAGGCCAGCCGCGACATTGGTTCCTGCGCTGATCTGAAACCGTCGCCCCGATACGCGACGACATCAGCGTTCAGGAATTTCGAGTCCAGGGTTGTGTCGGATAGAGGCTGGCGAGGGCGGCTTTCTGGCCGACGCGTTACGCGGCGAGTGGCAGATCATCGCCCGACAGGCCGCGCGGCCTACACGGTGGCCTCATCATTCACCAACGTCTGTTGCCGTATGCTGGCCGCGGCATCCGTTCCATGAAAGTCCCGGTACCATTCGACAAAGCGTTGCACTCCATCCTCGAGCGGTGTTGCCGGGACGAAGCCGACGCCCTGGCGAAGATCGCTGACGTCGGCGCGCGTCTCCAGAACGTCGCCAGGCGGCAACGGCACATCGACGCGAAGCGCCCGGCTGCCAAGAGCGGTCTCGATGATCGAAATCAGCCGGTTGATCTCCTCGGGCCGGTCGTTGCCGATATTGTAGACGCGATATGGCGCGGAACTTGTGGCAGGGTCGGCGGTGCAAGGGTCCCAATTCGGATCTGGCCGCGGCGGTGCGGCAAGTGCTCGAACCACGCCCTCAGCGATATCGTCGATGTAGGTGAAATCCCGCCACACGCGGCCGGCATTGGCTACTTGAATTGGTTTGCCCTAATTGGTTTGCCCTCGACGATCGCGCGCGTGAACAAGTAGACCGCCATGTCGGGCCTGCCCCAAGGGCCGTAAACGGTGAAGAAGCGCAGTCCGGTCACGGGCAGGCCGAACAAATGGCTGGTGGCGGCGTAGAAGCTGACGGGATGATCGGCGCCGTGGTGTTCGGAAAACGGTACGGTTCGATTCAAGCCGTAGACGGAGCTCGAAGAGGCGTAGACGAGATGACTGACGCTGTGATGCCGGCAGCCCTCAAGGACGTTGAGAAACGCCACTACGTTCGATTGCACATAGGCGTGCGGGTCAACAAGTGAATGACGCACGCCGGCCTGAGCCGCGAGATGGACAAAGTGTGAGGGGCGAACGTGTGAAAACAGCAACTGAACGCGCGCGGCATCGGCCAGATCCATTCGCACCGGCGTGAATTTCGCCTCGCTACAGAGGCGTGCAAATCGCGCTTCCTTGAGCCGCAGATCGTAGTAGGGCGTGAAATTGTCGACGCCCACGACTTTGACACCGAGACGCAAAAGCCGTGAGGCCACGTGAAAACCAATGAAGCCTGCGGCGCCGGTGACGACGATCGGTCCTGTCCGTGCAAGTTTCTGCACCGCGCGGTCCGAACGGGATCGAGCGATTTCCATCTTCTCCGCTGCGGCAAGGACAGACTCGCTGCATAGACCGTTGTCCACTTGTCGCCTTTCGAATCCGTTCGACGGTACCGAATCGCCGGTCCGGGATTGCGGCTTTCGACATTTACGCTGGCGCATCGAACCTGGTGGAGTGCGCAACGCGATGCACGACCTGCCAAGTCATGACACGCCAACTTGCGCAGTTTTGAATCCCAGGCAGATGTCGACGTCCGGGCGATTGGATCTAAGTGGCCGGCCCTTACGGCAGGACCGAAATACGCCCAAGAAGGGCCACCAGTTCCGCCTGGCGTTTTGTTTCGGTCTTGGCGAACAGCGAGGCAAGCTGGGAACGGATCGTGGTGCGGCTGAGACGCCAGCTGCGGGCGATCTCCAAAGGTGCGTCGCCCTGGGCCAAGCGCAAGGCGAGGTGCGTTTCTGCGCTCGTCAGGCCAAACATTCTTTGCAGCGTGCGAGGATTTGGCCCCGACCTGTTGTCGCGATCCAGCAACGCCACAATGCTCGTCCCCTCGGGAGCGATAACGCCGTTCTCGTTCAGTATCACCGGTCGGTCGCCCCTGCTGCGGATCACCACCCAAGACAACGAGCCCGGCAGGAATTGGCCCGGAACATTCGCGATCAGCCGCCTTAGGGCGGCCGTAAGTCCGCTCGCCGTGTCGGCCGCTTCGCCCTGGCGCTCAAGCGTGGTTTGGGCGGCTGCGTTCCACTCGACTACTTTTCTTTCGCGATTCAGCACAAGATAGCCACAGCCAATGCGATCAAGCACGCCGGTTATGGATTCCAGACTGCGGCCTTTTTGTTCGCCGAACCTTGCGTCCAATGGATCCGATGCGCGATCGGGAAGGTGACCAGAAGAAGAGGGCCGCGTATTCCGCGCTTCAAAATCATACTTGGTCCTCGTAGCAATGTACCGATTGCTCGAAGAAGCATCGACCTGTCTATCAATCAGATTCATTTTCTACCCCTAACCCAAAGTTTCACACGCCCGAAATAAGTATTCGGGATTCAGATAGTCTTCTATGTGTAGCTGGATTCTAGTCTTCTATGCGCTGACGGATGATATGTTCATCACCACCTTGAAAAACTTAATATGATCCGACAGTTCTAAGGCAGCTCCTAGGCCCCGCTGCGTCCGATAAAATGCGCGCTATGATAGCGGTATGGCAATCCGGCAGTGGTACTAAGCTGTACGTTTTTTGCTCTAGTCTCGACGGGCTAGTCAGAAGGTTGTAGTCTGTGTCCATGAGCTCGCAGTCGCGCAGGTCGAATTCGAACCCGTCGGGCAGATTGCTAACTCATATTGCCTCTGCATCGGTGTTGGCCGCCACACTGATATTTGAAATAAAATCCTCAGCCTATATTGGGCAAGGCGCCAGTTTTCTGGAATTTATTCCGGCTATTATTATTATCGCCTATCTCGAAGACCGCGTACCGGCGCTCGCTGCGACCATTCTGATGGTGGCTGTCGGGCTGTGGGCACGAGGACACGATCAGATTTCAAGTGGAGATTGGGCACGCGCAATCCTGCTTCTGGTTTCGGGCGGCGTGATTGCCATGACCTTCCATCGCCTTCGGCAGGACTTGCGTGAGTTGCTGGAAGTCGCGGAGGCCAGGCTCGCTGCCGTCGAGGCGACCGAAAGCCGCTATCGTTGGGCCTTCGAACGTGCTGCCCTGGGATTCGCGAACACCAACGAGAAAGGTGAGTTGCTGCAGTCCAACAAACGCCTTTGCGAGATGACCGGGTACAAGGAGGAGGAGCTTGCCCAATTGCAACTCGATACGCTCGCCCATCCGAACGACCGGCACACCTTGGCGCAATTGTTGGCGAGGCTGGGCAATGACATCTCTTCGTTCGTTTCCGAGGTCCGTCTGTCAAGAAAGGACGGTACGGCCTTCTGGGCTCGGCTAACGCTTTCTTCGTCCGTACCCAAGGGGGGGCTCTCGGAGAGCATCTTCGTGGTGGTCGACGATATTTCGGAACGACGCGCTGTTCACGAAGCGCTTCGGGCTCAGAAGGAATGGCTGGACCTCGCTCTGTCTGCTGGACGCTTGGCCACGTGGCGCATTGACCTTAAAAACGGGACAGTCACGGGCTCGGACACGTTCTGGGACATTCTCGGCCTGGCCCAGGCCAATAGCCGCAGTTTGGAGGAACTGTCAGCTGTCGTTCATCCGGCGGACTGGCCAAAGCTGGCGGCATCAAGAAAGGCCGCACCATCGGTCACGAATTACGATGTTGAGATACGCGTCCGCCGACCGGACGGACATATCCGCTGGGTTGCGCTGCGCGGAAGGGAGGAAAGACATGATGATGGTGGACAGCGGCTTGGAGTGGCTGCCGACCTGAGCGAGAGACGACAAACCACGCTGCTGCGCGCCGCGGCAAAGAAGCGGGAGCGCATCATGCTCGAACAGCGTCACAGATTCGGCAATGTTTTCGCGGTGATCACGGCGCTCGTGAAGATGGTCGATGTTCCCGGAAACAACGTCGCCAAATACAAGGAAATGCTGATCGACCGGATACGCGCGCTCGAGGCAACCCATCTGCTTCTTTCACGCAACGGCAGCGTATCGGGGGCGATAAACGATCTCGTTGCGCAAGAATTGCACCCATATATTGGAACACGTGCGATATCGGTCAGCGGTCCTTCCGTGGCGATGTCGGGAGGCGCCGCCGAGAGTTTTGCAATGATCGTTCACGAGCTTGCCACCAATTCCATGAAATATGGAGCGCTTGCCGATCCAAAAGGCCGGATCGACGTAAGCTGGACGTTCGCACCTGAAGAAACAGGCAGTGATATCGTGTTCGAGTGGGTGGAATCGGGGCGGCGTAGGACCTCAAGCGTAGTCCGTCATGGCTTCGGCTCCATGATAATCGGAGTGGATGGAGCGCCGCTTGTCGGTCACTCTCCCAGGCTGGAAATATCGGACCAAGGGTTGCGGTATTCGCTGCGGCTGTCACGCAAGGAAATCGGATTGTAGTGCAGTGCTCCAATCGGAAAGCAGATATCTAAAAGGCGGGTCGCGCTGAGCGGCCTTTGAGATGCGCAGGGTTCCTTCCAAGAATGTCGTTGGCCCAAAGCCGCGCTGCGGCTTTGGGATATGCAGTAATATGCGTGAGGAGTCTTGGGACGCCGTTTGCACGTCCAAAAGGGACGCGCGGCGCTCTAGCTGGCATGTCTCGAAAGCCAAGTCTTCAGCATAACGGCAGCCTCGGTCCGATTGCGTACCCCCAACTCACGCAGAACCGCAGCAGCGTGGATTTTCGTGGTCGCCTCCGCGATTTCCAGATCGCGCGCAATTTCCTTGTTTGAATAGCCTTCCGCCATCAGCTTGAGGACTTCCTTTTGCCTCGAGGTCAGCCTGCCGAGGTTGACGCCAGCGGTACGCCTCTGTGGGCCTTTGTCGTCGGAATGGGTATGCGCGTGGGTTGTTTGCGTTGCACCCGGGCGTGACAGAAGTGCAGGAACATAGATGCGGCCGGAGAGGATTTCATTGACGGCCAAAACAACCTCTTCGTCCGTCTGCGATTTTACGATGTAGCCGTGAAGCCCGATCGACAGCGCGGTGAGTATTTCCGAGCGTGAATCGTTTCCGGAAACGATCGCAAATCGCGTGTCCGGATAGGCGGACAGGATCCCGCCGAGCACTTCTTGATTGAACAGGCCCGGCATATTCAGGTCCAGGATCGCAAGATCCACGAACGATTGCTCTGCCAGCAAACTGAGCACCGCGTCGAAACAAGACGCTTCAAATATCTCTACACCTGGAATGCCTGCGGTCAGTGCCAATCGCAAGCCGCGACGATACAAGCCGTGATCGTCGGCGATGACGATTCGATACATTGAACTACCCCAACGCCTGTCTGAATGGATTGAACGGCGATGGCCTGAAAGTCGTGGCCATCCACTCGTCGATTCATCCAGCCGACGCTGCGGCACCCCCAACACCGCAAACGCCAGATTTCTAATATAATCTTAAATGACGGGAAACGCTCCTCTTTTTTTGCCCCTTGTGAGCGAAACCCGCCGAACGTCGTCGAACATACGTTCTGACCTTTTGGACAGCTGACAGACCGGTCGGTCATTCAGCAGTGCTATAGGTCTAAAGATATAGAACAGCAAAACGGCTGAATTGTTACCATTCGAATGCACGACGACATCCACCCTGACGGCCACATACCATCCAGATGCAATGTCCGGATCAGGGGACAGTGGGGAAAACTCACCGGTCTTCTACGGGAAATCTCACCGGTTCTTCTGAGGGGACAAGAACGCGTTTCCCGGTGCTGACCAGGGCAGGATAGCCGGCCCGTGACGATAGCGTTCAGGCCGAATGAACAAGGGAGGACCAGGATGAAAGCGGTTATTCAATGTGGAGGAATGGGAACACGCCTGCGCCCCTTCACTTCGGTCTTGCCGAAGCCGCTCATGCCGATCGGCGCACGGCCGGTTCTCGAGATGCTTCTGAAATGGTTGCGACGCAACGGTATTCAGGAAGTCTATATTACAACCGGGTATCTCGGCCACTTGATCCGCACCGTGTGTGGAGATGGCTCGCAGTGGAACCTGAAAATTCGATATACGCAGGAGATGGAGCCGCTTGGCACCATCGGGCCACTGTCTTTGATCAGGGATGAACTGACGGAGCCATTCATCGTTCTCAATGGCGATGTCCTCACGGATCTAAGCCTCAGTCGATTTGTTGCAGCGCACCGTAAGCACACCGATCCAGTGACGATCGCAACAGCCTGTCGCCTGATCAAGATGGATTTCGGCGTCATCGACGAAGTCGACAATACCGTGCAGGTCTTTCGCGAGAAGCCGACGCTTTCGCATCTGGTCAGCATGGGAATTTACTGCATGAACCCGGATGTTCTGCAGTTTATCCCATCCGGCATACCCTTTGGGTTCGACGACCTGATGCTGCAGATGATGCAGAACGGCACAACCGTGCACGTGTACAAACATGAGGGTCTCTGGCTCGATATCGGGCGCGTCGACGACTTTCAGAACGCACAGACCATTTCCTGGGAAGACCAGTCGGCCTCGATCGAGGTCACTGCGACGGCTGCATGATCATGATGAAGTCACGAGCCCGGTTCCCACAGTTATCAGTCTAGGAGGTTGTGATGCTCTTGGTCAGTGCCCCGATCTTGGGTGTGCCGGAAAAGACTGCTTTGACCAAGGTCATCGACAGCGGCTGGCTGACCATGGGGGAGCAGGTACGAGCCTTCGAACAAGCTTTTGCCGACGTTCATGATGCGGAGGATTGCGTCGCGGTCAGTTCTTGCACCGCAGCGCTTCATCTCATTTTGCACGCACTTGGCATCGGACCGGGCGACGAGGTGCTGGTGCCATCCTTGACTTTCGTCGCGACCGCAAATGCGGTCCTCTATGTCGGTGCGACGCCGGTCTTCGTCGACATCGAGTCAGCCGACGTGCCGCTGATGTCGATCGTGGAAGCCGAAGCGAAATGCACGGCCCGCACCAAGGCAGTCATTCTTGTCCATTTCGCCGGCTACCTCGCCGATCGGGAACACTGGCAGAAGTTCGCCCGTGCCCGGGGGCTGCATATCGTCGAGGACGCGGCGCATGCGCCGGGCTTGAAGGAGGTGGGGACATTTGGTGCCGCGGCCGCCTTCAGCTTCTACGGCAACAAGAACATGACCACGGCGGAAGGCGGGGCAGTGATTGCCAGGGATGCTGGTCTGCTCGAGACAATCCGCCAGGCGCGTGGACATGGGATGACCACCGGGACGCGTCAAAGGCTGAACAGCCGCACCCCGCAGTATGATGTCACCATGCTCGGTTTCAACTATCGCATGGATGAACTGCGGGCTGCAATCGGACTGGTCCAGCTGCAAAATTTGCAGGAGTGGAATGAGATCAGGCGTATCCTGGTCATGCTGTATCGCCGTCTCATAGCGAAGCATTGCCCGGCCGTGACCATCCCGTTCCACGAGCCGCGGACGTCGGCCTACCACATCATGCCTATCCTTTTGCCACGTTACGCCGACAGGCAAGACGTCATCGACGCACTGCGCGCGCAAGGGATACAAACCACTATCCACTACCCGCCGGTGCACCAGATGACGCTCTATCGTGAGCTCATTCCCGGTACTCACTTACCGCGCACTGAAGATTTCGCGCAGCGCGAACTGACTGTACCGCTACATCCGCAGATCACCGCGCCATTGGTTGAATCGGTAGTCGTCGCTCTTGCCGCGGCGGTCAATAACTGCGCTCAGACAGGAACAGCCGCATGAATGCCCTGGACCTAGCCATTCATCGGTCTAACGTCTCGAGCGCCGCCCATGGGTCTGCGAGACGAGCAATCGATCTCGTCATTGCTGCGGCCGCGGCGATCGTCTTCGCCCCGCTGATGCTGCTGATTGCCGTGGCGCTGCTGCTGGAAGGCGGTCGGCCCATCTTCTTCACTCAGACCCGCGTCGGGGCTGGTGCTCGCCCATTCCGCATGTACAAGTTCCGCAAGTTCAGCGTGCAATGCGACCCCGGTGGCTTGGCGCTGACCATGGCCGACGACAGCCGCATGACGCCGATAGGACGGTTCCTCGCCGTCACCAAATTCGACGAACTGCCACAGCTTTGGAACGTCTTCAGAGGCGAGATGGCAATCATCGGGCCACGCCCGGAGAGCCTTGCCTTCGCCGATTGTTTTCGCGGGGGCTTCGAGGGTATTTTACAATACAAGCCAGGCTTGCTGGGTCCTGCCCAGGTTCTCTTCCGGCACGAAGCCCGTTTTTATCCTCGGTCCGTGGATCCGCTACTGTTCTACCGCGAGGTTCTGTTTCCTGCCAAAGCCAGGCTCGACCTTTCCTATTATCCGCAGCGCACGATCGGCTCCGATGTCGTGTGGATGGTGCGCGGGCTGCTGGCAGTGCTTGGCGTCGTCTCGCCGCCGCCGATCGGACCTTGAGAGCAGGTGGGACATCCGCGCTCTCGTGGATTTGCAAAGTCAGTGCCTCACGTCATAGGGGGAACGCTTGGGTCATGGCATACAAGGGCAGGAAAGTTCTGGTTACGGGTGCCGATGGGTTCATCGGTTCGCATCTCACCGAAGCACTCGTCCGTAGCGGTGCCGACGTCACCGCGCTGGCTCTCTACAATTCCTTCGACAGCCACGGCTGGCTGGACGATTTGCCGAACACCATACGAAGCCAGCTGAATCTCATCCGCGGCGATGTTCGCGACAGCGCGTTCCTTAACCGGATCGTGCGTGGCCAGGCGGTCGTGTTTCATCTCGCCGCACTGATAGCGATCCCGTATTCGTATGCCGCTGCCCAGTCCTATGTGGAGACCAATATCCTGGGCACGGTCAACGTTCTCGAAGCGGCGCGCCAATGGGAGACGGAGCGTGTGGTGCACACTTCGACAAGCGAGGTCTACGGCACCGCGCTGACAATGCCTATCAGCGAATCCCACCCGTTGCAGGGACAGTCACCATATTCGGCATCCAAGATCGGCGCGGACATGATGGCGGAGTCCTATGCCAGATCGTTCGACATCCCTGTGGTCATCATGCGGCCGTTCAATACGTACGGCCCGCGCCAGAGTGAGCGGGCCATCGTACCGACCATTATACGCCAGGCTCTCGACAAAAAATGCCCGGCGATCATGGTGGGAGACACAAGCCCGATCCGCGATCTTACTTTCGTGGAAGACACTGCGGCGGCGTTTTTGACCGCAGGTTCGGCCGAGCTCGAATTTGGCCATGCCTATAATGCCGGAAGCCAGCGCGCTGTGACGATTTCGGACATATTGGATCTGGTGATCGAGTTGAGTGGCTGCAAGAAACCAATCCACCGGGACGAGCGCCGCCTGCGGCCGCAGAATTCCGAAGTACGTGCCTTGCTGGCCGATTCTTCGCTCCTCGAAAGCAAGACTGGATGGCGTGCCCAGACCAGCCTGCGCGAAGGCTTGGAGCGGACCATCGGATGGTGGCAACGGCGCCTCAGCGAAGGCCGGGTGCGACACGAAATGAGTTACATGACATGAGCTTTCGCCTGGGAGAATTGGCTCCGCTGTTGATTGCGGCCGCGGTATCGCCGGATTCGAGCCAGAAGGAGATTGTCGCCCATGGTCCTCGTTGATCGAATCCTTATTGTCTTGCTCGGCATGCTGGCTGCCATGGATACGGCTGCTGCAGCGGAAGCACGGGTCGCCTATCGACTTTCCGCCGGCGACACCGTCGAGATTGGAATTGCCTCCATCCCTGAGCGAACGCAACGTGCGGTGGTCCAGATGGACGGCACGATCGCGCTTCCCGAAGTCGGTATGGTTTCGGTGGGCGGCTTAACTCCGGCTGAACTGCAAACGCGCATGCAGACGATCTTGCCGACCAAGATATTCCACCAGCGTCTGCCTGATGGGCGGGAGCAAATGATCGTCATCAAGCCGACAGACGTGACCGCCGTGGTTGCGGAGTACAGGCCGATCTATGTGACCGGCGACGTGCTCACTCCCGGACAGCAGGCCTACCGCCCGCTGATGACCGTGCGGCAGGCGATTGCCGTGTCAGGCGGTTTCAGCCTTTTGCGGTCCCGGGCAAACCAGGTTGGCCCAGATCCGGTGGATCTGCGGCGCGATTACGAGTCGCTTTGGGGGGAATATACGAGAGATTATTTTCATAGCGCCCGCCTCCGCGCCGAACTTCAGAACAAACCGACTTTCGACATGCAGCCACCACAAGGATCGCCCTTGCCGGCAAGTTTTGCATCGGCGATCGCCCAGGCTGAAGCGGAAGGGCTGAAGCTCTCGCTGGACAACTTCCAGCAAGAGCAGGGCTTTCTGGATAAAAGCGGTAAGGATGCCGCCGCACAAACCGAGACCTTGCTCAAACGCGAGCAGGCCGAAGCGGATGGTGTGAAGGCGGACGAAGACGATCTGGCGCGCGTAAGGAAAGCGTTTGAGTCGGGAAATCTAACCAATACCCGGCTCGCCGACGTCCGGCGCGCTTTGGTTCTCTCTTCCAGCCGGGCACTCGAAACGTCCGTTGAACTTATGAGAGCACGACGTCAGCAGGACGATTTTGCCAGACAGCACGAACGCAATGACAACCAAAGAAGGATGGGTCTGCTGATCGAGTTGAAGGATACCAACGTGCGCCTTGCCGACGTCAGCGCAAGACTTCGCGCCGCCAGCCAAAAGTTGCAGCCCACGGGAGCTGCCGCACTGCCGTTGCCGGTTGCCGGCGAGAAGATCCAGGCCGAGGTCACGATCATTCGCAAGGTCGGCGAAGAATGGCGAAAACAGCTTGCCCAAGAAGACACCGAGGTCATGCCGGGAGACACGATCGAGGTCAGGTTCAGCAGCGCTCTCGAAAATGCGGCGACCCGATAGATCGGGCCGCGTTTCGCAACCGCTTTACTGCCTGAAGGCTCTGGAAAACTGGTCGGTAAGGGGCTTCATCAAGTAGGACCAGACACTGCGCTCGTCGGTTCTTATGTGGACTTCGGCGGGCATGCCCGGTTTGAGTATTTTCTCTCCTGTCAGGCAGGTCGCTTCATTTTCGACGTCGATGCGCGCCGAAAAATAGGAAAGCTGACGCTGCTGATCCTTGATCAGATCCGCTGACACGCGCTTGACCGAGCCTTCGCAAGCAGGTGTGGTGCCGGCGTCGAACGCCGGAAAGCGGATCGACACCTGCTGTCCAGGATGGATCTCATCAATACGCGCCGGAGGAATGGAAGCGTCGACGACAAGGTTGTCGGAATCGGGCACAATCATCATAAGCACCTCTCCGGCGCCAATCACGCCGCCGACGGTGTGGATCGAGGATTCTTGTACCGTGCCCGATTGCGGGGCACGAATGTCTGTCCTGCCGAGTTCGTCTTCGGCCACCAGCTTGCGCTCACTGAGTTCGGTTTGCTTGGCTTCCGTTTCGCGAAGTTCGTTGGTCACGTCGCTCCGCATTTGTTCGTCGAGCTGAAGCACCTGCAGGTCCGTTTCACTGATGTGAGCTTGTACCTCCGCTATCGCTGCGACAAGGCGTCCCGATTCGCCGCGAGTCCGGGTCTTCTCCAGGCTGACATTGCTCAACCTCTCCTTGGACACCAACTTCTTTGCGTAGAGAGATTCGACATCTGCAAGGTTCTTGGTCAGCAGATCCAGAGACTCGTCCGTTGCAGACTGCTGCGATTTGAGGCCATCGATCTGACGTTCCAGCTGCTTCGCGCGGCTTTGCAATTGTGCCTTCTGGCCAGCCAGCGCCGCAGCACGACTTTCAAACAAGGCACGCTCGCCACTGACAAGTGCCACCACTTGCGGGTCACCCATTTGAGCCCGAAGGTCGGGCGGGATCTGCATTTCCGGCAGACCCTGGCGCTCGGCCTCCAGTCGGGCCAGACGAATGGTGGCGCGATTGAGGTCCTCGGTGATTATCTGCAGGTTTGCTCGGGTCAATGTGTTGTCCAGCCTGACCAACACGTCGCCGGCCTTCACATGATCGCCGTCCTGCGCGAAGATTCCGCCGATGGTGCCGCCGGTTTGATGCTGGACTTTTTTAATGTTGCTTTCGACCACCACGGTTGCGGGCGCAATCACCGCGCCGGCAATCTTGGTCAATCCCAACCAGAGCCCTCCGCCAAAGATCAACAGCAAGCTGGTTGCCAAGCCCAAGAGCAGATTGGCCCGGATGCCATCCGGCTCTGGCTTCGTCTCCAACGAACGGCTCTCGCCACCGGCGGCGACGTATGACGACACGGTAACAACAGAGCGATACTTCACATATGCCCGGCTGCACGTTTGTGCGGCGGAACGACAATGTGCTGCCAGGCTCCGGACCAGACTACCCCAGGGTAGATTGGCTCGAATCCCATCCGGCCCCGGCTTCTCCCCGGTCGGCTGGCCTTCGTCGCCTACCGCAGCATATGACGACATGGTCACGTTAGACACTAAGCAATACCTCAAGCATGCCCGCTTGCACCGTGCTGCAGCGGAACGACAATGTTTGGCTTGTCCGGGCGCGGGAAGGGCCGGATCACATTTGCCAGAACGTCTTCGCGCGAGCCGAACGAATGGAGCATCCCGTTCGACAGGACGAGTACCTGATCGATGTTGACGAGAGCGGAGGGGCGATGCGCAACGACGATCACGATACCGCCGCGCTGACGCACTGCCAGGATAGCGCCGGCCAAAGCAGCATCACCGTCTGCGTCCAGATTGGAATTTGGTTCGTCAAGGACGACGAGAAATGGATCGCCGTAAAGTGCCCTGGCAAGCCCGACGAGCTGCCTCTGCCCAGCCGAAAGGGCCGCGCCGCCTTCTCCGATGCGTGTTTGAAAACCCTGCGGAAGACGCATGATCATCTTGTCCACGCCCGCAGCCTTGGCAGCTGCCAGCACGCCTTTTGCGTCGCTTTTGCCGCCGAACCTCGAAATGTTGTCGGCGATCGTCCCGTCGAACAGCTCAACGTCCTGCGGCAGGTAGCCAATATGAATGCCGAGCAGTTCTGAGTTCCACTGATTGAGCGAGGCGCCGTCCAATCTTACGGTGCCACGAAGCGGCTTCCATGCCCCGACCAAAGCGCGCACGAGCGTGGTCTTGCCGGAGCCGCTCGGGCCGACGACCGCCAACCCTGCGCCTCTCGCCAAGCGGAAGCTTACATTGAAGATGGTTGGTTTCTGCAGGCTTGGTGGCGCGACGGTCAATTCCTCGACCGCAAGCTCTGCCTTCGGGCGGGGCAGTTCCATTGGCTCTTGCTGGCTATCAAAAGCATCCAGCGCTGCCGCCAGCTCGGTATAGCTTTTGCGGGTTGCCAGAAACCCTCTCCAGTTTGCGATCGCCACATCGACCGGCGCCAGCGAGCGGCCCAGCAATATGGACGATGCAATGATCACGCCAGGCGAGGCCTCGCCGCCGATCACAAGGTAGGCACCAAGCCCTAGCACACATGATTGCAGGGCCATTCGGAGCGTCTTCGACAATGAGCTTGCTGCGCCGACGACGTCGGAGAGCCGTTCCTGGTTCTTCAGATAAAGATGACTGACCTCGTTCCAGCGCCGGCTAAGCGGGGCGGAAAGGCCCATCGCCTGAACAACCTCTGCGTTGCGGCGGCCGGAGTCGGCCAGAAGCCGCTGCGCAACGAGTGTCTCAGATGCACGAGCCGCAGGTTTGCGGCCGACGATCTCGGCAACCACCGTCAAAAACACAACGGCGCATGCGCCGAGCGTTGCCAGCACGCCAAGCGCGGGGTGCAGCAGATAGATGACCACCATATAAAATGGTATCCAGGGAGCGTCGAATAAGACTGTCGGCCCGAGCCCGGAAAGAAAGCCACGTAGCTGGTCCAGATCACGAAGCGGGTGCACCCGGTTCGCATCCGGCCCGGCGACGAGGGGCAGGGAAAGCGAGGCTGCGAACGCTTTTTGCTGCAGATTTCTATGCAGGCGGCTGCCGATGCGGACCAACAGGCGAAGCCTCACGAAATCGAGGAGCCCATAGGCCGCGTAAAGTCCCAGCATCCCGACTGTAAATCCGATAAGAGTCGGCACGCTCTGCGAAGGCAGCACGCGGTCGTAGACCTGGAGCATGTAGACGGAGCCGGTCAAGGCGAGGATATTTATCAATGCGGAGAAAACGCCTACGCCGACGAGGCCGTGCACACAGCCGAACATTGCGGAGCGGAGATCGAGCGAGCGTCCTTTGGTCGACTTCATGATGTGCGCTCGTTGACGCGAAATTGCTGCGCAATCTCGTCGATTCTTTCGATGAGGGACAAACTTTAACCTTCCGGGAAGCAGCAGCCCCGCCCCGCTGCTGGAACATTACGAATTGCTTACATACGTGCCTTCTTTGATTAAAATGTAGCAAAATCGTGACGCCAGGCTGAGAATTCGGCAACTGGCTCGCCAGGCTGGGGATAACCGGGTCGGGTAAGGAGATATTCCTAATCATGACACCCGGCAGAAGCTTATGATCATCTTTGTAGCATCAAGGCTTCAAAGCGTCTGGCGACGGATGGGTTTTGATTTTGTCGATCGAGAGTTAAACGGTTTTGAGATACACTTCATCGGTACGCAATTGTCGGCCACCAACGCCGGCTAAAACGGGAGGCGAGTGTCGTGAGCGAAGAGATCAATGTCGCCGATGCCTACGGCAAGGGCCGCAGCACCTTCATGGGATTGCAGTTGCTGGTCTCGCCCGGTGCGCTTGTTCCTCGGCCGGAAACGGAACTGCTCGGCAAGGCCGCTCTCGATGTCCTGAGCCAACTGAACCTGCCGGTGCCTCGCGTTGTCGACATGTGCTGTGGGGCGGGCAATCTGGCGTGCGCCATCGCGCACCACGCTCCCACCGCGCGCGTGTGGGCAAGCGATCTTACCGACGGATGCGTGGAGGTCGCGCGCCGCAACGTCACCCATCTTGAAATGGAGGACCGGGTAACGGTTCTTCAGGGCGACTTGTTCAGCGCCTTCTCCGGCTTGGAGCTCGACGGTACGATCGACGTGATTGTTTGCAACCCGCCCTACATTTCGGAAAAACGGCTCGAGGGCGACCGTTCACATCTGGTCGAGCTCGAGCCGCGTGAAGCATTCGCAGCCGGCCCCTACGGCCTGAGCATCCACATGCGGGTGCTCAAGGAGGCGCCGCGTTATTTGCGGCGTGGAGGCATCCTGCTTTTCGAGGTGGGGCTTGGCCAGGACCGGCAGGTCATGAGTTTGCTCGAGCGTTCCAAGGCTTATGAGAGTATCCGGGCAGTCACCAACCAGGCCGGTGAGGGCAGGGTGGTTGTGGGACATACGAAGGCGCAGGCGTAAGCATCGCAGCCGTGGCAGGCCCAGACGCGCTGTCGCGGCTAGAAACGGCCGGGAACTTGAAACAGAGTTGCGCGAGATTTCGGCAATCAGTTTCGCTCGTGTCAGTTTCTCTTGCGCATGACGTATTGCGCAATTCCCTCGATGGAATCGAGATTCTCCGGCAGCAGCTCGCTGTCTTCGACTGTGATGCCGAAGGTCTCCTCGATGAAGCCGATAACCTCGAGCACACCCGTCGAGTCCACGATGCCCTGGTCGAGGAGCGAGGTGTCGCTCTCCAGGCTCTCGGGATCGGCTATATAGAAATTCGAAGCCAGGAAAGCGCGAATTTGTTCGCTGCAGGTATCGGTTCTATCCTTGGTAGATAACATTGATTTCGCCTCCGGTACAAAAAATGAATGCTGATCAACTTCGCCCTGGTACCGACTCATGACAGGGCCGTTTTTTTGAGCTTACCCGTGTCGGTCATCGGCAGACTGGGTACGATGACGATGGACTTCGGAACCATGAAGTTTTCCAGCCGTCTCTGGCACTCTTTCTGCAACTGCTTTTCACCGATCATGCTTCCCTGCTCCATCACGACAAATGCCTTCACTGCTTGCCCGAGCAGCTCGTCCGGAACGCCGATGACCGCGGCTTCCCGTACGCCCGCAATGTTCATCAACACGTTTTCCACCTCCTTCGGCGCTATCTTCTCTCCGCGCGATTTTATGATCTCGTCGCCGCGACCGACAAAGTAGAGGTAGCCCTCGGCGTCCATCCGGCAGTAGTCGCCGGTGTATAGGACCTGCTCACCCGGCAGCGGGCCGGGCTTGAGCTTCCTGGCTGTCGCCTCCGGCTTGCCCCAATAGCCCTTCATCACCGTCGCTCCGCGGATGACGAGCTGACCAACGATGCCGGGGCCTACCCGCCTGTCATGCTCGTCGACAATCCACATTTCCGTATTGGGGATAGCGATCCCGACGCTCGACGGCTTTCGCTCCAGATCCTCCGGCGGCAGGTAGGTGCAGCGCTTGCATTCGGTAAGGCCGTACATCGAATAGATGCGGGCGCCAGAAAACAGCTCCTGCAGCAGGAGAATGTGCTTGAGCGGCAAGGCGGCCGCAGTGTTCGTGACGTAGCGAATACTCGAAAAATCCTGATCCCTGAGAGACCTGAGCTCCCCGAGTGCGGCGAAGATGGTCGGTACGCCGGGAAAACCCGTCACCCTTTCTTGCTTGATCAGCCCAAGGATCTGCGCCGGGAAGGCGAACGAGCGCTCAAGCACCAGCCGGGCGCCCGCGCCGAAGGCCATGATCATCTGGTAAAGACCGTAGTCGAAGGCGAGCGGCAGGACATTGAGGATCACCTCGTCTTCGGCAAGCGCCAGGTATGAGGAAATCGAGGCGCATGCGGCAATCATGTTTCGGTGCGTCAGCATCACGCCCTTGGGCTCGCCCGTCGAGCCGGACGTATAAATGATCGCAGCGAGATCGATGTCGATGCAGCGGCGCGCGGGCGGCGTGCTGCGGGCTGCCGCGACCGCGGCGTCCCAGCGCACAGCATGCGGCAGTTCTTGTAGATCGCTGCGTTCGATCGGCCCGGAGACGATCATGCGGCGCAACGATGGGCAATTCCGCGCCGGCTCCCTGAAAATCGAGTGCAGGTGTTTGTCGGTAATCAGTGCCGTCGGGCGGCAATCGTTAAGCAGATAATCAAGCTTGTCGCTTTTGGTGAGCGGATTGACGATGCACACCACGGCGTTGGCCTTGAGCACCGCCCAGAACGCAACGACGGCCTCGACAGTGTTGTCGGCGAAGACCACCACGCGATCGCCACGCGCAATTCCGGCATCGGTCAAATGGTGCGCTATGGCGTTCGAACGCATATCGAGATCGCCATAAGTGACACGTTGATTGCCGCACACCAGGGCCACCTTGCCGCCGAGCCGGCTGGCAGAGTGGGTGAGATAGTCGTGCAGGAGCGGTACGGCGCCATGCATCATGCGAGCACCTCTTCGCGATGCACGCGGTCGATATCGATGCTGAGCTTGAGCGTGCGAGCCCCACTTGGACGGCTCGCGATAAATTGCCGATGAAGAAGCTGCGTCGACAGCACCCCGACAAGCGCCATATTGTCGGAGTTGGACAGGTCGCCGCCGCCGGCGCTGGCCTGGCACTTGCTCAGGAGCCGGGTAACCGACTTTGGATCGAAGACGTTCGCTTCGCGCAGCGCCGCCTCCGAAAGTGCTTCGCGAATGTAGGCCGGTGCGCCATCTGCGACGAAGCAAAGCGCGTTGGGAGCCCGGTAAGGCTGCTTCTTGCGGGTGACGATTTCCGAAGGCACGATCGGCTGCGCCACGCGCTTCAGCACATGCTTTTCATCGAGCACACGCAGCTTGTAGGCGGCCGGAAGCGAATTCGCGAGTCTCACGAGTTCATGATCGAGGAACGGGAAGCGCCCCTCAACGGAATGAGCCATCAGCATCCTGTCCCCTTGTGAGGAAAGCAGGTATCCCGACATCAGCGTCTGAATCTCTATGTACTGGTCCTGCGCAAGAGAGCCCCATCGCGAAAACTCCGCCGGCAGACGGGCAAGCAGCTCGGACACGGCGTTGCGGCGCTCCGTTTGGGCGCGCATGTCTGCCGAAAACAGCCGCTTGATGGCGCTTGTGGTACGCCAGCGCGTGCCATGCGCAAAACCAGGCGCGTCACCGGCATGGATGTCGCGCCCGAAGAACTGGCGTGCCATCGCCTGCTGCTGCACTGGCGAGCGGCTGAGATAGGGATAGAGGCGCTCCAGCAGCCGCGAGCGTCGCGTCGAGGCGGGCTGGCGTCCCCAGAAGCGGCGGACCTTGCCCTCGCGGAACAAATCGTAGCCGGCGAACATTTCGTCGGCCCCTTCGCCGGTCAGCACGACCTTGATGCCATGCTGGCGCACCAGTCTCGAGAGCAGGAACAGCGGCGCCGGCGCGGTCCTGAGGATTGGCCGCTCGGTGTGGTAGGTCACCTCAGGGAAGATGCCAGCGATATCGCTGCGCGAAACAACCACCTCATGATGGTCACTGCCGGCCACGCCGGCAACCAGGCGCTGGAAATGCGTCTCATCATACTCGGCGTCGGCAAAACGCAGCGAGAAAGTCTGGAAGCGCTCGCCCGCGAAGCGTCTCCCCAGCGTGGCGACCAGCGAGCTGTCGAGCCCGCCTGACAAATAGCAGCCGACCGGCACGTCGGCGCGTACTATCCTGAGCGCCGTCGCGGCTTCCAGGGCGCTGCGCACTTCCTCCACCGCGTCATCAAGCGAGCCGGTGAATTCATCATCGCCGGGTCCGTCAACCTCTGGATAGTCAGGCTTCCAAAAAGCCCGCTCCCGGACGACGCCGCTTTCATAAATACGAATGCGCCCCGGCGTGAGTTCGCTTACTCCTCCAAACACGCCCTGTGGCGGCGTGACAGTCCAAAGTGTGAAAGTCTGATCGATGCCGGCTGGATCGAAGGCGCGGGGGATATCCGCATCGGCCGCGAAAATGGCCTTCACCTCGCTGGCGAAGTAAAGCCGCCCGCCATGCTCGCAAAAGTGCAGCGGGCAGATGCCGAACCGATCCCGCGACAAGACGAGACGACCTGCCACGGAGTCCCAGATGGCGACTGCCCACTGCCCATTCATTCGCTCGAAGGCGGCCTCGCCCCAGGCATGATAGGCATGGACGATGACCTCGGTGTCGCTGCGTGTACGGAAGCGATAACCGAGCGCGACCAGGTCTTGTCGCAGCTCGACGTAATTGAAGATTTCGCCGTTGAAGACGATCCACATTGTGTCGCCCGCGCCGGCGAGTGGCTGCTGGCCGCTTGCGAGATCGATGACGGACAGGCGGGCATGCGCCAATCCCGCACGTCTGTCCCGGTAAAGGCCGCGCTCGTCCGGGCCGCGATGCGCCAGCGCGCCCGCCATGCGTATCAGCGCATCCCGGGAAGGGGGCGCCGCTGCGGCGCTCAGCGACACAATTCCGGCGATGCCGCACATCGCTTAGCCCTCGCCCATTGAAGAGGACACCAACGGCCGTGCGTGAAGATAACGTGCGGCGCGCCGCTTGCTGTCGATATCCTTGAAAACCTTCTGGACCTGTATCACGGTGAGGCCGGTTGCCTCAGCGACGTCTTCGTCGGTGATCCCATGGTTCAAGCCGTAGAGGCACAGATCCATCAGATAATAAGGAAGCGCGAAGTAGAACTCCTCCTGACTCTGCGCCATCGAGAAGGTGTCCGTGGTGGGCGGCCTGCGCCGGACCTCGTCCTCCAACCCAAGATATTCGGCCAACTGATAGACCTGGGTCTTGTAGAGGTGGACGATTGGCATCAGATCGGCAATTCCGTCGCCCTGTTTGACGAAGAAGCCCTGGTCGTACTCCAGGCGGTTCGGCGTGCCCGCTACCGCGTAGTTGAGGCGGTCGGCATGGTAGTATTCGGTCATCTTGCGCAGGCGCTGCTTGTAGTTGGTTGCAGCGACGATCTGCAGATAGGCTGCCGACGGCAGACGCACCGTGTCGGTCCTGCCCTGGGGGTCCTGAACCGTGAGGCGCGTGATGTTGAGACCGTTGCTCTCGAGAACCGAGGCGAGCACCAGCTTGCATTTCCAGCCGTCCCCATATTCGGGAACGACGGTCTGGATTGCTTCGGTCTGCCGTCTATAGGCGCCGATCGCTTCCAGGGCCGGCGTTATATCCTCCAGGATCGTTTCGATACCAAGCTGTGCGGCGACAATGCGGCCGAGCCTCAGTGAGTCGCCGGAGGAATGGCGCTCCGGCATGAATATCCCGAGGACCTTGCCTTTCCCAAAGGCGCGAACACACAACGCCGCGACGACGGAGCTGTCGATGCCGCCTGAGAGGCCGACAACCACCCCTCGACGTCGCAGCGTGCCGAAGACCTGCTGGCGCAAGATCTGGACGATGCGATCGACTTCCGCGCCAGCGTCGAGCACCAGCGCGTCCTTGCCGAATGTTGAGATCAGGTCGATGGCTTGTACTCCAGTTTGCGAGACTCGACTGGCGAATAGGTTTTCGCCACCGCTTTCTCGATAAGGGGACGATTGGTGGTAAGGTGAGGCTCTACAACCAGATCGATGTGGCTGCCGACGATCGGAATCACGTCCAGATGGGCGAAGACGCTATCCCAGCCGATTGCCAGAGGCATTCCGGGTCGAGCACAGCGGAACAGGGTGCCTGTGATCGGCAGAGCCGGCTTTGGCTCGGCCACCCATTGGAAGAAGGCTTGCGCGCGCAAAACCTCTTGCAGTTCCAGTTTGGTTCTAAAGCTCGTCGCGTTGAACTGTCCGTGAGCGAAGCGGTCGAGAAACTGGACCAGTTGTGCCTCGCGCTTCATTGCCACGGCGACTTTCGCGAGGGCCCGGCAAGCCATCCGGTAAGCGGACACGCGGTTGGTTCGGATTCGATTGACTGTGCGCGTAAACGTCTCCCAGCGGGCGCTTCGCTCCCCGACGAGACTGGTGTCGAGGATGCCGAGGAACTTTACGGTTCGCCCCGAGGCCAGCAGCCGCGCCGCAACCTCGAAGGCAACAGCGCCGCCGAGCGAATGGCCGAGAAGTCGTACATGACCCGAGGGTTGGGCGCGGCGGATCTGGTCGACGGCGGCGTCGGCCATATCGGCGAGGCTGTCTTGTCCGCGCAGTATCATAGCCAGGGCCGGATACCTGATCGGGGCAACGCGCGTCACCTTGCCCATCGCTGCTGCAAAGGCAGCAAGGCTCGGGCCATAGCCGACGGACCCTGGGAACAGAAAAAGAACGGGAGGGTCGTGCTTCTGGGCGCGCGCGCTTTGATCGCCTGCCTGGGCGGACACGACCGCCTTGACCATTTCTTCCAGGCTCATCCCGACGGTGAAGGCCTCAAGGCCGAGTTCCTGCCCGATGGCGCTTTCGATTTCCATGACGCAGTGCAGCAGCTTCAGCGAATCTCCTCCGGCGTCATCCCAGCGTCCTGCCGCCACGCGCGTATTGAGAATGCTGGTCCATGCCCGCTGGACGACCTGCTGCGCCGTCAGCTTGCCTCGCGGCTCGAGCGGACGCGCGGTCGCCGCTGTCTCTCTGGCTGAAAGGTCCATCTCTGCAAGTGTCGTGATGTCGACTTTGCCGCTCGGCAGACGCGGAACCTCGGCGATCGTGTGCAACCGCAAGGGACGCAGCGGCGGCGGCAGATTGGTCCTGACAAGCTGGCGAAGCTCGTCCGAAAAGGTCCCTTCAGCCGAGCGCCGAGGAACAGCGAAGGCGACAAGCTCATTCGCGGCCGTCACGATTGCCACAGCATCCGCGACAGAGGGTGCGCAACGCAGCACCCGTTCGAGTTCGGCTGGCTCGACGCGTCGACCGTTGATTTTTACCTGGCGCCCCTTGCGACCGACGATGTGCAGTAGGCCTTGATCATCAAGTCGAACGAGGTCACCTGTCGCGAAAATCCGAAGGCCTGGATCGTCCGGGTCTGATGTTGCCGGTACAACCGCCCCGTCCTCCCAATGGCCAAGCAAAACATACGGACTCCTGATCAGAAGCTCTCCGCTGCGGCCCGATTGAACGCGGCGACCCGCTTCGTCGACAATTGCGAAGGTGATTCCAGGCAGCAGTCCGCCAACTGGAACCGAATCTCCATGCTCTGGCCAGTCTCGCGGCAGGAACCATTGCGAGCCGGTGGTCTCGGTTGACGAGTAACCGATCTGGACAAGGCACGTATCGGAGACGGCCTTGCGCAGCACGGCGATGTCGGTCCAGGGCACCTTCTCGCCACCGATCCGGGCGACTCTGAGTGAATGGAACGCTTCTGCAGGTCCGTCTGCCATAAGCGCGCGAAGCAGTGCCGGCACCAGATAGGTGATTGTCACGTTTTCGGATCGCACCAGGCGTTGAACGGCGCGCAAGCCGACCGCTTCGACTTCGACCAGATGCAAGGTGGCGCCGGTGAGAAGAGCTGCAAGAATCTCCCGGCACCCGGCGATTGTGGCGGGTCCGGTCAATGGCAGGAAAACATCATCCGAGTTGATGTGGCATGCATCGACGTATTGCTGGACCCGGCACAGCAAGCTGCGCTGGCTGTTAACGATGCCTTTGGGCCGGCCCGTACTCCCTGACGTATAAAGCACGATGGCGGGCGCATCGACCGATACGGAATAAGACCGAGGCACTTGCCCAGCCGGCGAGGCGGCACTGGTCGACACATCGATCCAACTGACCCGGTGAGGCAAACCATCGGGTCGGACATTGCCCTCGCCCAGGACAGCTGAGAGCCGCGCTCCGGCCACGATTTCAAGGATCCGCGAGCTAGGATCTCGCGCGTTGAGTGGCACCGAAGGCCGCCCAGCCGTCATGCTTGCCAGCATGGCAATGGGATACCAGGCCGAGTTGGCCTGAAGAATCCCTATCGCCTGTCCGTCTGGGACGGCCGCCGCGATCTGGTAGGACAGCGTCTCGACGGACCGGAGGAGCTGGGAATAGGTCAGACGATTGGCGCCGTCGCTGATTGCAAGCTTGTCGGGGTACTGGCGGACAACATTTCTCAGGTGATCGAAGGCCGCAATGTTGGTAAAATCGACGCCCAATCTTTGAAATGGGCGCAGTACGGGACCGCCCTGATCCAGTGCGTATTGTGCGACACTTGACCAATTATCGGAGGTCGTTATCTGACAATCCACCGCTAGATCCTGATCCGCGACTTCTGATCCCAAATATGCCGAAGACATGAGTTGCCTACGCTAAGATTAGGGTCACTTATCGCCCCCCGCCCCAATCTTTTCATCGATCATTCTGATGATGCCCTGATCTTCCCTCAAGGACGCTTGGCTAGTCACTTCGCCTGTTTCGCAAGCCGCGGGCGGAGCCAATCATGCCAGGCTCGCTGGCTGTTGTGGTGCGCATGACACGGACACATGCCAAGGCGGGATCGAAGACCAAGGTGGGGTCGAAGACGGAATTGCCGCTATTCAGGCATATTGCCTATTCGGTGGTTCTCCCGGGCGATACCGGCGATGCTTCGGTGTCGGAATAGCTGCCGGGGACAAAACAATATGCATAGATCTGTCCCCGATTTTCGTCGGTCACGCGGATCCAATCCTTTTCCCACGTTCGGAAGGTAATACGCCCGCCCGTCATCATAGCTGCGGCTCTGAACGGACTCGGCGCGTTGACAACGCGCACCGAGATAACATCGTCGCCATCCATCCGCTCGACGAGATACGTCTGCATGAGAGCCTCCCCATGCCCCGCTAGATCACCCGTACTTTAACGCCGGCTAATGAATTCGGTTGCAACTGCTTAGCGAAACTTTGGGTTCCGATACTTTCCGTACCTACCGGCAACGGGGTCCCTCCCACTCCGTATCCGTCAGGTTTTCAGCGACCCGATGCCGGTTTCAGGGGAAGGCAGGCTGATTCCGGCCATGCCGGCGACGCAACGTTAGGCCTCCGCGTGGCGTCGCGATCACGGAGCATCACAATGCGCCGGCGGAGGCATGGGACAGCAGGCTATTCGAAGTTTCTGAACCTGCCTTTACGACGACTGCGCCGTGTCGACGATCCGTTGGAACAGTAGGCCGGGTCCTGGAACGTCAATCGTGTTTGGCCAGGAAGCGCCCGACGGCGGCGAGGCAGTCGTGCTTTTCCTCGACATGCGGCATGTGGCTGGAATTCGGGAAGACCAGGCCTTCGACGTACGGGATAAGATCCAGAAAGGGCTGGACGCAGGCCTCGGTCGCTTCGTCGTAGAAGCCGCGGAAAACCAGGGTCGGCGCCTCGATCCGATGCAGGCGGTCGACGATGGTCCAGTCCCGCATCGTGCCGATGACGTGGAACTCATTGGGACCATTCATGGTGTGATAGACGGTCGGATCTTCCTCGATTGCCGCAAATGTCCGGGCGACCTCTGGCGGCATCGGAACGACGCGACAGACGTGACGGTCGTAGAAAGCCTTCGTCGCCGCAACATATTCGGGGTGATCGGTGGTTCCCGCCGCTTCGTGCCGGTCGAGCGCACTTTGCACATCGGCTGGCAACTCGGCGCGCAATTGCCGGGCTCCTTCCACCCACAGCGCCATCGAGGCCAGCGAATTGGCCAGGATCAATGCCTTGAGCCCTTCAGGGCGGCGCACGGCGTGCTCGGCCGAGAGTATGCCGCCCCAGGACTGGCCGAGCAGGGCATAATGGCCGGCGATGCCGACATGGGCGAGCAGCGCATCGAGTTCGCCCAGGAAGAAATCGACGGTCCAGAAGTCGCCGCCCTTGTCCGGCAGATGGGTCGATTTGCCGTTGCCGATCTGATCGTAGTGGATGACGGCTCGCCCGGTTCCGGCAAGCTCCTTGAACGAGTCCACATAGTCGTGTGTGCAGCCCGGTCCACCATGAGCGACGACCAGGGGCAGCTTGCCCGACCCGAGGTCCCCGGTCACACGGTACCAGGTGCGATAGCCCTTGTAGTCGCTAAATCCTTCGGTGATCGCATGTGCCGTCACAGTCCAAGCTCCGCATCATGGCGCGGCAGGAGCCACTTTGGCGCACCCCTCCCAAGCCTTGTTTGCGGCTGACGGTACTAAGCGGCCCGGCGCATTTACAGCTAGCACTATTTATAGGTTCGCCGGTTATAAGTTGGCCCGAGCCAAGGCCGATCGCCCGCAGGTCGCGAGCCTCAATGCTCCGGTTCGAGCAGCCGGTAATGGGCGGCGAGCGCGATGGCATGGAAGCGGTTGCGCGCACCAAGCTTTCGCGTCGCCGCATTGAGGTGCAGCGTTGCGGTAGGCACCGCACGGCCAATCTCACGCGCGACCTGCTTGGCCGTCAGTCCGGCAGCGGCCAGGCGCAGGCACTGGCGTTCGCGCGACGTCAGATGGACATGTTGGCAGGTGCGGATCCCGGCGTCGAAACCGGCGTAGACGGAGTCATGCAGCAGATGACCCAGATCGCCGATCTCGGCGATGAAGGGTCTGGCTTCGAGCTCGAACCCGGCCTCCGGCTCGGCACGGATCGCGGTGAAGGTGGCGAGATCGCCGCCTGCAAGGCGAATGGGTACGGTGACGCCGCAGGTCATCCTGGTGTCAAGCAAATAGCTGACCACAGGATCGTGCTTGGACTGGAGCACGCGCTGCATGACGGTGCTCTGAACGCCGTTGTGCGACCAGAGAAACGGTCTCGATACGGTGAGCGCGGCCTCCTGCACCGGATCGAGCTGATAATATCCGCCCTTGCACCAGAGATCCTGCATGTCGCGCGGCACGTTGCGCAGAGCCATCAGCGAGGGCGTGATAAGCTCGCCCTTGTGACTGACCGGCACGGGCGTATAGTCATAGATGAATGCGGTGAAACCGATCGGCTCCAGCACCTCCGTTGCCACCGCCATGGCAGCGTCGATGCTCATTCCAGTTCGGAACCGGCTCTCTAGATCGCCTGGAAGGCTTTGCATCCGGCAAGCTTACCCGCTGATGATTGCTTGTCAAATAGCCATGTCGGCCGGCTGCTCAACAAATAGGCGGGATAAGCCTGTCCGACCCTATCTATCTTAATAGCTATCCCGTCCGGCTTCGCTCGCCGTAGTCTTTTGCGATTGGGCCAAGTAGCGGACGCCGTTCGCAACCCCAGCACTGTTTTCAGCCGCGCAATGGTCGATCGACCGGGTTCAGCGCGGCAAAAGCCGACACACCTCCATGAGGGAACAAATATGCGACTCCAAAAAGCATTTACAGCGTTGATATCCGGGCTGGCTCTGCTCGGCGTGACGATGATGTCGCCGGCAAGCAGTGCCTTGGCCGCCGAGGGCAAGCCAGGCGGCACGCTCCGATTGCTGGCCAATGCCGCGGCAGGCACCGCCGATCCGCACATCAACTACACGCTGCAGTATTTCCAGATCAATTATATCCTCTACGATGGCCTGGTGACCTACAAGAAGGCTGGGGACAAGACGGGCTTCGAGGTCGTCGCGGACCTGGCGGAAAGCCTCCCGCAGGTCGAGAACGGCGGCAAGACCTATGTCTTCAAGCTGCGCAAGGGCATCAAATTTGCGGATGGCTCGGACGTCACCACGAAAGATGTGGTCGCTTCGTTCCAGCGCATCTTCAAGATCAGCGGGCCGACGGCCGGGACCTTCTACAAAGGCATCGTCGGCGCGGATGCGTGCTTGAAGGCGCCCGCCGCATGCACCCTCGAAGGTGGCCTGTCGGTCGACGATACGGCCCGAACCATTACCTTCAACCTGGTCCAGCCGGATGCCGAGTTCCTGCAGAAGCTGGCCGTTCCACATGCGTCGATCCTGCCGGCGAGCGCACCGCTCAAGGACGCCGGCACGGATCCGATCCCGGGTACCGGACCCTACATGATCGCCAGCTACGACCCCAACAAGCTGATGAAGATTGTGCGCAACCCTCATTTCAAGGAATGGAGCAAGGAAGCGCAGCCGGCCGGATATCCGGACGAGATCGACTATGAATTCGGCCTGACCGACGAGGCGGCGGTGACGGCGGTCGAGAATGGGCAGGCGGACTGGATGTTCGACCCGCCGCCATCCGACCGTCTCGCCGAACTCGGCACCAAATATGCCAAGCAGGTCACGGTTCACCCGCTGACGGCGATGTGGTACGCGCCGATGAACACCAATCTGGCGCCGTTCAACGACATCCGCGTTCGCCAAGCCGTGAACTTCGCGATCGACCGCGCCGCGATCGTCAAGCTGTTCGGCGGCAGCAATCTGGCGCAGCCGGCCTGTCAGATTCTGCCGCCGGGCTTCCCGTCATTCGCAGCCTATTGCCCGTTCACCGCCAATCCGGGTGAGAAGTGGTCGGCGCCGGATATGGACAAGGCCAAGCAATTGGTCGCGGAATCGGGAACCGCAGGCCAGGAGGTGACGATCATCACCGAGGACACCACGGTCTCCAAGGCGATCGGCGTCTACCTCCAGGATGTGCTCAACCAGCTTGGCTACAAAACGTCGGTCAAGCCGATCTCACAGAACATACAGTTCACCTACATCCAGAACACCAATAACAAGGTGCAGATTTCGATCTCGCAATGGTTCCAGGATTACCCGGCGCCGTCGAATTTCCTGCAGGTCTTGTTCAGCTGTGCCTCGTTCACGCCGGGTTCCGACGCCTCGGTCAATATTTCGGGGTTCTGCGACAAGTCGATCGACGCATCGATGGACGAGGCAGAGGCAGCCACCATCGCCGATCCGGCCAAGGGCGCGACACTCTGGACCGCCATCGACAAGGCCGTGACGGACAAGGCTCCGGTCGCTGTCCTGTTCACGCCAAAGCGCGTCGATGTGATCTCTTCCAGACTGAAGAACTTCACCTTCAGCCCGCAATTCTACTGGATCGTCAGCCAGTCCTGGGTGGAATAGCCGACCGGAGCCAATGCGACGGAGTGCCGCTGGCTCTCCGTCGCATTTCCTTTTCCGGCGGATCAGCGCATCTTCCAGGCCGCGATTTTTCCTAGGCAATCCTGTTCATGGTCAATGTCATTGCGGACCAGCCCGCCATCCCGGTTCGCCGGGCCACCGATGGCCCGTGGCGTACCGCTTGGCGCAAGCTGAAAGGCGATCGTTCGGCAATATCGGCCTTCGCCGTGCTCGTCGTCATCGTGATCGCCTCGCTCGCGGCGCCGCTTTACGCGCGATACGTCTCCGGCACCGATCCATTTGTGACCAATCTCAATGGCGAGATCGTCGTCGATGGGGTGACCCAGCCGGTGCTGCAGCCCTCCACCGAAGGCCTTGGCCTCGGCATGACGCCGATCGGGCCGACCTGGCGCATCGGCCCCTATATGCTCGGTGCCGACAACCAGGGCCGTGACGTCGCGGCGCGGCTGCTTTACGGCGGACGGGATTCGCTGTTGATCTCGGGTGCTGCAGCCGTGCTGTGCCTCGTCCTCGCGACGTTTCTGGGTGTCGTTTCCGGCTTCTTCGGCGGCATCGTCGACATCGGCCTGTCGCGCATTCTCGACGTGCTCTGGGCCTTTCCGATTTTCCTGTTGGCGATTTCGTTGTCGATCGTGCTGATTGCGCAGAGCATCCAGATCGGTCCATTCGAAATCCGCTCCGGCAGCCTGTGGCTGCCGGTCTTCATCATCGGCATCGTCTATGTGCCCTATGTGGCGCGGCCGATCCGCGGCCATGTCCTGACCTTGATGCATGCCGAATTCGTTACCGCTGCGATCGGCCTTGGCGCGTCGCCCTGGCGCATCCTTCTGCGCGACATCATGCCCAATGTGGTGACCCGCATCATCGTTTTCGTGCCGTTGATCCTGGCGCTCAACATGATGACGGAATCCTCGCTGTCGTTCCTGTCGATCGGCGTGCAGCCGCCGGATGCCAGCTGGGGCACGATCATCCAGGACGGCCAGGGCCTGCTTTATTCGCGGCCGGTCGTGGCACTGGCGCCGGGGCTAGCCATTGTCATCACGGTGCTGGCCCTCAACATTCTGGGCGACGGCGTGCGCGACGCGCTCGATCCGAAATCCTCGCCGAGGGGCGTCTAGTGGTTGCCGCGCTCGGCTTCCGGCTTGGCCAGATGGTGCTGGTCATGTTCGGCATCAGTGTCGTCGCTTTCCTGATCTTCTTTGCGACGCCCGGCGCTGATCCATCGGCGCGCATTGCCGGCCGCAATGCTTCGCAAGAGACGCTGATCCAGGTGCGCCACGATTTCGGTCTCGACCGGCCACTGCCGGTGCAATATGGGCTGATGATGAATCGGCTTTTCGTCAGCCGCGATCTCACCTCCTTCGTCAATCGCGGGCAACGCGTCATCCCGACCGTGGTAAGCGCCATTCCCGTGACGCTGTCGCTGGTCGGCGGCGCGGCAGTGCTGTGGGTGCTGGGTGGACTGATCATCGGGGTGATCGCAGGCGCAACGCGCGGGACATTCATCGATCGCGCGCTGATGATCCTGAGCCTGGTAGGCGTGTCGATTCCGGTCTTCTGGCTGGGCGAGGTCGCCAACCTGCTGACGCAAAGCCGCTGGCACGACAGCTGGCTGTTTTCCTGGGTTCCTCCGCTCGGCTACATCCCCCTGACCGAGAATCCCTGGGGCTGGTTCAAAGCGCTGGTCATTCCGTGGTTCACGCTGGCAACCCTTTATGTCGGCCTCTATGGCCGGGTGCTGCGGGCAAGCCTGATCGAGATGATGCAGGAGGATTTCATACGCACCGCCCGGGCCAAGGGGATCGGCGAGCGGCGGGTGCTGCTGCATCATGGCCTCAGGACCTCGCTGGTCGCATTCGTCACCATGTTCGGCCTCGATTTTGGTGCCCTGGTCGGCGGCGGCGCGCTGCTGACCGAAGTGGTCTTCGGACTGCAGGGCGTCGGAAAACTCACCTATGAGGCACTGCAGACGCTCGATCTGCCGATGATCCTGGCCACGGTGATCTACGCCGCCTTCTTCGTGGTGATGGCGAACTTCGTCGTCGACGTGGTCTTCGTCATCATCGACCCGAGGGCTCGCGATGTCGGCTGATGCTCCTCTTCTGGTGGTCAAGGACCTCACCGTCTCCTTCCGCAGCGACGAGGGCCTGGTGCGCGCGGTGGGAGGTGTTTCGTTCTCCGTCGAGCAGCGCGAGATCGTCGGTGTGGTCGGCGAATCCGGTTCGGGCAAAAGCCAGACCTTGCTCGCCATCATGGGGCTGATCGACAGCCCCAACGCTATCGTATCCGGTTCCATCCGTTTCATGGGACAGGAGCTGATCGGGCTCAAGCGACGTGCGCTCGATGCCATTCGCGGCCGCCAGATCGCGATGATCTTCCAGGATCCGATGTCGGCGCTCACCCCGGTGCATACGATCGGCAACCAGATCGGCGAGCAGGTGCGCGCGCATGAAAAAGTGTCGGCGAAAGCGGCACGGGCGCGGGCCGTGCAATTGCTGGACGCGGTCGGCATCGCAAATCCGGATCGGGTCGTCGACAGCTACCCGCACCAGCTTTCCGGCGGCATGCGCCAGCGTGCGGTAATTGCCATGGCGCTCTCCTGCAACCCGGTGCTGCTCGTCGCGGATGAACCGACTACAGCCCTCGATGTTACCGTGCAGGCGCAGATCCTCGAACTGATCGGACGATTGCGCGACCAGTTCGGTTCCGCGGTGATCCTGGTCACGCACGATCTTGGCGTCGTCGCCGAAGTCGCGGACCGGGTACTGGTGATGTATGGCGGACGCTTTGTCGAGGAGGGCGGCAAGAGCAGCGTGTTCCGGGCGCCGCTGCATCCCTACACATGGGGCTTGTTCGGCTCGATCCCGCCGATGGAGGGACCACGTCCAGCCCGGCTTGCCGCCATTCCGGGAATTCCGCCCTCGCTCTCCAACCTGCCGAAAGGCTGCGCCTTCGGCCCCCGCTGCGCCTTTCGCCACGACGCCTGCCTGGCTGAGCTGCCGATCATGCAAGGCGGGAGCCATCGCGCCGCGTGCCTGTTGCCGGAGCCTACGCGCAGGCAATTCGCTGCCCAGAGGCCTGGCGGCGTGGTGGAGATGCAACGATGAATGCCATGCCACGCGAGCGTCCGCTGCTTCGTGCCGGCGATCTGTCGAAGCGCTATAGCGTCGGCCGCTCGATCTTCCCGGCGCAGCGCCGGACCGTGCATGCGGTCGATACGGTGTCGCTCGACATCTGGCCCGGGGAGACCCTCGGCATCGTCGGCGAGTCCGGTTGCGGCAAATCCACGCTTGGCCGGTGTCTGGTGCGTCTGACCGAAATCAGCTCGGGGTCGCTGGAATTCGAGGGCCGCGACATCAGCGACGCTTCCCAGCGCCAGCTCCGTCCGTTGCGGCGGCAGATGCAGATGGTCTTCCAGGATCCCAGCGCTTCGCTCAATCCGCGCCGGCGGGTCGGCGATCTTCTGGCCGATCCGTTCCGCATCCATGAACGCCTCTCGGCATCGGAAATGGCGGACCGCGTGGCCGAGCTCCTGCGCCGGGTCGACTTGTCGCCCCAGCACGCATCGCGCTATCCGCACGAATTCTCCGGCGGCCAGCGCCAGCGTATCGGCATCGCCCGCGCGCTGGCCCTGCGGCCACGGCTGATCGTGGCCGACGAGCCGGTCTCGGCGCTCGACGTGTCGATCCAGGCGCAGATCGTCAATCTGCTCGCCGACCTGCGCGAGGAGTTCAACCTGACTTATGTGTTCATCGCTCACGACCTTTCCGTGGTGCGCCAGATCTCGAGCCGTGTGGCGGTGATGTATCTGGGATCGATCGTGGAGAGCGGGCCGACCGACGAGGTCTTTGCGGCGCCCAGACACCACTACACCGCGGCGCTGCGTTCCGCCGTGCCGATACCCAGCATCGAACGGGCGCGGCGCGGCCGGCTGGTGCTCAAGGGTGACCTGCCCAGTCCGATGAGCCCACCCTCCGGGTGCCGGTTCCACACCCGTTGCCCGGCTGCCACCCCGATCTGCCGCAGCGAGCGTCCGCTTCTCCAAAGCATTGGCGAGGGCCGCCTGGTTGCTTGCCATCATCCAGCCGACGGTTGACGACGGGAACTCTCGTTCAGCGATATCGGATCGTCCTTTCGGCGAGGATAGAGGCCGATCTGGACGCCGCACGATCCGGCGCTATGTTGCGCTTCGGCGGCCGGGCATCGCGAATGCCTAATACTAAAGTAACTGTTCTCGCGTTGCCGAGCGATGCTACGATTTGAAGGACGGGCATCGGCGGCCGTATAGCGCTGCGCGATCTGGCGCCGGAGAGGACGGAATGTCGGAGGCCACTCTTCGTGCCGCATCAGTCAGCCGCCGACATGATTGCTGGTTGTCGACCATAAGGGAGGAAGTCACCAATGAAGATATCGTACCTGGTCTCGGCCGCGCTTCTTGCAGCGACTGCGATGCCTGCCGCAGCCGCCGAGATTTCCGACGGCAAGGTCAAGATCGGCATTCTCAACGACCAGTCGGGCGTCTATGCCGATTTCGGCGGCAAGTGGTCGGTCGAGGCCGCCAAGATGGCGGTCGAGGATTTCGGTGGCAAGGTGCAAGGTGCGCCGGTCGAGATCGTCAGCGCCGACCACCAGAACAAGCCGGACATCGCCTCCAACATTGCGCGGCAGTGGTATGACACCGAACAGGTCGATTCCATCATGGAACTGACCACCTCCTCGGTGGCGCTCGCCGTCCAGGGGATTTCCAAAGAAAAGAAGAAAATCGACATCGTCACCGGCGCGGCGACCACCGAGCTAACCGGCAAACAGTGCTCGCCCTATGGCTTCCACTGGGCCTACGACACGCATTCGCAGGCAGTGGGGACCGGTGGCGCTCTCGTCCAGCAAGGCGGCGACAGCTGGTTCTTCGTCACAGTCGATTATGCATTCGGATATTCGCTCAAGGAGCAGACCGCAAAGTTCGTCGAGAGCCATGGCGGCAAGGTGGTTGGCGAGGTGCGTTACCCGCTCGGCTCGACCGACTATTCATCCTTCCTGCTGCAGGCGCAATCGTCGGGCGCCAAGGTCATCGGCCTGGCGAATGCCGGCCTCGACACCTCCAACTCGATCAAGCAAGCGGCTGAATTCGGTATCGTGCAGGGCGGCCAACGTCTTGCAGCACTTCTGTTCACTCTGGCCGAGGTGCATGGGCTCGGCCTCGAGGCGGCGCAAGGCGTGGTGCTGACCGAAGGTTTCTACTGGGATCGCGACGACAAGAGTCGCGAGTTCGCCCAGCGGTTCTTCAAGCGCACCAACCGCATGCCGAATATGATCCAGGCCGCCACCTATTCAGCGGTGACCCAGTATTTGAAGGCGATCGACAAAGCCGGCACCGATGGAACCGAGGCGGTCGCCAAGGAATTGCATTCGATGCCGGTGAACGACGTCTTTACGGCAAACGGCAAAGTGCAGGCCGATGGCAACATGGTTCACGACATGTATCTTTATCAGGTCAAGTCGCCGAGTGAGAGCACCAAGGAGTGGGACTATTACAAACCGCTCGCCACGATCCCCGGCAACGAGGCGTTTCTGAGCCCCAAGGAGAGCGGCTGTCCCACGGCCGGCGAGTGATTGGCGGACCGATGGAACCGCCCGAACCGAGTGAGCCGCGGGTGGTGCTTTCCGCCCGCGGTTTGCGGCGTGACTTCGCCGGCTTTGTTGCGGTCAGGAATGTCGATCTCGACCTCTACCACGGCAACATCCACGCACTGATCGGACCTAACGGTGCCGGCAAGACCACCGTCTTCAACCTGCTCACCAAGTTCCTCCCGCCGACCAGCGGCAAGATCGAACTGCTCGGCCACGACATCACCCGCACCTCGCCGGCCAAGGTCGCGCGGATGGGCCTGGTGCGCTCGTTCCAGATCTCGGCGGTGTTTCCACATCTCAGCGTGCTCGATAATGTGCGCGTTGCGCTGCAGCGGCCGGGCGGGCTCAGCGTTCAGTTCTGGCGCTCGCTGGCGGCCCTCGACCGGTTGACGCCGCGCGCCGAGGAGCTTTTGCGGTCGGTCGGCCTCGACGATGCCAAGAACAGGCCCGCCGCCGATCTCTCCTATGGCAGGAAACGCGTGCTCGAGATCGCCACGACGCTGGCGCTCGACCCGAAAGTGCTGCTGCTCGACGAGCCGATGGCCGGCATGGGGCACGAGGATGTGCGCACGGTTTCCGACATCATCCGCTCGGTCGCCAGTGAGCGCGCGGTGCTGATGGTCGAGCACAATTTGACTGTTGTAGCCGATCTTTGCGACTGGATAACCGTCATGCAGCGCGGCGAAATCCTTGCCGCCGGCGACTACGCCACGGTCAGCCGCGACGAGCGGGTGAGGATCGCCTACATGGGCACCGCCGATGAGTGACGCCGCGCCGCTGCTCGCAGTCCGCGGCCTCAACGCCTGGTATGGCGAGAGCCATGCGCTGCACGGCGTCGATCTGGAGGTCTTTCCAGGTGAAACTGTAACGTTGCTCGGCCGCAACGGCGTCGGCAAGACCACGACATTGCGCGCCATCATCGGGCTGATCCGCCAGCGAACCGGCCAGATTTTTTTTGACGGCAAGGATTTGATGCGCCTGCCATTGCACCGGACCGCGCATCAAGGCATCGGCCTGGTTCCTGAGGAACGCGGCATCTTCGCAACATTGACCGTGGACGAGAATCTGGTCCTGCCGCCGATCGTCGCCGAGGGCGGCATGAACGTGGAGGAAATATTCGATCTCTTCCCCAATCTGAAGGAGCGACGCAACAGCCCCGGCACCAGGCTGTCGGGCGGCGAACAGCAGATGCTGGCGATCGCGCGCATGCTGCGGACCGGCGTGAAAATGCTGCTTCTCGATGAGCCGACCGAGGGACTGGCTCCCGTCATCGTGCAGCGCATCGGCGACTTGCTGGCGACGATGAAAAAGCGCGGCATGACGATCCTGCTGGTCGAGCAGAATTTCCGCTTTGCCAGCCGCGTCACCGACCGTTTCTATCTGATGGAGCACGGCAAGGTCGTGGCGGGCTTTCCGGTCGGCGAATTGCCGGATCGCATGACGCTGCTGCATGAAGTGCTGGGTGTATGATGGCGCCATGACGATGATCTTCGGAATCCCCGTTCAGGCATTCCTCGGCCAATTGCTGGTCGGCCTCATCAACGGCTCATTCTACGCAATGTTGAGCCTCGGCCTGGCTGTCATATTCGGCCTGTTGCGCGTCATCAATTTCGCTCACGGCGCGCTTTATATGCTCGGCGCCTTCATCGGCTACCTGCTGCTCACCCGGTTCGGCATCGGCTACTGGCCGGCTCTGATCCTGTCGCCGCTGATCGTCGGCGGCTTCGGCGTCGTGGTCGAGCGCCTGGCGCTGTCGAGGCTTTACGACATCGACCCGCTCTACGGGCTGCTTTTCACCTTTGGCCTCGCGCTCGTGCTCGAAGGGGTGTTCCGCTACTACTATGGCGTATCGGGAAGTCCTTATTCCGTGCCGCCGCTGCTCTCCGGGGGAACCAATCTCGGCTTCATGTTCCTGCCTAATTACCGCGGCTGGGTGGTGGTCGCCTCGATGATCGTCTGTTTCGGCACCTGGGCGCTGATCGAGAAGACCAGGCTGGGCTCCTATCTGCGCGCGGCAACGGAGAACCCCGGCCTGGTGCAGGCTTTCGGCGTCAACGTGCCGTTGCTGCTGACCCTCACCTACGGCCTCGGCGCCGCTCTTGCCGGGCTTGCGGGGGTTCTCGCCGCGCCGATCTATCAGGTCAGCCCGCTGATGGGATCTGACCTCATCATCGTCGTCTTTGCCGTCGTCGTGGTCGGCGGCATGGGATCAATCCTCGGGGCGATCGTCACCGGTTACATGCTTGGCCTCGCCGAAGGCCTGACCAAGGTTTTCTATCCCGAAGCCTCCAATCTGGTGGTCTTCGTCATCATGGCGATCGTGCTTCTGGTCCGGCCAGCCGGCCTGTTCGGAAGGGATGCCTGAGATGGCCGAACTCTCACTTCGCGAGACGCGCGCCAAAAGTTCGGTATGGCTTGAATGGACGCTGGTGGGGCTCGGCATCCTGGCGCTGCTGGTGGCGCCTTTCTTCGTCTATCCGATCTTCCTGATGAAGATGCTGTGCTTTGCGCTGTTTGCCTGCGCGTTCAACCTTCTGCCCGGCTACACCGGGCTGTTGTCCTTCGGCCATGCGACATTCTTCGGCGGGGCGGCTTATTTCACCGCATACGCGGTCAAGGTCTGGGGTTGGCCGCCGGAAGCGGGCATCCTGCTCGGTGTCCTGGGAGCCGCGCTGCTCGGCCTTGTGATGGGCTTCTTCGCCATCCGCCGGCAAGGCATCTACTTCGCCATGATCACGCTGGCGCTGTCGCAGATGTTCTTCTTCTTCTGCGTGCAGGCGCCGTTCACCGGAGGTGAGGACGGCATCCAGGGTGTGCCGCGCGGCAGGCTGTTTGGAATGCTCGACCTGAACGGCTCGATCAACATCTATTATTTCGTGCTGGTGGTCTTCCTGATCGGCGTGTTCGCCATCTGGCGCATCATCAATTCGCCTTTCGGCATGATCCTGCGTTCCATCCGGGAAAACGAGAGCCGGGCCATTTCGCTGGGCTATTCCGTCGCCAATTACAAGCTGGCGGCTTTCGTCATGTCGGCAACATTGGCCGGGCTGGCCGGCGCGCTCAAGGCGATCGTTTTTCAGTTTGCCACGCTCACCGACGTCACCTGGCAGATGTCGGGCGAGGTGATCCTGATGACGCTCCTCGGCGGCATCGGCACCATGGTCGGGCCGATCATCGGCGCCAGCCTGGTCGTCGGCTTGGAAAACACGCTCGCCACCTCGAGTTTTCCTGTGACCATCGCCACCGGCCTGACCTTCATGGTCTGCGTGCTGGTTTTCCGGCGCGGAATTGTCGGTGAGGTCTATGCGCGGTTTCTCGGGCCAAAGGGTGACGCGAAAGACTGAACGGCTCAGGTCCGCCTCGCTACGCGATGCGTAAGCCTTGCGCGTCGAGAAGCACGCAGCCCAACGGATCGAAGCAGACATCGACCGTTTCGCCTTCACGCAGCGGCTGGCCATCGATCAGCGTATTGGCGCGCACCAGCGTGCCGGCGCCGATGTCGATCTCGTAGACCGCATTGCCGCCGAGATAGGAGGTCGAGACTATCCGTCCCGCCAGCCTGTTGGCAGCACCGGCGGTACCGACGGTGAGCTTCTGCGGGCGAACGACGACGGTGACCGCGCTGCCAATCGCGAGCGCCTTCGGCGCGGCCGCCTTTACGACATGGCCGCTGGCCAGCGCGATCGTCGCCATCTTGCCGTCCATCACGGTCACGCTGCCGGGCAGCATGTTGGCCTTGCCAAGGAAATTGGCGACGAATGCGGTGGCCGGCTGGTCATAGACCTGCGCGGGGGAGCCGATCTGCTCGATCAGGCCGGCGTTCATGACGACGATATCGTCGGACATCGACAAGGCCTCTTCCTGGTCGTGCGTCACGAAGATAGCGGTGATGCCCGTCTCCCTCTGGATTTTCTTGATCTCGACGCGCATGTCCTCGCGCATATTGGCGTCGAGCGCCGACAAGGGCTCGTCCAGCAGCAGCACTTCCGGCTCGAAGACGATGGCGCGGGCCAGTGCGATGCGTTGCTGCTGGCCGCCCGAAAGCTGTGACGGCAGCTTTGTCTCACTGCCGGGCAGCCGCACCATATCCAGCGCCTTCTTGACCCGGCGCACGATTTCCGGTTTCGGCACGTTTCGGTATTTGAGGCCGAATGCGACGTTGTCGAAGACGTTCTTGTGCGGAAAAAGCGCGTAGTTCTGGAACACCAGACCAATGTTGCGCTTGTAGATCGGGATGTCGTCGACCCGCTTTCCGCCGATCGAGATCTGGCCACTGGAGATGTCGACCAGGCCCGCGATCGATCGCAGGATCGTCGTCTTGCCGCACCCGGACGGCCCCAGCAAGGTGACGAAACTACCCTTGCGGATCGTCAGTGAAAAATCGCGCACAGCGGCGAACTTGCCGTAGAAAATATCGATGTCGCGAAACTCGACCGCAGGCTTTTCTATAGGCTGCTGCCTCTCGCTGTGGGCGAGCGGGTCGCCATTAGCCCCGGCCGAAGCCGGCCGGGGCTGATGGTCGTGGCTGTTGTCGTCATGCACCTTTCGACACCCTGTCCCATTGCTTGGTCCAGGCGTCTTCGTTCTTCGCCCAGTAGAGCGGATCGGCGAAGGTCAGCGACTTCATCGATCCGGTCGGGTCGAAGGCCGGAAGTGCCGCGATCTTGTCGGTCAGCTTCACCTTGGTCGGGTCAAGCGATGGCGGATAGTTCTGGCCCTCGGCGACGGCGATCGACGTGGCCGGGTCCAGCATGAAGTTGATCAGTTCCTCGCATTCGGCCATGGGCGAACCCTTGAGCACTAGCATGTCCTCCATCCATGCGTATGAGCCGGCAGGGTCGAGATAGCCGATCGGCTGGCCCTGCTGCTGCAGGGCGGCGACACGTCCTGACCATGCGTCGGTGACGACGATCTCGTTTCGCGACAGGAGGTCCATGAGTTCCGCGCCGGAACTCCAGAATTTCTTGGCCAGGTCCCGGGTCTCGCGAACCTTGGCCCAGACCGCATCCATATCCTGGATGTTGTTGGGGTCTTGTTTCGTCTGCAGCGCCGCATACCAGACGCGCGTCGTCATATCGGCGTAGCCGCCGATCTTGCCGGCATATTTCGTGTCGGTAAGCAGGTTGGCGCCCTTTTCCTTGGCTTCCTCCGGCGAGATGACCTTGTTGTTGTAGGCGATGCCGGTGGTGCCGTAATCATATGGCACTGCCGACAGCTTCGGCGTGATCTTACGGAACGGCTCGATCATGGCGGTCAGCATATTCGCCATGTTCGGAATGTTCGCCTCGTTGATCTCCGAATTGAAACCGCCATTGACATATTTGATGTAGTAGTTGACGCCGGAAGAATGGACGATCTGGAAGTCGCCCGGCTTCGACGTCTTGATCTTGGTGATGATCTCATTCTCGTCGCCAAAGGTGCCCTGGACGACCTTGACCTTGGACTTGGCGGTATAAGGCTGGAACGCGTACTTATCGATCGCCTCCTGCACCACGCCGCCCCATCCGTCGAAGCGCACTTCCGAAACCGCGGCCAGCGCCCGTCCCATCCAGGGCATGGAAAGCCCGGTGGCGGCGGAAGCGGCGGCCGTCAGCGTCAGGAATGATCGCCGGCTGATGTCGCCATTGGCATAGCGTTCGTTGAGCCGTTCCAGTCGTTTGGTGGTTGTCAGCTTCATTTCCATTCTCCCATTTTCATTTTCACTTGCCTGCCTTGAACCAGGTGAGGCTTTGCAGGATGAGCCCGCCAGCCAAGGGAATGCCGACCGTCAAAAGGATCATGACGGTTCCGAGCGCGTTGACCTCGGGGCTGATCGAGATCTTCAGCATCGAAAGGATTTGCGTCGGCATGGTCTCGACGCCCGCCGGCCGCCAGAACAGGCTGGCCGAGGTGTTGTCGAACGAGATGGTGAAAGCGAGCAGAACACTGGCAAGCACTGCGGGAATGAGCAGCGGCAGCGTGATCTCGCGGAATGTCGACACACGCGGCGCCCCGAGCGAAAGCGCCGCCTCCTCATAGGAACGTTTTATGCCGACCATACGCGCCTGGACGATCAGCACCACGTAGGGGAGCGTGAGCAGAATGTGGCCGAGCACCAGCAGCGTCATGCTGCGCGGCTGGTCGACGGCTTTGATCATGACCAGCAGGCCGACGCCGAGTATCGTTTCGGGGACCAGCGCGGGAAGAATGACAAGCGTGTTGATCGCCTGCCTGCCACGGAACTCGAAGCGCACCAGCGCCAATGCCGCCATGATGCCGAGCAGCGTCGTCACCGTCGCCGTCACCAGGGCAATCCACATCGATGTCCGGAAGGCGTCGAGAACCGGCTCGTTGGTGAGCAGCTTCTCATACCATCGCAGGCTGAAGCCGGTGAGGGGAAAGCCGCCGAACATCGAGGCGTTGAAGGAAAGCACGACCGTGGCGAGGATCGGCGCGAACATGAAGACGTAGACGCAGACCGTGATCACGCCGGTCAGCCGCCACGCCCATCTGCCTTCGCGATCGGGATGATCCGCTCTCATGCACTAAGGCCCTTCATGATCTGCGATAGGCCCATATAGCGGCTGTAGGCGGCCGCGGCCGCGCCGAGCAGGACGAACAGGACGATGGAAAGCGTGGCGCCCATCGGCCAATTGAGCTGCCCCATGATGGTGTCGTAGATCAGGTTGCCGAACAGCGCATCGCGGCTGCCGCCGAGCAGCTGCGGCGTCACATAGGAGCCGGCCGCCAGCACGAAGCAGAGCAGCAGCCCGGCGCCCAGCCCCGGCATCGACAGCGGCAGGGTCACTTCGCGGAACGCCTGCGCGCTGGTGCAGCCCATCGAGCGGGCGGCGGCGATCAGTGTGCGGTCGATGCCTTCCAGGCTGACATAGACGTTCAGGATCATGTAGGGCAGCAGAAAATGCAGCAGCCCCATGATGACGGCGCCCTCGGTGTAGAGCATCGGCAACGGCTCGTTGATAACGCCCAGCCTGATGAGCACGACGTTGATCAGCCCCTGTTCGCCAAGGATGTGGATCCACGAGAACGTCCGGATGGTGAAGCTGATCCAGAACGGCACGATGAGCAGCAGCAACAATAGCCATTTGTGCCTGAAGGTCGTGGCCCAGATGAAATAGGCGGGGAAATAGCCAAGGATCGCGCAGATCACAGCGGTGATGGCGCCGACGCGAACGGTCTTCCAAAGAAAACCGTGATAGTAGCTGTCGGTGAGGAATTCCTTCCAGTTGTCAAAGGTCAGCACCGCCGACTCCACCCCCGCGGTGACGAAGGTGAAGAACGTGTAGACCGTCATCATCGCGATCGGCAGCAGCAGAAGCAGGGTAAGCAGCAAAAGCACAGGCGCGACGAGGACCCAGGCCAGTCGCTGATCGTATAATTTCCACCCTTTGGTCACGACCCGTCCAACCACTTTATATGCAAGCCGCCATCACCGGGCTCGGCTCCGGACCAGATTGGGCGATCGGCGTTCAGGTGTCCACTCTGCATATGGCTCCTGCACAAATTCTGTGCAGGGCCACCGTGCGACCACCGGCCTTGCTGGATTCAACAAATTGCCCGGCGTTCTGCCTGCGCATTGATTAAATCAGATATCCCGATATACAGGATAATTTCGGATATAGATTTTGGATGGGTCGGGCAATTTCATGAGTCGCAATTTTCTGGTGATTGAACCTGAGGAAGGCATTGCGGTGCTCAAGGGGCTTGCCTCCTCGGCGCGGATCTCGATGCTGAAACTGCTGCATGAGAAGGGGCCGATGAATGTCAACGAAATCGCCGCCGTGCTGTCGCTGCCGCAGTCAACCGTCTCGACCAACATCCAGGTGCTGGAGGATGCGGGGCTGATCCGCACCGAGAACCTGAAAGCGAAGAAAGGCAGTCAGAAAATCTGTTATCCGACGGCCGAAGAAGTGCTCGTCGTGTTCAAGAGCGAATATCGTGCGGTCAAGAACAACGCGATCGAAGTGTCGATGCCGATCGGGCTTTACACCGGCTTCGAGGTTACCGCGCCCTGCGGCCTTTGTTCGCCGGACGGCATCATCGGTCTGCTCGATGTTCCCAACACTTTCCTAGATCCGGACCGCATGAAGGCCGGTCTGCTATGGTTCACGTGCGGTTTTGTCGAATACCAGTTCCCTAACAATGCCAAGCTCGCCAATGCCGAGATCACCGAACTCGAAGTGGCGATAGAGCTGTCCTCGGAAGTGCCGGGCACCAGCGCCGATTGGCCCTCGGACATCACGCTGACGATCAATGGCGTCGATGTCGGCACCTGGACGTCGCCAGGGGATTTCGGCGACAAGCGCGGCGTCTTCACGCCCTCATGGTGGAAGCTCAAGGGCTCGCAATACGGCAAGCTGAAGAACTGGCGAATTGCCAATGACGGCACCTATGTCGACGGCCTCAGGATTTCCGAAACCGGCCTCGCCGCACTCGATCTGAAGAGCCATCATTCAATCCGCGTCCGTATCGGCGTCAAGGATGACGCCAAGCGCCCCGGCGGGATCAACATTTTCGGCAAGGGCTTTGGAAATTACGATCAGGACATCCTGCTCAGGATCAAAACTGGTTGATATCATGAAACCGGGTTCTGAAGATAACGCAGCAATTTCAACCAGCTGGCTTTCTACCGTGCCAAAGCGTTCGTCTAATTGTCCTACATTTGGGTATTTTGGCTTGACGAAGGGCTGCCAATCCCGCTTTGATATCGGGCAAGATGATTTAAATCATCGTTTGTGATATCGATGGGAGGAATGCATGAAGGCAGCCGTTACGGCTCATCCGCATTATGTTGTCTCGGAAATCGATCCGAGGCTCTACGGATCCTTCATCGAGCATCTGGGGCGAGCAGTTTACACCGGCATTTACGAGCCCGGCCATCCGACAGCGGATGCCAACGGCATGAGGCAGGACGTCATCGATCTCGTCAGGGAACTCAATGTTCCGATCGTCCGCTATCCCGGCGGCAATTTCGTCTCCGCCTACAATTGGGAAGACGGCATTGGCCCCAAGGAACAGCGCCCAGTCCGCCTCGATCTCGCCTGGCACACATCGGAAAGCAACGAAGTCGGCCTGCATGAATTTGCCGATTGGTGCACCTCCGCCAACACCGAGATGATGCTTGCCGTCAATCTCGGCTCGCGCGGCCTAGACGAAGCCCGCAACCTGCTGGAATACGCCAACCATCCCGGCGGCAGTAAATGGAGCGACAAGCGCATCGCCAATGGCCGCAAGCAGCCGTTCGACGTCAAGCTCTGGTGCCTCGGCAATGAAATGGATGGCCCCTGGCAGATCGGCCATAAGACCGCGGACGAGTATGGCCGGCTGGCGCATGAGACGGCCAAGGCCATGCGCGCCTTCTCCAAGTCACTCGAGCTGGTGGTCTGCGGCTCTTCGAATGCCAAGATGCCGACCTACCCTGAATGGGAAGCGACGGTTCTCGACCATACCTACAACGAGGTCGACTACATCTCGCTGCACATGTATTTCGACAACGCAGCCAACGACGCTCCGAACTATCTCGCCATGAGCGAAAAGCTCGACGACTACATTGTCTCGGTCGCCGGCGTCATCGACTATATCAAGGCCAAGAAGCGCTCCAACAAGCAGGTCTACATCTCGTTCGACGAATGGAACGTCTGGTACCATTCCAAGGAGCAGGACAAGAAGATACTCGGCGGCAGCGACGGTTGGCCGTTCGCCCCGCCGTTGCTCGAAGACATCTATAATTTCGAGGATGTGCTGCAGGTCGGCCTGATCCTCAACACCTTCATCCGCCGTTCCGATGTCGTCAAGATTGCCTGCCTGGCACAACTGGTCAATGTCATCGCGCCGATCATGACCGTTCCGAATGGCCCGGCATGGCGGCAGACGATTTTTTATCCCTATCTGTTTGCTTCTAACTATGGCCGCGGCAATGCGCTGGATCTCAAGGTGGAAAGCCCGACCTACAAATCCAGCGTTGCGGGCGACGTCGCCTACGTCGACATCGCCGGCGTGCACGACAGGCAAACCGGCCACGTCACCTTCTTCGCCGTCAACCGCCATTCGAGCGAGGCAATCGAAACAGTGGTCGACCTCACCGGCTTCGGCGCGGCGGAGATCGTCGATCACCAGGTGATGGCACACGCCGATCTGAAAGCCGTCAATTCGGCCGAAAACCCGGGCAATGTCGGCCCCAGGAAGGGTCAGGGCGCCTCGCTCGCCGGCGGCAAGCTGAGCCTGTCGCTGCCGGCCTATTCCTACCAGGTCATACGCCTGAGGCTCTGAGTTCAGGCGGATCATCGAGAAAGCGCAAACGCTGAGGAGGAGCGTCGACGTGACGGCCGATATCGAGATCAGGAACGTGAGCAAGCAGTTCGGTGCCATGACCGTGCTGGATCATCTGTCGCTCTCCATAAGGGCACGCGAATTCATCGTGTTCCTGGGCCCGTCCGGCTGCGGAAAATCGACGCTTCTTCGGATGATCGCCGGGCTCGAAGCTGTCGATAGCGGCGAGATTGCCATCAACAACGAGCGCATCGATCATTTGCCGCCGGGCAAGCGCGGCATTGCGATGGTGTTCCAGTCCTATGCGCTTTATCCGCATATGACGGTGCGCGACAACATGGCCTTCGGCCTTGCGAATATCGGCGTACCAGGCAAGGTCATCGAGGCGCGCATCAATGAAGCCGCCCGCATCCTGGAAATGCCGCATCTGCTCGATCGCAAGCCGGGCCAGCTCTCCGGCGGTCAGCGCCAGCGCGTCGCCATCGGCCGTGCCATCGTCAAGGAGCCGAAGGCCTTCCTGTTCGATGAGCCGCTGTCCAATCTTGATGCGGCGTTGCGCACCCGCACCCGGATCGAACTTGCCCAGCTTCATCAGCGCCTGCAGTCGACGATGATCTTCGTCACCCACGACCAGGTCGAGGCAATGACGCTCGCCGACCGCATCGTCGTCATGAACAATCGCAAGATCGACCAGATCGGTACCCCGATGGAGATCTATGAGCGCCCAGCGACCAAATTCGTCGCGGGTTTCGTCGGCGCGCCGGCGATGAACTTCGTCGACGCGACGCTCGACAAATCCGCCGCGAACGCCACGGCCAGATTTGCGAACGGCATCTCGGTGAAGACCGAGATCGCCTCCAGCCAATTGATCGATGGCAGGTACACATTCGGCATCCGTTCGGAAGACGTGCGTATCGTTGCCGCCGGACAGGGCAATGCCGACGGCGTCGTCGATGTGCTCGAGCGGCTTGGCGAACGCACGCTGATCTATGCGCGGCTGGGCGATGGCCAGCAGATCGTCGGCTCGGATGCCGGCAACAGCCGCGTCGCCGTCGGCGACAGAATCGGGCTCGCCTTTGACGGCCGGAAATCGCATCTGTTCAACGAGATCGGCCGCGCCTGGCATGCGAGGGAGGCCTGAGATGGCTCACCGGCTGGCGATGTCCCCGACCGCGACGCTTGCTGTCGGCGTCAGAGCCCCTACTGCCGACATCTATGCGCCGCAATGGCGAAACGTCATTTTCGTTGCGCCATTCTTGTTTTTCTTCACCACGCTGCTGCTCTTCCCGCTGCTCTGGGGGATGTGGCTGAGCTTCCACAAGGCCGACACGTTCTCGTCCGGAAATTTTGTCGGTCTCGGCAATTATGCCAGGCTGTATCACGACAAGGTCTTCCTGCAATCGATCTGGAACACCTTCTATTTCGTGCTTCTGACGGTTCCGACGCTGGCGCTGATCGGCCTTTTCCTGGCGCTTTGCCTCAACCGCCGCACGCGCACTGCCGCGGTTTTGCGGACGCTGTTCTTTTCCTCCTCGGTGCTGTCGGTCACCATCGTCACGCTGATCTGGCGCATCGTCTTCATTCCGAATGTCGGCCTGTTGTCGACGATCTATGGATGGTTCGGCGCGACCGCACCGGCCTTCATTTCCGATCCCAGCCTGGCGATGATCGGCATCGCCATTGCCACCATCTGGTGGTGCATCGGCCTGCCGATGATGCTCTTTCTCTCGGCGCTCCAGCAGATTCCGCAGGACATTTACGAGGCGGCAGCGCTGGACAATGCGAATCGCTGGCAGACGCTACGCTCGATCACGCTGCCGTCGATCAAGCGGACCTTCATCCTGGTGATCATCATCCAGATCGTGCTGCAATTTCAGCTGTTCGGCCAGGCCTGGCTGATGACGCGCGGCGGTCCGAACAACCTGACCAAGCCGATCGTGCTCTACATCTACGATACCGCATTCCGTCGCTGGGATCTCGGCCTGGGTGCCGCTGCATCGGAAATCCTGTTCATCCTCATACTGATCGCGGCCATGGCCCAGTACCTGGTGACACGCAGCAGGGGAGACCAGGCATGAGCGCTCGAGCCACTTCCATCAAGGGACGGGCATTTGGCGACCACGTGCTATTAGCCCTCGTCATCCTGCTTTCGATCGTCATGATCGCGCCGGTTCTATGGGTCATCGGCCTGTCGCTCAAGGACAATGCCGAGCTGATGGCCGATCCGAATTCGGTGTTTCACGCGCCTTATACGCTGAAGAACTACATCAATACCGTCGGCACCTCGTCGGTGTTCATCTGGGTGCGCAACAGCATCATCGTCTCGGGCGGATTGACGCTCGGCACGTTGATCCTGTCGTCGCTCGCCGGCTACGGCTTTGCACGGCTGAATTTCCCCGGCCGAGACGTGCTGTTCGTGATTGTGCTGTTCGGCCTGGCGGTCCCGGAGCAGGCCGTGCTCGTCGCCCGTCACCAGATCTTCAGCATGCTGAAATTCCACAACACCTATCAAGGGCTCATCCTGCCGGGCCTTTCGGCTCCGTTCGGCGTCTTCTTGATGACCCAGTATTTCAAGGCCATCCCGAAGGAGCTGGACGAAGCCGCCATGCTCGATAACGCCAGCCGGCTCAGGATTTTCTGGAAGGTGCTTCTGCCGCTCACGCTGCCTGCGCAGGCGACGCTCGGCATCTTCACCTTTCTCGGCGCCTGGAACGACTACTTCTGGCCGCTGATTTCGGCGACGAGGAAGGACATGTTCACGCTGACGGTGGGCATGGCCTCGACCCAGACCAACTTCGCCCAGTCCGAAGGCATCGGCTTCCTGATGGCGCAGGCGGTGTTCGCCGGTGCACCGATCCTGATCGTCTACCTGTTCTTCCAGAAATACATCGTCACGGCGGTCTCCGGTGCTGCGGTGAGATAACGAAGACTGCCTGACGGCCGGGGGGAATGCGTAGCGATTGAAGCACGAAAGCCAATCCAGGGTGGAGCGGCGGAAACTCAGTAGGAGGAACTGATATGAAACTGAAGAAAATACTGTTTGCCGCAGTTTCTGCGGGCGCAATGATGCTCGCAGCTCCAAGCTTCGCCGCCACGGAACTGAGCGTGCAGCGCTTTTTCGGCGCCTGCGATGCCGATTTCGGCACCAACACCGATCCCACCAAGGCCGTTGGCGAATGCGGCATCATCACCTCGCTGATCAACAAGTTCAACGCCGACAATCCCGATGTCCACGTCAACGTCACCACCGTGGAATGGCCCGGCTATGATCAGCTGACCGCGCAGTTCGCTTCAGGCGACGCTCCGGACATCGTCACGATCCATGAATCCGTACTGTCGGATTATCAGTCGAAGGGCCTGTTGATGCCGCTCGACGATCTCTTGAAGTCGGTCGGCGTGACACCCGACGCCTTCACCGACGCGGCGCGCAATGGCGCCACCAAAGACGGCAAGATCTACGGCCTGCCGATCGACAGCTGGACGATGCTCTATCACGTCAACATGGATCTTTTCAAACAAGCCGGCCTCGTCAATGCCGACGGCACGCCGGTCTTTCCAAAGTCGCCCGAGGAACTGCTCGCCCAGGCCGAACAGTTCAAGCAGAAGACGGGCAAGCCTTATTTCGTCCAAAACCTGGCCAATGAGACTGCACTCTACACACGCAACCTCTACACCTATCTTTTCCAGCAGGATTCCGATTTCTTCGCCGATCCGAAACATGTGAAGTTGAATACGCCGGAAGCCAAGAAGGTAGTCGAGATGTACAAGGCGATCTTCGAGAAGGGTTACACCACCAAGGATCTCGACTATGGCGGCTCGATCAACGCCTTCCTTGCCGGCGAGGGTGGCGTCCACCTCAACGGCACCTGGGTGGTGGGCGACTACAACGCCCAGTCCGAGACCAAGGGGACGGCGCTCAACAAGGGCGGCTATGCGGTCTATCCGTATCCGCAGCTGTTTGGCGGCACCCACGCGCAATATGCCGACGGCCACACCTGGGCCGTTTCGCAGAAAGACCGCACGCCTGAACAGATCGCGGCCATCGGCAAATTCCTGAAGTTCTTCGCCGACAACGACTTCGAATGGTCGCGCACCGGCCACCTGCCGGCCTACAAGGCGGTCATCACCTCGGACGCCTTCAAGGCCCTGCCGCATCGCGGCACGATCTCTGCGGTCGCCGATCTCGGCAAGCCGCTGCCGTCCGCCGTACAGCGTCAGTTTGCGATCCAGGACATCATCGGCGAAGAGATGAGTGCAGCAATCAGTGGCCAGAAGGACGTCGACACCGCCCTTGCCGACATGGAAAGCCGCGTCAACGAATTGCTCGCCAACATTTGACCATGGGTTTCGAAAGGCCCCTCCCAAGGCGCCCCGCGGCTGGAAACGGCCGCGGGGTTTTGGTGAGGAAATGGTTATTATCCTCGAGTTGCGTGACTTGCCGGTGGCGACCGGGTCAAACACGCCAACCTCGGCGCCGCAACCGACGCGAGCCCTGACTGGCGAGTCGTTAGAACGCCGCGGCCATGGGCATTGCGACCTTGTTGGGGATCTGGATGTCGATCTCCAATCTCGACGTCGTTTCGCCGTGATCCATGCTCACCTGCAGGAAATCCTGATCGACCTGAACATGCCGGGCGATCACCGCCATGATCTCCTCGCGCAACACGGAGACGAGATCGGGCTGGTTGCGGCTTCGACGCTCGTAAGCCAACAGCAGTTGCAAGCGCTCGCGCGCCACCGGCGCGCTGCCGCGGCGCTTGAAGATATCGAGCAGGTTCATGCCGCCCTCCTTCCCAACAGCCGGTCGAGAAGGCCCCTCCGCTCGAACGGCAGAACGACCGGCAAGTTCTCGCCCTCGAGTCTTCTTGCCGCGTCGATATAGGCGCGTGCGGCGGGGTTGGTGTTTTCGCTGAGCGTAACCGGCGCGCCCACATTGGATGCGCGCAGCACGTCCTGACTCTCGGGAATTATTCCCAGCAGAGGCGTCGACAGGATCTCGAGCACGTCATCGATGCTCAGCATCTCGCCGCGGGCCGCGCGCGCTGCATCATAGCGCGTGACGAGGACGTGTTTGGCAATCGATTCACCTTGCTCGGCCTTCATCGTCCTGGAGTCGAGCAGGCCGATAATGCGATCGGAATCGCGGACCGAGCTCACTTCCGGGTTGGTGACGATTACCGCCTCGTCGGCAAAGCGCATGGCAAGTTGCGCGCCCCGCTCTATGCCGGCCGGGCTATCGCAGAAGACGTAGTCGAAAACCGATCGCAGCTTGTCGATGACATCGGCGACGCCGTCCTCGGTGAGGGCATCCTTGTCGCGCGTTTGCGAGGCCGGCAGCAGGAACAGCGTTTCGAGTCGTTTGTCACGGATCAGCGCCTGCGAGAGCTTGGCGGTTCCCTGAATGACGTTGACGATATCGAAAACAACCCGCCGCTCGGCACCCATGATCAGATCGAGGTTGCGCAGGCCGACGTCGAAATCGACGAGGGCCACCCGCTTGCCGGTTTTCGCGACCGCGGCGCCGAGAGCGGCCGTCGAGGTCGTCTTGCCGACACCCCCTTTGCCGGATGTGACAACCACTACCTTGCCCATATTTGTGCCTCCAATGTTGTTAGTTGAGCGGTGCGACGCAAAGCGCGCCGTCCTCGAGAAAGGCCTGTACCGGCCTTCCTCGCGAGGAGGCGTCCATTTCCTCGGCGGTGCGGTACCAGCCGTCCACCGCCAGAAGTTCGGCTTCGTTTTTCCGGCAAAAGATACGAGCCGCGGAATTTCCCGTAGCGCCGGCGAACGCACGTCCACGCAGCGTGCCGTAGACGTGGATCGATCCTCCGGCGACGATCTCGGATCCGGAACTGACGGAGCCGACAATGACCACATCGCCATCTGGGTGAAAGATCGACTGGCCGGAGCGGATCGGTGCCTTGATCATCAATGAGTTCGGCGCCTGCGGCTCTTCCGTCTTGGCCTCAGCGGCGGCCTTCGGGTCAGGCTGCACGTAAAGCGCATCAGCGGTGGCCTCCTTGGCGCCAACGAGGAGCGGCGGCAGATCGGCATCGAGAGCAACATTGCCATCGGCCTCGATCGCGTAAATGCGAATCCCGCGCTCCGCGAGCTGTAAGACCAGATCCCGCATCTCGCCCACTTCGGGCTTGAGCATACTCAGATCGAGCACGACCGGACGGCCGGCAAAGAAGCCGGGAGAGTTTTCGGTCCAGTGATCGAGGCTTTGCAGCCATTCCCCTAGCGGGGCCTCAGGGGTGAGGGTGAAGGCTACAAACGAGCGCGCTCGAAAGCGTATGGACTTGTTTTGGATGGGAGCGACGCAGGTCACAGAGGCGAGTCCTTACTGATTGGTTAAGGCTAGCCCGGCATGGTTAACGAAAAGTTAATGGCGGCTTCCCGAGGCGTTGGCGGAGGCATTCTTTTTGCCTCCGATCGTCCCGCCGGGCGCCCTGCTTCCGATGCACGACGAGGTCCTCGTGGCTGCCTGGAGGCGTCTCCAGTTCACGAGGTCGGCCGACCGGTATATTGTTGCCGGAACGCCGCGCCTATTAAGGAGTTATCGATTTGACAAGCGTTGCCAGGGGGCCTGTCGCGGATCGCGGTCGCGCTACCTATGACCTTGGCGCGACCGCCATCTTTGCTTCCAAATCAGACCCGCGCTTTCACTATTGCCTGTATGTGCCTCCCGCGGTTGGGGAAGGCGCCAAAGTCGATCTGATGGCCGCCATCCATGGCACCGGCCGCACCTCTTTTCTTGGATTCCGCGACGCGTTTTCCGAGTTCGGACGCTGGAACGGCTGCGCCGTTTTGTGTCCGCTGTTTCCCATCGGCGTTCTCGGCGATGATGCCCGCAGCGGGTACAAATATGTGCTCGAGGGCAACATACGCTACGATCAGGTGCTGCTCGCCATGATTGAGGAGGTCAGTGCCAAATACAGTCAGGATTGGAGCCGCTTTGCCATGTTCGGATTTTCCGGAGGCGGGCATTTCACGCATCGTTTTGCTATCCTGCATCCCGACAGGCTCTGGGCGGCCTCAATCGGCGCGCCAGGCTCGGTGACCTTGCTCGATCCGACGCATGACTGGTGGGTGGGCATTCGCGATCTGCCGGAGAAGTTCGGCGTCACCTTCGATGCCGCAGCGCTGGCAAAAGTGCCTTTCCAGATGATCGTCGGCGACGCTGACCTGGAGACTTGGGAAATCACTCATGTCCAAGGCAGCACCCATTGGATGCCGGGCGCCAACGATGCGGGGCTAACACGGCCGGAACGCCTCATGGCATTGTGTCGATCGTTCGAGGCAGCGGGTGCGCGCGTGCGCTTCGATTTGCTGCCAGGCGTATCTCATGAACGGGACGCGGTTCTCGATTCGGTCAAGGATTTCCTCGCCCAACAACTCAAGGAACGAGGGAACGCCTCACGATGAATTCGTCGCGCCCCAGCCCGTGAAGAGATTACGGCAATCAAAGCCCGACCACGTCGATCGATCCAACCGCGATCTGCTGGCCGTGCGTGACAATCAGAGCAACGCTTCGTATCGATCGCCGATCTTGTCGACTGTGAAATCCGCCGCCCTGTTTTTCAGCACCGCAGCAGGGGTGGGGTGGTCCAGCATCTCGGCCATCGCCTTCGCCATGGCCGCGGCGTCACCGACCGGCACCAAGGTGCCGAAGCGGCCGTCACCGAGTATTTCGCGCGGGCCATGCGGAGCATCGGTGGAGATTACGGGAACACCGGCGGCCATCGCCTCGACCAGCACATTGCCGAAGCCCTCGCTGGTCGATGACAGAACGAACAGATCGGCCGCGGCGTAACAGGCTGGGGGATCGTTGACGTAGCCGGCAAAGAGTACGTCCTGGCCAATGCCGGTCTCTTCGGCATAGGCGCGCAATTCGGCAGCCAGCGGACCTTCGCCGAAGATGACAAGCCGAGCAGGGCGGCCGACGCGCAGGGCAGCGAAGGCCTGCAGCAAAGTCCGGTGGTCCTTGACCGGCACCAGGCGCCCGGCGGTGGCGATGACCGGGCCATCGCCCATTGCCGCCAACGCTGCCTGCCAGGCATAGGAAATCCCCTGCGGTGATTCAGCCGGCGGCAGCGGGTTGTTGATGACGACGACCTTGGATTCGGGGAAGCCGCGGGCGATGATGTCACGGCCGACACCCGCCGAAACGGCGATGGCTTTGGTTGTACGCGCTGCAACCAGCGCGGAAAGCCAGATCGCCAGCCTCGCGCCGAGGCCGCTGGCAGGCAGCGAGGCGGCGGCGTGGAAGCTTGGAAAGAATTTTGCCCGGCTTCTGGCCAGCATGAGTGACAGCGCCATCACCAGATTGGCGAATTCCGGGGCGCTATAGACCGCATCAGGGTCAAGGTGGCGGAACAAATTTGCGCTTCGCACGATGCCTTTCAGCGTCGCCGACTTGGCGTAACCCTCGCCGCGCAAGAGAAGGCCGAAGTCGACCAGATGCACGGCGGCGGAGCGCAGCGCGGCGTTAGGCCCTTCCGCATTCCAGGTAAAAAGCGTGACCTCGTGGCCACGCGACGCCATTTCATTTGCCATCAGGACGAAGACACGTTCGGCGCCGCCGCCCCTCAGGCTGGCGATGTGGAAAACGACGCGCTTCGCCATGCCCTGTGCTTCAGGCTCGGCTGGCGGCAAGGCCTGATCGGTTCGGCGGCCGGCGCATGTCGCGGATGATGCCCATGCCGATGGCCAGCAGCATGCCCAGGGCAAAGCCTGCGAACGCTCCTGCGCCTGCCACCAGGGCAGGGCGCGGTGGCCATGAGCGCCCTGGTGGCGGCACCGCGGTCGAAATCACCTGTACGTTTGTGGTGTCGATCTGCTCGCGCTCGCTGATTTGGCGCGCACGTGACAGGAAGCTCTCATAGACGGCTCTCTTGGAGGCGGCATCGCGTTCAAGTTCACGCAGGGCCACTTCGGACTCGCTGTCGGTGAAAACATTGCTCTTCAGATCGTTCATCCTGGCGTTGAGAGAAGCCAACGAGGCCCTGGCCTTGTCCAGGCTGGCCTTTGCCGTGCCAACGGTGCGGGAGAACTCGGCCCGGAGTTGCGAGTTGACGGTCTCGAGTTCCGTCCTGAGCCTGACAATCGTCGGATGGCGAGGACCGAAGGTCATCGACTGTGAATCGATCTGCTGCCGCAGGCTGTTTGACCTGTCGCGCAGCGCCGCGAGCGCTTCCGAAACCGTGGGGTCGGGATTGGCCCCATTTATACCGGAGGCAACCAGGGCGTCGTAGCTTGCCTGCGCGGCGATCACGCGCGATTGCGCATCGACGATTTCGCCATTGAGCTGCGTCAGCGTCTGCGAACTGACGAGCTGGCCGTTGCTGGACGACAGGTTGTGGCTGCGCCTGTAGCTCTCGACCTTCTCTTCGGCAGTCTGCACGTCGCTCTTGAGTTGGCCAAGCCGGCTGTCAAGGGCAGCCGCGGCACGGCTGGCGCCGGCAGCTTCGGCCTTGGCCAGTTCTTCCTGGAAGTTTTTGACTATGGCCTGCGAGATCAGGATCGCCTTGGCGGTGGTTTCCGCAGATACCGAGAGGGTTGTGACAAACGATGTCGGGTCCGCGATCGCGTCTACCCGGTCCGCCAGGTTCTTCAAGGCGATAAGCCTCGGGTCGGGCTTCGCCACAGCGCCAGATGAGGATGTGCTCCGGTCCGGATCGAAAAACTCCGGATCGTGAGTCAGATTCAGTTCGTCCACCACACGGGAAAGCACGTTGCCCGAGGTCAGGATGCGCTGCTTGCTGCGCGTGCTGAGCAGTTGGCTATCAACCTGGCCCGGTTGCGAGTAGAGGTCGTTTTCCACAACCTGCAAATTGGATGGGTTGATGAGAACCTCGGTCGTGACGGTGTAACGCTGCTTGCTCAGCAATGCATACGCGCCACCGACAATGCCCCCGATTACCGCCAGCATGAAGGCCAGGGCGAGGCCGGCCCGCAGCCAGACGAACAGGCGTCGAAAATCGAGCTCGAGGAAATCGCCGATCTTGTCCAGGGTCACAGTCGCGACAGGCTCTGGAGGTTGCGGCGTCACCGGCGCGGAGCTTAGCGCCGCGACTGGGCCATGCTGTTGCAGCAATGCCCTGCGCCGTGCATTGGCGATACGCTCGAATGCACTGTTATTGGAAGCCGTCGCGGAGATAGGGGGTGTGCCGGAACCGGCAGACATGGTGACAACCCTTGTTAAATCATTACGCTTGGCCTGCTCTACAGAAACATCGTTAACATCTTATTTTCCAAGTTGGCCCATTTTACTGTTCATACACCCCGTCCGTCCGGCGGACGTTGAAGGGATTTCGTTGCCCAGAATGCCGTTCGAATATCGCCATTTGGATGGGCCATGAGCTATCCCGCTGCCGCTTCGGAACGAGTGTTGTCCAGTCGAGCGCGCCGTCAGAACGCGCTGTCGCTGCTGTTTTTCCTGTGCGCGGCGTTCGCGCTCCTGCTTCGCTTTACGGTGTCGCCGCAGGTGATGAACATGGTCGTCGACTATACGGCCCAGGGAGGCTCGTTCTACGAAAAGCTGCATTTCGGCACCTATGCGATCATCCTGCTGCTTCCTATCGTTCTTTTCAGCCGACCGTTTCTGCTGCACGGCGATGAAATTGGAATATTCAAGGCGTTGATCCGCTATTCGGTGCTGATGTTCGCGCTGGTGCCTTATCTGTTCGTTACCGGCCGTGCGGGCTCCTCCGGCTTCATCATCGATACCTATCTGGTGGCCGGCGCCACAGGCCTGTTGATGCTGGCATTGAATGCAGAGGTGCGGCGGGCGTTGGGAGACGTCGTGCTTGGAATGGCGGTCCTGAGCGCTGTCATCGGCACCATCGAGGCGGTGACTCAACATCGGTTGTTGCCCTATGGCTTGAACGAACTGCAATTCAGGCCAACTGGCCTGTCGTCCCATCCGCTGGCACTGGGCGCGCTCTGCGCCACAAGCATTGGATTCGTGCCGCTGACGCACTGGCGCATCTGGATGCGGGTGATGGCGATCTTCCTGTTGTTCATCGGTTGCGCTGCGTCAGGCGCTCGCGCTGCGCTGATGCTCGCCACGGCGGAAATTCTCATTCTGCTACTGTTCGTGCCCTGGCCAGGCCTATCGCTCAAATACGAGCGGCAGGCCAAATTTTTCGTACTGATGTTCACCGTTGCCGGTGGCGCGGTGCTCGTAGCTGTACTGTTTGCGGGCGGTCTGCTGAATCGGTTCAGCAACACCATCTTCGACGAAAACTTCATGGCCCGGGTGACCATTTACCAGGTATTCGGACTGGTCAGCTGGAACGACATCCTGTTCGGCATGAACGTTGACGACCTGCTGGCGATCGTCAGGCAGAAGCTGCATCTGCCCTACATCGAAAGCGCGCCTGTGGTAATTATCTTGCTCTTCGGCCTGCCCATAGCCCTGCTGTTTACAGCGCTGATATTCTGGTTTGTCTTCCGGCTGCTGCGCGGGGCGCCGCTGCCCGCATGGATCGGCACCATAACGTTCTTGCTTGCCGCGCTGTCGAACAACGCGCTTTCGTCAAAAACGCCGGACATGACGATCATCGTGGTGTTGCTGCTTGCCTACAGGGACCAGTCTTCGGTCGCTGCATTGAAGCCGACTGAGATCCGTTAAGCACGGGCCTCGGATCCGCTCAGCCGGCGCTGTCCACGACCTCGACACGGCCCGCGCGATTGAGCGTGTGAATGCCGGAGCGAGCCCATGCCGGCCCGGGGTCGATTGGCTGGGGCAGTTCAAAACGGACGTCGAAATCGTCAAGCCGATCCAGCCGCATCAAGCCGAGGCCGCCACCATAGGCTCTCGAGCCGTTTTGCACCGGCAGCAGCGAGCCCTCCCGGCGGATAAAGGCGCCGCCAGGCCGAGTGGCCGAGTGATCGACGGCGACCGGATTGAGCGCGTGCGCAGCCCACGGCCCACGCAATGCCGGGGCGGAATAGACGGCCATTGTGTCGGACGCGCTACCGTGACCGAACCGCTCAGTCCCCAACAGCCAGAAGCGGCCGTCGGATTCGAGCAGCGTGGCGTCGTTGAAGTCCCTGTCCGCGATCAGCACCGTATCGCGTACCCAGCGATCCGGAAACTGCACGGCACGGTAGAGCACCAGTTCGCGCGCCATAGCGCTTTCAGGGATCATGAAAATCTCGCCGGAGTGAGCGAACACCTGCGGATATGACAGGTGATGCGCTTCCTCCAGCACCATTTTCGGGACGCCGAAAGTGCCGTCGGTGCCAAGTTCCGCGACAGAAATCACCCCGCGGCCGGTGGCGTAAGGAAACTCCTCGACAAAAAGATAGTGGCGGCCATCGCGTTCGAGAACGAACGGATCGGCGTAGAATCGCTGTCCGTCATCGGCAAGCACGGTGAAGGGCTTGCCATCCAGCTGTCCGGTTTCGGCGACGCCTGGACCATCGATCAGCCGGTAAGCAACCTGCCAATAGAAGGGGCGCCGGCCACGTCGCAGTTTTTGCACGGCGCGGTCGACCAACCCCCTGCCGAAAAAGGGCAGATAGTACCTGATAAATCCGCCTTTCTGCAGGGGCGGCGCCGGGCTCTCGGCAATCGGCGCAAGTTTGCCCGTGGAGAATCGGGCGACACATTGGGCAATCAGGGAGATGGCGCCGGCGAGCAGGTCGTTGCTGGTTCGGGACAGCCAGAGCCGATCGCTGATCATCGGCCGCGCCCTGGCGACGGCAACGCCGTCGAGGCGCGCGGTGAGTTCTGGCAAACGCCCGCTCGCCAGCATCTCGGTCATGCCCGCGGCAAGGCTGCTGTGGCCGCAAAATTCGAGCGTCAGGACAGGCGTGCCCCGTCGTGCGGCGGTAGCGGTGAGATCGACTATAAGATCGACTGGGCCGGTGTCGCCGGACGGCAACGGCTCGGAACGGCTCGCCAATGAGGGGCCGAAGCGCCGGCCCTCGAGCGCCAGCACATTATCCATCATGCGCGCATTGGGTTCAGGCGCCGGCGCGCGGCAACTCGAAACCGCATGTCCAGCCACACTCAACCGCGCCAGAAGCTCATTTTCCCAGCGCCGGGATGCGTCGGCGTGGCCGATGATTAAAATATTAGCCAATCCAATATATTCTTTTTCAAGACTACTGCCATAGAACACTTGTCAGCCCAACCTTTCACAAGAGTTAAGCCGGGAGAACGCGGCCTTGGTTATTAATCATATATTAAGAATTGAGATCACGAAGGCGCTTCCCGGCGCTATTATGGCTCTTGCGGGCAATAGTCGGCATGTCCCGAAGGCTGCAGGCGACCAGGATCAGCAATGAACGTCCTTTCACGTCCAAAACTGCCGTCCAGGCAGAAACTGCTGATCGTGTTCGGCACGAGGCCGGAGGCACTCAAATGCTTTCCAGTGGCGCGTGCGGCCCTTGCTCATCCAGGCTTCATCACCGAAATATGCATCACCGCCCAGCATCGTGAAATGGTCGACCAGGTTGTCGAGCTGACCGGCCTGCCTGTGCATCACGATCTCAACATCATGCAACCCGGCCAGTCGCTGTTCGATGTGACCTCGCGCGTGCTCCTGGGCATGGCCGAGGTGCTGGACAAGGCGAAGCCCGATATCGTCATGGTACAGGGCGACACCACCACGGCAATGGCCGCGGCTCTGGCTGCCTTCTACAAGCGTATCCCGGTCGCTCATGTCGAAGCAGGATTGCGCAGCCACAACATCAACTCGCCGTTTCCTGAAGAACTGAACCGCAAGATTGCCGGCGACATCGCCACCTGGCATTTTGCGCCGACCGTTCAGGCTCGCGACAACCTCATCGCCGAAGGAAAGGCCGAAAGCACCATCTTCGTGACCGGTAACACGGTGATCGACACGCTGTTGCACTTTTCAAGCGCGATCGATGCCGACAGGCTGATGAACGCGAAGCTCGCTGCCCGCTTCCCGTTCCTCGATCCTTCCAAGAAAATGATCCTCGTCACTGGCCATCGCCGCGAGAATTTCGACGGCGGTATCCAGCGCATCTGTACGGCGTTGAAGGGATTGGCGGCGCGCGGAGACGTGCAGATCGTCTACCCTGTCCATCCAAACCCCAATGTGCGCTCGGTGGTCAACGCAGAGCTGGAAGGCGTGCCGAACATCCATCTGGTCGAGCCGCAGGACTATCTGCCCTTCCTGTACCTGCAGAAGCAGAGCTATCTGGTGCTTACCGATAGCGGCGGCGTGCAGGAAGAAGCGCCGTCGCTCGGCAAGCCGGTGCTGGTGATGCGCGAAAATACCGAGCGACCCGAGGGGGTCGTGGCCGGCACCGCCCGTCTTGTCGGCACCGATGTCGAGAAAATCCTGTTCAACGCCAATCGCCTGCTCGACGATCAGGCTGCCTATCGCGGCATGGCGGAACGACACAACCCATATGGCGATGGCCGGGCCAGTAACCGGATTGTTGAGGAACTGCTGCATCATGGCTGAAATCAAGACCGTTTCCGTAATCGGCATGGGCTATATCGGCCTGCCGACCTGCGCCATTTTCGCCAGCCGCGGGCTCAATGTCATTGGCGTCGATGTCAACGGAGCGGTGGTCGAGAAGGTCAACCGCGGTGAAATCCACATCGTCGAGCCGGACCTCGACGGCCTGATCCAGAAGGTCGTGGCGAACGGCAAGCTCATGGCCTACAGCACGCCACAGCCGGCGGACGCCTATATCATCGCCGTGCCGACCCCGATGACCCACGACCATAAGCCGGACGTGACCTACGTGCTCGCGGCGGCACGAAGCATCGCCCCGGTGCTGAAGCGGGGAGACCTTGTGGTGTTGGAATCGACATCGCCGGTGGGAACTACGCGTATCATGACCGGGCTGCTTGCCGAGCTGCGGCCTGATCTCAAATTTCCTGTCCAGCATGGCGAAGACGCCGATGTGCTGGTCGCCTATTCGCCCGAGCGCGTGCTGCCGGGAAAGGTGCTGACCGAGCTGATCAACAACGATCGCTCGATCGGCGGATTGTCCCGCAAATCGTCGGAACGGACCGCGGCACTCTATTCGACCTTCGTCACCGGCGACCTGTTCATGACAACGGCCGAAAGTGCCGAGCTGGTGAAACTGACGGAGAACGCGTTCCGCGACGTCAACATCGCCTTTGCCAACGAGCTTGCCGCGGTGTGTCAGGACCTGTCGCTCAATGTATGGGAAGTGATCGATCTCGCCAATCGACACCCTCGCGTGAACATCCTCCAGCCGAGCCCGGGCGTTGGCGGTCACTGCATTGCGGTCGATCCATATTTTATCATCGACGCCGCACCCAACAGCACGCGGCTGATGGCTTCGGCACGCCGGATCAATTCCGAGCGGCCCATGTCGGTGGTCAGGGATATCGAGGCCTTGCTCGACCCCTCCCGCAAACAGACGATCGCCTGTCTTGGCCTCAGCTTCAAAGCCAACATCGATGATTTGCGCGAGAGCCCGGCCGTCGAGGTGGTGAAGCTTCTGTCCGATATCCCCAATGTGAAGATCATTGCGGCTGAACCCAACACAAATTCGCTGCCGCATGAGCTCGAGGGCAGGGGCATCGTGTTCACCGACGCACTTTCGGCCATCGACAGATCCGATATCGTCGTCCTCCTGGTCGACCATCGGCAATTCAATCTGGTCGACCCCGAAGCGCTCAAGGACAAGAAGCTCGTCGATACGAGGGGTCTGTGGACGTGGCGCAAGGCACGCAAGCCCGACGCCCGCATCGAAGGGAAGAAACCAGAGGTCGCACAAGTGACGCTTGCAAGGGAGCAGGCTGCATGAACGCGCACGCCCCGGCATGGGCGCAGCATACCCTGTTGGCGTCACGGCGCCGGGAGTTCCTTGGCGCACCTATCCATGCGCTGACTATGGCAGAGACGCTGGCTATCGCCGACGAGGCGATGACGCTGCGACGGCCGCTGCATCATGTGGTCGTGAACGTCGCCAAGCTGGTGACCATGCGCCAGAATGCCGAATTGCGCGAGGACGTGGCCGGGGCGGACGTGGTCAATGTCGACGGCATCGGCGTGCTTTGGGGTGCACGTCTGTGCGGCGTCGCGCTGCCCGAGCGGGTGGCGGGCGTCGACATCATGATCAATCTGCTGAGCCTCTGCGCGAAGCGTGGATTCAGGCCGTATCTGCTGGGGGCCGAACAGCACGTTCTCGACGCGGTTGTATCGAGACTTGCCAGGGACCATCCGAGCCTCAGTATAGCGGGAATGCGCAACGGCTATTTCAAGCCGGAGGACGAGGCCGGAATCGTCGCGGCGATCAACGCCTCGGATGCCGACTGCCTGCTGGTGGCCATGCCGACACCGCGCAAGGAACGCTTTCTCAAACGCTACCGCGATGAACTCGCCTCAAGCTTCGTGATGGGCGTGGGCGGCAGTTTCGACGTCTATGGCGGCAAGGTTGCCCGTGCGCCGAAGCTGATACAAGCAGCCGGACTGGAGTGGCTGTTCCGCGTCGTCCAGGAGCCGCGACGCTTGTGGCGCCGCTACTACGACACGAACACTGCCTATGCGGGACTGCTGTGCCGGGAGTTCTGGGAGCGTCGCTGGCGCCGAAACGCCGGTTTATAGTTTCGCATTCCCCCACAAAACAGGCGTTGGCCCTGGACTTCGCTTTACGCGATCCGTAGCCGCGCCCGCAGCTGCGCGACGAATTGCGTCGCTGCCACGGGGTGGAACAACGAGGTCAGCCCGAAGAAAACCGCAGCGCCGGCAGTGCCGCCGGCGATAAGCGAGAAGATTGCCGGCACGTCGCCGGCCACCATGCTGGCAAGCTTGGCGGCCACCCCCGTGCTGAGCGAGATGATCACCGAAACACCGATGTCGCGCCACGGCACCGGCACCGGTGTGAGCCGCTCGCTGATGATGATGCAGGTTATGGAGCCCACCACCGAGCCGCCCGCAAGCGCCAAAGCGGCGCCGATCTCGGCCATCGGGGGGATCAACAGCAGGGACAATGCGATTGTTGCCACCGAGCCGAAGAGATTGGCGATGATCAGCAGCCACGGCCGCTTGTGCGCGTGCACCACGACGCCGTAGACGAAGCTGGTGAGGTTGGCGCACAGCACGCTGAAGGCAATGATCGGAAACAGCAGCCCGAAGCGGCCGTGATATTGCGAAGGCAGCATGAGCTCGGTGATATCGCTGCTGAGCGCGACCAGCATCGCTGCAATCGGCAGGCAAAGCCGCATCATCAGCGCCATCAGTTGCGACAGCAGCCGGCCCGACGCCGCGGGCCCATCCTCGTCGAACCGGCTGACCACCTCGGGAAAGGCGCCCATGTTGATGGCGTTGGCGACCATGTCGATCGGCTGGCGGGCCAGCGCATAGGCTGCGGCGAAGATCGCCACAGCGCTGGCGTCGTAATAGATCTTGAGGAACAGACGCTCCGCGCTGTTGAGCCCGAAGCCTACCAGCGCCATGACGATCAGCGGCACACCGAGCGCAAAGAAGTCCCTGTGGGTGAAGCGCGGCGGACCGGTAACGAGCCGTCGCGATGCCATGGTGCCCGCCACGATGCCGGCAATCAAGGCGCCGAGGCTCGAGCCGAGCGATACCGTCAGAAAGCTATCCTGAAAGACAAGGATGGCGCCGATCGGCAATGCGAGTTGCAGCAGGGCACGCAGGGCTTCTAGCATCGAATAGACCGAATGGCGCTGCTGCATCTGCAGCACTGTCAAGGCGAAGCGGCTGATGGACCCGGCGACCAGATAGCCGCAGACCGCGATCGCGAACTCGACCCAGCGTTCAGGCACGATCACCGCAGACGCGCCTACCGATATGACCAGCGCCAGTGCCGTCGTGGCAAGCAACACCTGCCCGGCTAGCATCAGGCTGCCGCGGCTGACTTCGCCCTTGCCGCCCAGCCTGAGCAAGGCGATGCGCAGCCAGTTGGTGACGGCAATGTCGGTCATTTCACCGACGGTCACCACCAGGGTGAGCAGGCCGTACTCGGTCTGGTCGATCAAACGCGTCACGACGACCAGCAGGAGCAGCGCCGAAATTCGCGTCAGCAGGATCGCCGGAGCATAAATGAGCGTGGAACGGAGCAGCAAGGGCGTGTCCCTGGAAAACTCACCTTCGACTAGCCGCCGACTGGCGGAAAATCCAGCGCGATGACGGCGAAGGGTGAACAGATTCAGTTTGAACTAAAAGATTTACCGTAAACCTTATCGGGAACGTTTGCTTTGCAGTTACCCGGTCTGTGTTATTTAGAGTACCATCATGTTGCAGCGCCTCATATCCGATCGAAAAATACATGTCCTGGTCGCGACGCCGTCGGGCGTTTCGGGGCAAGGCGGCATCGACCGCATCATGGGGGCGTTGAAGCAGGAGTTCGAACGGCAAGAAATCGCCGACATCGATGTGTGCTTCCTTGCCAGCCGTGGCCCGGGGCATGTCGGACTTTCGATCTTCTATATGCTCGGCTTTTGCTTACGGATGCTTAAAGCACGACTGGCTGGACGCGCCGATGTCATTCATATCAACATCTCAGTTTCCGGCAGCACCTACCGCAAGATGGTGATCGCCGCCTGCGCACGGCTGCTGTCGATACCTTATGTCCTGCATCTGCACGGGGCGCAGTATCAGACATTCTGGAAAGCCGACCGCGGTTTCATAAGCCGCCGTATCAAAGCCCTGTTCGAGCATGCCGATCGGGTGATCGTTTTGGGCAGGCTTTGGCGCGATTTCGTCGCCAGCCGGGCGCCGGGCGCAGCCGGCAATATCGTGATCGTGCCCAATGCGACCGAAGTCCCGTCGCTGGCGCATGTCGGCGGCGGCGACGATGTGCATATCCTGTTCCTGGGCCGCATCGGCGACCGCAAGGGCGTACCGCAATTGCTGGAGGCACTGCACCGCATGAGCCCTGCCAAGAATTGGCGCGCGACCATTGCCGGCGATGGCGAAGTCGAGGCAGCACGGGCAAAGTCGGCCGCGCTGGGGATTGCAGACCGGATCGCCTTTCCGGGTTGGGTGGGACCTGACGATGTCGCATCGCTGATCTCGTCGGCCGATATTCTGGTTCTTCCCTCCTTCGCCGAAAATCTGCCGATGTCGGTGATCGAAGGCATGGCAGCCGGTTTGGCGGTGGTGGCGACCCCGGTCGGCGCGGTCGAAGACATAATCACCGACGGGCAATCCGGGCTGCTGGTGCCGCCAGGCGATGTTACAGCGTTGACGGACGCGTTGAGCCGCCTCGCCGAGAACCCGGCACTGCGGGCAAGGCTTGGTGCCGGTGCCATGGCCGTGCATCGGGAACGGCTTGAGCTCGCCCCCTTTGTCGGCGCAATCTGCGATGTCTGGCGGTCGGCGGCGTCAAGCCGTCAACCGGTCAAGCGCTGAGGCCGACGATCGCGGCGGCGCTTCGAGCCTGAATTCGCGGTGGAATATCTCCAAATTCAACAGCGCCCATATCAGCTTTTCGTGGTCGGCAGCACGCGTGGTGTGTTCCGAGACGATTTGATCAAGCTGTTTCGGACTCAGATAGCTGCGAATGACGGAGTGAGGCGAGCAAAGATGGTCATGCACGTAGTTCCTCATCGAGCCGCGAAACCATTCGGCGACCGGTACCTTGAACCCGACCTTGCGGCGGCTGAGAATTTCCTCCGGGAGGATATTGGCCATGCTGTCGCGCAGGATCTGCTTGCTGTGCAACCAACCCAGCCTGTAGCGATCGGGCAATTTGCTGACGAACGAAACTAGGTCGCGATCGAGGAACGGCATTCTCCCTTCGATCGAACCGGCCATCATCATGTGATCGCCTCGTTCCAGGAGATTGTCAGGCAGCCACGATGTCTGATCGAAAAACAGCACGCGGCGAAGATGGGAAGCCGTGGCGCTTGACGAGAACGGAAAGTCGTTGCGCTCATAACGGCGATTTGCGGACGCACCGATCAGGCAAGCGCCCTGCTGCGCCGAAACGGCTCCAAACCAGGAGACCATCCGGGCGGCAAAGTCCCTTTCGCCCGCGGTGCGGGCAAACGTATCGACCTTGGCCGACGCGCCCGGCATGGCGCGTACCAAAGGGGAAAGGACATTATCGTGCAGCGAGGCTGGAACAAGCGACTGGTAGATCCCGGCCAGTGATTCCGCGCGATGCTTGGGATAGCCGCCGAGAATCTCGTCGGCTCCTTCTCCGCTGAGCACCATCTTGACGTCCTGGGAGGCGCGCTCCGACATCAGGTAAATTGGAATATCGCTGCTTTGCGAAACAGGTGCCCCGCGTTGGCGAACCATCGCCGGCAGGTGATCCATCAGATCGCCTGGCTGGATGACAAGTTCGCAATGATCGGTCTTGAAATGATCGGCAACGCGCCGGGCGAATGCAAATTCGCTATAGGCCGCGTCGTCGAACCCGACAGAAAACGTGCGAATAGGTGTGGCGCTGTGCCTGGCCATCAGCGCGACGATAGCCGAGGAGTCGAGCCCTCCTGAGAGAAAGGCACCAAAAGGTGCATCGCTGCGCATCCTGATCTCGACGGAATGGTCGAGCAGTTCCAGAAATCGCCGCTTGGCGGTTTTTTCGTCGATCCGCTCGGTCAGGGCCGCCTGGTCCGGAGGCGTATAATAGCGCGTTTCCTTGACTACCCCTTGCGACCAGACGGCATAGCTTCCGGGATTGAGCTTGCGGATCTGTTTAAAAAGCGTGCGTGGTCCCGGCACATAACGCCAGTTCAGATACTCGTGCACAGCATCCAGATCGAGTTGCTGCGCATCTTGCTGCGACGACAACAATGCGTTGATCTCCGAGGCAAACAGCAGCAATTTTTCGCTTTGCATGAGGTAAAGCGGCTTTTCCCCGAAGGGATCCCGGGCGAGGATCAATTCCTGCCTCTGAGCATCCCAGAGTGCAAAGGCGAACATGCCGCTCAGCCGGTCGAACATGGACAAGTGCCACTGATCGTAGGCTCGGAGCAGCACCTCGGTATCGGAGCGCGTTCGAAAATGATGGCCAAGGCCGATCAGTTCCTGGCGCAGCTCGATGTAGTTATATATCTCGCCGTTGAAAGTTATTTTGAGACGACCGTCCTCAATCTGCATCGGCTGGTTCGACTCAGGCGCCAAGTCAATGATCGCCAGGCGGCGATGGACCAATGCCAATTGTTGCTCGCCGGTATTCAGGTCCAGTATCTCGGTGCCTTCGGCATCGGGCCCGCGATGCCGCAATGCGTTTGACATTCTGGCGGCCCGCTCTTGTGGATTTTTAGCCCTTCGACCGATCCATCCGGCAATTCCACACATTGTTCCCCCTAGGCGCGCATTCCTCACTTCAGTACAACAAATGTGTTAAACACTTCGTGCCAATACAACCCGACCGGGAGAAAGCTGCCCCAGGCCGTTCCTCGATCGAGCCTGGCGGTCAGGGGTTGCGACCGGTTGTTCGCTGGTGAGGGCGAGTGACGGCACCTATGGCAGGCCCAATGCCTGCAGCATCTCGGGGTCGGGAACCGGGGGACCATCGGGCGGGATGAGGCTCATCCCATAGGGATTGGAGAACTCCCAGACAGACCATGGGATCGCGAAGCGTTCGGCCTCTCGGCGCACTGCCTTGAGATAGCGCGAACGGTCGGCCTCAAAGGCGCCCATGCGGCCGTCCGCGGACATGAGGATAGCGCCGAATTCGCCCATGAAAAGCCGCCGGCTGGGAATGCCATGGCCTTCAGCCCAGTCGACAGCCTGGCGAAAGCTCGCCTCCAGTTGGCTCTGGCCCCAGTTCTGCTCGAAATATTTCGCGATTGCTTGGCGCGCGGTGGCCATGTTCATCATCTGCTCGACCCGGCTCAAGCCGGCAGCTTCCATCCGCGCTCTAAGGGTTTCGGTCACCACTTCGGGTGTACTGCTGTCGGCCGGCCAGGGAAGTCCCGAAGCAAAGCTGATTGTGTCATCGGGCCGCTGGTGGGTGAAGCTGTGCGGCTCATACATATGGAAGCTGTAATAGAGGTTTGGGTCATCAAAGCTGGGGCTGAGGTTGACCAATCCGGCAATGCTGCCGCCGCAGGCGCCGGTTGCAACGATGGTAAGTTCGCTGCTGACCGCTCGAATGTCGTGGACGGTCCCTGCCATGATCCGCTGCCAGTCATCGCTGCCGCTCGCATCGCAAGGGTAGTATGCGGGCTCGTTGTAAGGTTCGAGGGCGACTTTGTCGGTGCCTATCTTGACCAGCATGGCGGCGACCGCCACAACCATTTGACGATAGCGGGCGACACCCTCGCTGTCGGCGCCGCCATAGATCATCTCCATGCTGTAGTCGGGAACCTGAGTGACGCCATGCAGGTCGAAAACCACCTTGAGGCCGGTCGACGTGATCCGCTCGACGGCGGCGGCAAGTATGTCCAGCGCCTGCTGCCGCTTGGCGTCCCCGCTGGCAAGCAGCGGGCCGGGATCGACGCTCAGCCGGACGAAGTCGAAGCCCATCGATCGGATGTGGGCAAACACCTCCCCGGCCGGCCAGTCGGTGAGCGGCCTGCTTTCCGCAAGCCACTCCTTTTCGCTGCGATAGGGCGGCCAAACGTAGGTTCCATCTTTGTCCACCGGCGACCAGTTGAGCCACTGATGCACGCCAACGCCGCGCTTGAGAGGGATGGGCGCTGCGTCGGCAGCCACAAGCAAGGCGAGCACCCAGGCAACAACATACACCGCTTTTTGCATCGCTCCCTCCGCATGCTCGCGGGAGATATTAACCGCAACGAACGGGAAAGAAGATTGCCGGCCCGCAGCTTTTCGACGGCATGGTATACAAGGACCGAAACGTTGACGGGGCGTGCATGAGAATCGGCTGGTACATCAACCGATTGCGCAGCATGGGACCGGCCGAGGTGCTGCACCGGCTGGGCGAGCAACGTCGAAGGATCGCGTCGCGCCGCCGCGATGATGGGTGGGAGCGCTATCCATCGCCGCAGTTGCACCCGGTGCTGCCCGGATTTCGCCATGCTGCGCTGGCAGCGACCGACGCTCAACGGCAAGCCATAGCGGCGGCCGCGCAAGAGATGCTTCACGGCCGGTTTTCGGCACTCGGGCGGACATGGCCAAAGCGTGAGCCCGATCTTTTGTTTCCTGCTGAGCTTTGGCGTCTTGATCCGATGACCGGCAGGCTTTGGCCTGGCCCCGAGGCTCATACTTTCGATATTGATTTTCGCGATGGCGGCGACCTTGGCGATATAAAATATGTCTGGGAGATCAACCGGCTGCAGCAATTGCCAGTACTGGCTGCACATCTGCTCCTCAGCGAGGACAATCGATCCCGGAGTGCCATCGAGGCGGCAATCGGCAGCTGGCATTCCGCCAATCCGCCGTTCCGAGGCATTGGCTGGGCTTCCGGCATCGAAGTAGCGCTGCGAGCCATCAGCCTGATCGTCACCCTTGACCTTGTCGGTGACCGGCTTGACCCGGCGACGCTGCGGAAAGCCGGTGAGATACTCGCGGCAAGCGCCTATTGGCTGCCGCGGTTTCCGTCGCGATATTCCTCCGCCAACAATCATCTCGTCGCAGAGTTGGCTGGCGAATATCTGGTCGGCCTGGCGCTCGGGGCCGGATCCGAAATCGCCCGCGGCGCCCTCTTGAATGAGACGCACAAGCAGATTCTTGCCGACGGCGCCGGTGCCGAGCAAACGCCGACCTATGCAGCTTTCAGCGCCGAACTCATCTTGCTGTGCGCCGCAGCGGCACGCCAGGCAGGAACGCCGTTTCCCTCGGCCGTCGAAGCGCGTCTGGGCGCCTTCGCCAATTTCGTCGGCTGGCTGCCACAGAAAGCCGCCCGCTTCGGCGACGACGATGAGGGCCATGTGCTGAAGCTGGGCGACGAGCCGAACTATGTCCGATCCGTCGCGGCCGCCATCCACGGCTTACTGGGGACGCCGGGCAACGCGCCGGAGCCCGACGATTTTCGTTCGCTTTTCTTTGGTGCGCCGTCGGGCCCGACGCCCGCGGTGCATGGCTTGCAGACATTCACGCAAGGCGGGCTCTCCGTCTGGCGCGGAGCAATGAATGGCCGCAATGTCGAACTGACGTTCGATCATGGACCGCTCGGCTATCTCTCGATAGCGGCGCACGGCCATGCCGACGCGCTGTCGCTCACCCTGTGCATCGACGGTGAGCCGGTGCTGGTCGATCCCGGCACCTGGCTCTACGGTTCGGGAGGCGCATGGCGCGACTGGTTCCGCTCCACACCGGCGCACAACACGCTGAACATCGAGGGCAAGAGCCAGAGCACCATCGCTGGAAATTTCAACTGGTCGCACAAGGCAGTCGCAGCGCTGGCGGAGAGCAAGCCGGGGATGCACTGGAGGCTGAGCGCCCGGCATGACGGCTATCGAAGCCGCTTCGGCGTCGTGCATCAGCGCACTTTGGCGCGCCGGGCCGATGGCATCCTCATCACCGACCAACTGCTTGGCGGCAGGCGCCAGTCCGAGATCGTCTTCCAACTGGCCGCCGGCCTCCATGCCGACCGGCACGAAAACACGGTCACGGTATTGCGCGGCGACGAGGCACTGTTGGCCATCCGCTTTCCTGATGCTGCGCTCGATATCGGCGCCGGCGGTGACATGCCGGGCCAAGGCGGTTGGGTTTCGCTGCGTTTTGGCACCAGGCAGCAAGCCGAACGCCTCGCCTGGCACGGTGAAGTGGGCGAAGCCGGGATCGATATCCATCTTGCCCCAATTCAACCGCCGCAACGGCAAAAACCGTCGCCAACGTAGAGTTGCCGGGCGAGTTCCAGCCGTATTCGACATTAATTACGTTTGGACATTTAGCGGTTTCGTTACCGTTGATCTGCTAGTCTCGCACCATCCAGCCTGCTTTGCCCGCTGCGTTCGCAACAGCCACTGGTTGCAGGCGGCGTTGCGAGTTTGGCGGGAATTTTGTGCTTTGCTATTCGCCAGATCGCCTTCTTACGACCACAGACTGCCTTCTTACGACCAGGAGCCGCTGCAACGATGTTTTCCGAATTTGTCCGAGCGATTGTGGAAAAGCTTTCGAACGTCAATCTGACCACGCTCGGCCTGCTTCTCCTCACCGCTCTGGGCAGCGCGGTGATCGCCTACTGGCGAACTGCCGAACATAAGTCCCTCAGGGACTTTTTCGACTTCGCCTTCCCACAGGAAGTCATCCTGCACCCGTCGGCGCGAGCCGACGCCCTGTTCTGGATCACGAAACGAGCGATGATGCCTTTCCTGCTCATTCCTGCCGGCGTCACCTTCGTCGTCGCGGTGGGCTATGGCACACGCGAGGCAATTGGCTGGCTCCTTAACATCCACGCGCCGCTTCTCGGCGGCCCGGCGGGACCGGTGACGATCGTCATCTTCACCGCAACCATGCTGGTCGCCTATGATATTTCATACTACCTCTACCACGTCGCCCAGCACCGCTTCCCGTTCCTGTGGGAATTGCACAAGGTACATCATTCGGCCGAAGTGATGGTGGGGATCACCAAGGACCGGGTTCATCCGCTAGACGATCTGATGAACCGTATGTGGGATGGCGTCATCCCGGGCATCTGCTTCGGCATCTGGAGCCTGATTGCACTCGATCCGGTAGAGGTCGCTATCTTCGGCATCAACGTCTATGTCATCCGCAACATCCTGATGATGGATTTTGTTCGCCATACGCATCTCAAGATCTCGTTCGGCCCGTTGAACAACATCATCCTGTGTCCGCACTGGCACCAGGTGCATCACAGCATCGACCCACGTCACTACGATAAGAATTTCGGCCTGCTTTTTTCGTTCTGGGATCGCCTGTTCGGAACGCAGTTTGTCCCGGAGCCGGATGAAGACCTGAAATTTGGCCTGGTCGATCGCGACGTGCGCGATTACCAGTCGCTCTTTGGGCTCTACATCCTGCCCCTCAAGAAGATGGCAAGGCATGTCATGCGACTGTTTCACAGACGGCCCAATGTGGTCGCGCAGCCACAGGACAGTTCTCCTTTATGAACACCGCTGTTTCCATCGACGTCCTAGGCGCGGAGCGCCTGGAAATCGTCCGTTCGGCGGATCGCCTGGCTGCGGTCGAAACCGCTTGGATGGAGCTTTGGCATCGTACCGACGGGCTGATCTTTCAAAGCCATGCCTGGATTTCGGCATGGTGGAGTACCGTACAACGCCGTGACCAGCGCGCGTTGCGGATCGGCCTGGTCTGGAAGGGCGAGAGACTCGTTGCTGTCGTTCCGCTGGCGATCGGCAGGCGCAGGGGGCTGCGGTTTCTCGAATGGGCGGCCGGCAGCTATACCGACTATGGGGATATTCTCGTTGCTCCGGAATGCTCGTTGTCGGCGCTACAGGAGCTATGGACCCAACTCTGCGATGCAGGTGGCTTCGACCTTGCCTTGATCAGCCGTCTCTCGCCGGATGCGGCGGCCCGCAAAATTTTCACGCCGGGAGCTTCCGGCGGCATCAGGCTTCGTCACTTTCACCGAACGGAAGTCAGCTATCGCGTTGCCGGACAATGGGAAAGCGGAGCGGCATGGTTGGCGGACCAGTCGAAAAAGACGCGCCAGAACTATCGGCGCGGCATCAAAGCGCTGGAAGAAGCCGGAGAGGTGAGATTTCGCCTGCTTGCGCCCGACGAGCCGCTGCAACCGGTACTGGAGCGCCTCGCGGCCTTGAAGCGGAAATGGCTGACCGAGCGCATGCGTGAGTCTGACCTCTTCGAAGAGGGCGTGCCAGTACTCGCCGCGCTCGTCGATGCGCTGGCGCGCGCCGGCGTGCTGCATATCTTCGTTCTCGAATGCAATGGCGTGATGGTCGCGGTGTCGATCAACTTCGTTCAGCACGACGTCATGATGGCTTTCGTGACGACGTTCGATCCGGATTTCGGCCGGGCGTCGCCGGGCGTGATCCTGTTGATGGACTATGTAAAGTGGTCGATCGATCACGGCTTGAGCATGGTCGATTTCCTCTGTGGCGCAGAGTCGTTCAAACACAAATTCTCAACGCAGGCGGTTACGCTGGAATCCGTCATCGGGACGCGCACGGCGCAGGGTGCGCTTGCATCTCTTGCCGATCGTGTCCTTCAGACCGTCAGGCATATGCGCGAGCGTTCGTTGGCACCTCAGGGGCGCGATACGCCCGCTCAAGCGGAAGCAGCCCTGGACTAGCCGGACGGAAAACCGTTCAACTTTTCCTGGAATTGCTCTAGCGGCTCGCTGGCAAAAAAAGCTCAAATGAAGCGCGGGATCGGACCGTTTTGCGGCGTAGTGCGGTCGCCGAGGTCGAGGAAGATCTCGTCGATGTAGCACCACCCCCAGCCTTCCGGCGGATCGTAGCCTTCGATGATAGGATGGCCGGTTGCCCGAAAATGCTTGGTGGCATGGCGGTTGGGCGAGTCGTCGCAGCAGCCGACATGGCCGCATGTGCGGCAGAGCCGCAGATGCACCCACTGCGAACCGCTCTTCAGGCATTCCTCGCAACCGAGCGCGCTCGGCGTCACGTCGCGAATATCCCCGACGTGCCTGCATTCGTCTGCCATCATACGCTCCTGACCAGTTGTGGCGCCACGGCGAGGCTGCCGTTGCGCGCGAGATATTGATGCAGCGCCGCAACCACCTGAGCGCCTTCGCCGACAGCAGCGGCGACGCGCTTGATCGAGCCGGAGCGCACGTCGCCGATGGCGAACACCCCGCCGCGGTTCGTCTCCAGCGCACCACGTTCCTGGCCAATATCCGGCCCGGTGCGAACGAAGCCCTTCCCGTCCAACGCCACGCCGCATTGCGCCAGCCAATCGGTGTTGGGGTCGGCGCCGATGAACAGGAAGAGGTGGCGGATCGGACGCGAAGTCTCGATGTCGCGGTTGCGCCAGCGCACTTTGCCAAGATTGCCGCCGTCGCCTTGCAGCGCCGTGATCTGCGTCTCAGCCAGCACTTCGATGTTCGGCTGTGCCATGACGCGCTCCACCAGATAACGCGACATGCTCGCATCGAGGCTGCTGCCGCGCGCCAGCAGCCATACCTTCTTCACATGCGCCGCCAGGTAGACGGCAGCCTGGCCAGCCGAATTGCCGGCGCCGACCAGGGCCACATCTTGTCCGGCGCAAAGCCGCGCTTCGATCGGCGAAGCCCAGTAATGCACGGAAGTTCCCTCGAATTGCGCCAGGTTTGCCATGTCAAGCCGGCGATAGCGCGCTCCGCTGGCTATCACCACCGACCGTGCCCGCACGGTCTCCCCGCTGCCGACAGCGAGCGTGTAATGGGCACCGGACGTGTCGCTTGCACTGCCCAGCAGCTTCGCCTCGTCCGGTATCACCATCTCGACGCCGAATTTCTGCGCCTGATTGTAAGCGCGCGCCATCAGCGCCATCCCCGAAATGCCGGTCGGGAAACCGAGATAGTTCTCGATGCGCGAGGAGGCGCCCGCCTGTCCGCCAAAGGCACGGCAATCGAGCACGATCGTCGACAACCCTTCGGAAGCCGCATAGACGGCCGCCGCAAGGCCGGCCGGTCCGGCGCCGACAATGGCTACGTCGTACAGCTTGCTGGAGTCGATCGGCCTCACCAGGCCGATGCAGCCGGCTAGCTCGTTCTCTTCGATCAGCGTCCTGGCGCAGGGATCGGCAGCCGAATCGAGAACCCGGTGCGGCTGACCGCTGCGGGCCAGAAAACCTTGCAGCCGCAACACGTCGCCGCTGTCGACCGGTCCGACAATGATCGGTCCGGCTGTGCCGCTCACGAGCAGGCCGACACGGCGCAGGATCAGCGCCCGCATGATGCGCTCGCCGAGGTTTGCTTCCTGTACCATCAGGTCCCGCAGCCTTTGTGAGGGGATGACGAGCGCCCCGACCGGCTCGATCGCCTCCACATCCACCAGTGAGGGCCGGGCTGAAAGCTGCGCCAACTCGCCGACGAAATTGCCCGCACCATGCGTGACGATTGTTTCGCGCCGGCCGAAGCTGCCGCCTTGGATGATATCCACCTTGCCGGACAGGACCACGATCAGACCGGGTGCCAGCTCGCCGGCTTTGACGATCCGTTCGCCTGTGGCATAGGACACGGCTTCGCCGAAACGGCCCATGCGGTCCAGGTCCGCCTCAGCCAGCGCTGGAAACATCTGATCGTGACGGGCAATGGAGGTCGGATTGGCGGACTGAGGCATGGTTCGAACCTATCGCCGGTGTCCGACGGTTTGAAGCGGTTTTTTTGCGGCTTGCGGCCGGTACAAACCTAGCCCCCCTGTCGGTAAACGCTGTGCCCTTCGCTTCGCCGTAACTGACAGCGGCCCGCGCGACGATGTCGTCGCGACGTGCCTCACACTCCGTTGCATCTCCTTGATTTGTTTGATTTGCGCATCCCGGCAAACCCGGCGCATGCTGCTTCAGTCGGCACCAGTCTAAGCCGGCCAGGCCCGGCGCGCCGTCCTGTGTCAAACTCTCGGCCGCCGGGCTTCTGGACAGCAGAAAACGGCCTGCGTCCGCTAGGCGGCTACCTGAAGCACGATCTTGCCGCGCGTGTGCTGCTTTTCGAGCCGTTCCTCGGCCTTGGCGACGTCCTCGAGAGGATAGATTGCCTGCACGAACGGCCTGACCTTCCCGGCGTCGATGAGGCGGCTGATCTCGGCAAGCTGCGCCGCGTTCGGCTTGGTCAAATAGGAAACGCCGCGAGCCCGATGCAGGCGGGCCTTCTCCGCCGATGGTTCGGAAAGCGTTGAGACGAGCGTCCCGCCAGGCTTGAGCACGTCCCACGAGCGGTCCTGTGTTTCACCCCCTACCAGGTCGAAGACGAGGTCGACGTCCTCGACAACTTCCTCGAAGCGCTGGTTCTTGTAATCGACCGCCTGGTCGGCGCCAAGCGCGCGGACGAAATTGAAATCCTGCGCGGAAACGGTCGTCGCGACGAAGGCGCCCGCGGCCTTTGCAAACTGCACCGCCAGATGACCGACGCCGCCGGCGCCACCATGGATGAGGACCCGCTGCCCGGATTTGAGGCCGCCGTGATCGAACAGGCCTTGCCACGCGGTAAGGCCCGCAAGCGGCACGGCGGCCGCTTCGGCGTGGCTTAAGCGTTGCGGCTTCGCCGCCGCCTCCGTTGCCTTGACGACGACATATTCGGCGTTGCCGCCGCGATCGTTGCCGAGCATGGCATATAGCGGATCGCCCTTCTTCAGCGTATGGGCCCGCGTGCCGCACAGTTCCACCACGCCGGATACGTCGCGGCCGAGCGTGACGGGCAGATCCGCGCCCGAAGAGCCCTCGCGAACCTTGTAGTCGACGGGATTGACGCTTGCCGCGTAGACCTTGAGAGTGACCTCGTCGTCATGCGGCTGGGGCAACGGAACCGCGTCCAGCGAAAGAACCTCCGGTCCACCAAAATCGTGGATACGGACGGCCTTCATAGTAATCATGGCTTGCTCCTCATCGGGTTGCAGTCCAGTTCGCCTCTGAACAGTTTCGCCAGCAGGCCGGCACCTATGCAGCCGGCGGTTCGGTCGTGGGCAAAGGCCGGCCGGTGGTGCGCGGTCAGTGTATCGTTTGCGAATGCTCGCCGCCGGGTTGCGAGATGCCGCTTAGCGCTTCACCGGCTGTCGCCGTCTCGCTGTTGGTGGCGAGGTCGCCCAGCGAAACGATGCCGACCAGGCGCTTGTCGCGGTTTAGCACCGGCAACCGGCGCACTTTCAGGTCAGCCATGTTGCGCAGAACGTCCTCTGCGTCTTCGTCTTCGAAGCAATACCTGACCTCGGTGCTCATCACTTCCCGTACCTTGGCGTCAGGTGTCTTGCCTTGGGCGACGCCGCGGATTGCGATGTCGCGATCGGTTACCATGCCGACAAGCCGATCGTTCTCGCCCACCGGCATTGCGCCGGCGTCGCGGCGACCCATCATTTCTGCCGCATCGCGCAGGGTTTGCTGCGGACTGGCGATCTCGACGTCCTTTGTCATGCAGTTGCCGACTTTCATTTTAACCTCCTTTGGTTGCAGGGCCCGCCGGTTTCCATGATGGAAGAGTGAATGAGCGCCAGCGCAAAACGTTCCATGGCAAGACCCGTTTCGAGCGCTTCGCCGAAATCACCCTTGCCATCCTCCACTCCGACCGCCCTTCAGGCGGTCGGCCCAGGAAAAGTTGGTTCCGAAGGAATTTCGGAAGGCGTGCCAGGAGGAACTCCGATCGGCTCCTGGTCCGGCGTCGGAATTGGATCCGGCGAGGGCGGGGGTATGCCTGGTGGTTCTCCCGGCGGAGTCTCCGGCGGGGCAGGCGGCCGGGCCGGCTCCGGATTGGGATTGTCCGGCAGTGGATTCGGGTTGTTCGGATCGGGATTGTTCATCGATCACTCCCCTGACATCTGTGGCCCGATCTCCGCGAAGAGCGGGTTGCGGTAGCGGCGAGCAGGCTCTCTTGTCCTAAACCGAGGGGAAGCAAAAGCGTTCCCCCGCCCGATGCCAGGCGCGGTACCAATCTATCGGGCTATCGGGCGGTTCCCAGGCTGGCATACATTCCGTTGGTGCGGAATTGCGTCGGGTTGATGCCGTAGAGGCGGCGGAAGACCTTCGAAAAATAATTGGCATCCTCGAAGCCGCACATGATGGCGACTTCCTTGACCGGCAGGAAATCGGCCTTCGTCAGCAACTTCGCCGCGCGCTGCAGTCGCTGCTGCAGCACGAATTCGGCGGGCGGAAGTCCCTCGCTCTCGGCGAAGCAGCGCGAGAAATGCGCGCGGCTCAGGCCGCTGATCTCGGCGAGATCTGCAACGCGGAGCGGCCTGTCGAGATTGGCCTTGATGTGATCGATGACCGGCTGCATGGCGCTCTTGTCGTCGGTCACGGCATGCGAGCCGAAGACATCATCGTAGAGCGCCATGGCTGCTTCATAGGCGACGGCCGAGGCGGCTCCCGGCGAGACCGCGCCCGTGATCAGGCGCACACTGCAATCAGCCAGATGATCGATCGTCGAGGGCTGCAGCCGCAGCACCGGACCGACGGCGGCAAGGATCGACTTGTGGATGCGCAGTGCCTCCTCGCCGTTCATCGATATCCAGAAGAACTCCCAGCGCTCGCCCTTGGCCAGCCAGTAACGGTGGTTGTGCGGCACGAGAACCAGCAAGGTGTCGCCCTTTTGCAGGCGGTAGTTCCGGTTCTCGTAGCGCAATCGGCCGGCGCCGCTGATCGTATGCTGGAGCACGGTAAACGGCGTCTGGCCGCGCTTGCGCCCATCCCAGTCGTAGACCTCGTTCTCGCGCACTTCATAGCCGGTGCTTGTCGGCATGGTGTGTAAGCGCTGGCGCCCGCGCGGCAGCGATACCGTCCTGCCCGCCGGCCCGATGTCGATCAAGTTCCGCAGCACAAAATTACCCCTAAAAGCATAATCCTTCTCTGGTCGCGTGCCGAATAAGGCGCATAATCCCTAGAGAAAAGCAAAAGAAACCGCGGTCAAAGAGCGGATGGGAGGAAGTGCCGGATTCCAGCCTGCATAGCGTGGCAGGCGGGCCAGGCTTCTTTTCGCCGCCTTTGCCCTAGCGTTCGATCAGGTCGAGGTGAGGACTGATGAGTTTCAAGATCGCTATCGTCGGTGCGGGAAGCGTCGGGTTCACCAAGAAGCTCTTCACCGACATTTTGTGCGTTCCTGAATTCAGGGATGTCGAATTCGCATTGACCGATCTCAGCAAGCGCAACCTCCAGATGATCAAGTCGATCCTCGACAGGGTCGTCGAATTCAATAGGCTGCCGACCAAGGTTACGGCAACGACCGACCGCCGTGCTGCCCTCGAGGGTGCCCGCTACATCATCAGCTGCGTTCGCGTCGGCGGTCTCGAAGCCTATGCGGACGACATCCGCATTCCGTTGAAGTATGGCATCGACCAGTGCGTCGGCGACACGATCTGCGCCGGCGGCATCCTCTATGGCCAGCGCAACATTCCGGTGATCCTCGATTTCTGCAAGGATATCCTCGAAGTCGCCGAGCCTGGGGCGAAATTCCTGAACTACGCCAATCCGATGGCCATGAACACCTGGGCGGCGATCGAATATGGCAGGGTCGATACCGTCGGCCTCTGCCACGGCGTCCAGCATGGCGCCGACCAGATCGCCGAAGTGCTCGGCGCCAAGTCGCGCACCGAGCTCGACTACGTCTGCTCCGGCATCAATCACCAGACCTGGTTCATCGACCTGCGTCTCAACGGCCGCAAGATCGGCAAGGACGAGCTGGTTGCCGCCTTCGAGGCGCATCCGGTCTATTCGCAGCAGGAAAAGCTGCGCATCGACGTCCTGAAGCGCTTCGGCGTCTATTCGACTGAAAGCAACGGCCACCTTTCCGAATACCTGCCCTGGTATCGCAAGCGGCCGGACGAAATCACCCGCTGGATCGACATGTCCGACTGGATCCACGGCGAGACCGGCGGCTACCTTCGTTATTCGACCGAAACACGCAACTGGTTCGAAACCGAGTTCCCGCAATTTCTGGAGTCCGCCGCCAGGCCGATAGACCCCGCCAAGCGCTCCAACGAGCATGCCAGCCACATTCTCGAAGCGCTTGAGACGAACCGCGTTTATCGCGGCCATTTCAACGTCAAGAACAACGGCATCATCACCAACCTGCCGCAGGACGCGATCATCGAGTCGCCCGGCTTCGTCGATCGCTTCGGTATCAACATGGCGGCCGGCATTACGCTGCCGGAGGCCTGCGCTGCCACTTGCATTTCCTCGATCAACGTCCAGCGCATGTCGGTTCATGCGGCAATCTCCGGCGATATCGACCTGCTTAAGCTCGCGGTCCTGCACGATCCGCTGGTCGGCGCGGTTTCGACGCCGGAAGAGGTTTGGCAAATGGTGGACGAGATGGTCGTCGCCCAGGCTCGCTGGCTGCCGCAATATGCCGATGCGGTGCCGGCCGCGAAGGAACGGCTTTCGAAATCCAGGGTCAAGACCCGCGAATGGGCCGGCGCGGCGCGGCGCGACGTCCGTTCGATCGAGGAACTACGTGCGGAAAAAACGGCTCTCAAGCAGGCCGTCTGAATTTCGCCAGGACGGATCGCGGCGAGCTTTCGGGAAGATTTTCCGCACCCGTCTGTACATTGTTCGAGGAGAGATGGAGCAGCGTCAACGCGCTCCTGAACAACAGGGAGGAGAGACAATGAGGAATTTTCGAAACATTGGCATTCTCGCCGGGCTGGCGCTTAGCGTCTCGGCCTCGGCGCTGAACGCGTATGCAACCGAGCCGACCGTGCCGCCGGTGCCCGCGCAATTTCCCGCCGAGGGAAAGATCAAATACGTCGCGCGCGACTCGATCCTGGAGTTCAAGGCACTTCCGGAATACCACGAACCCGATTGGGTCACCGACAAATACGTCAAGGCAGACAAGCTGCCGCCGGTCAAGGACCGGCTGCCGAAGGAGCCGCTGGTCTTCAAGACCGGCAACATGCCGGACGGCGTCGGCGTCTACGGCGATACGATGCGCCATGTCATCGGCGGCCGGCCGGAGGGCTGGAACTACGGCGCGGGCCAGACGCAAGGCTGGGGCGGCATCGACATCGGCCTTTCCGAATGCCTGACGCGCACCGCACCGCTTTTCCAGGTCGAGGCCAAGGACACGGAGCCGCTGCCTAACCTCGCCAAGAGCTGGGACTGGTCGAAGGACGGCCACACGCTGACGATGCATCTGGTCGAGGGTGCGAAATGGTCGGACGGCGTTCCGTTCAACGCCGACGATGTGATGTTCTATTGGGACGACGAGGTGATCGACCCTAATGTGTCGCCGCTGAACGGCGCGACGCAGGAGACCTTCGGCGTCGGCACGACGCTGAAGAAGATCGACGACTACACCGTCGAGTGGACCTTCAAGGACGCCTTTCCGAAGCAACACCTCTACGCCATGGCTTACGGCAAGTTCTGCCCCGGCCCGTCGCATATCCTTAAGCCGCAGCATCCGAAATATTCGAAGAACACCTACGAGCAGTTCAAGAACGCCTTCCCGCCGGAATATATGAACATGCCCGTGATGGGTGCCTGGGTGCCGGTGGCATACCGCCCCGATGACATCATCGTTATGCGCCGTAATCCTTACTATTGGAAGGTCGACGAGAAGGGCAACCAGCTGCCGTATCTCAATGAACTGCACTACAAATTGTCGACCTGGGCCGACCGCGACGTTCAGGCGGTGTCGGGGGCGGCCGACATCTCCAATCTGGAGCAGCCGGAGAACTTCGTCGCCTCGCTGAAGCGGGCGGCGCAAAAGGACGCGCCGGCACGACTTGCCTTCGGTCCACGGCTGATCGGCTATAATCTGCGGATGAATTTCTCCGCCAATGGCTGGGGCAACCCCGACGAGCGCGGGCAGGCTGTTCGCGAACTGAACCGCAACGAGGATTTCCGCAAAGGCGTTACCATGGCGCTCGACCGCAAGGCGCTCGGCGACTCGCTGGTCAAGGGTCCGTTCACCGCCATCTATCCGGGCGGCTTCTCCTCGGGTACGAGCTTCTACGACCGGAAGTCGACTGTCTACTATCCTTTCGATCTCGAAGGCGCCAAGGCGGAACTCGCCAAGGCAGGCCTGAAGGACACGGACGGCGACGGCTTCGTCAATTTTCCTGCCGGCACCGCCGGCGGCAAGAATGTCGAGATCGTGATGCTCGTCAACAACGACTACACCACCGACAAGAGCCTCGCGGAGGGCGTCGTCGGCCAGATGGAGAGGCTAGGTCTTCGCGTTGTCCTGAACGGGTTGAACGGCGTCCAGCGCGACGCGTCCATGTATTCCGGCCGTTTCGATTGGATGGTCAGGCGCAATGATGAGGAGCTCACCTCGGTCGTACAGAACACCGAGCAACTGGCGCCGGTCGGTCCGCGCACAAGCTGGAACCATCGCGCTCCGGAAAACGGCCAGGTCGATCTGATGCCGTTCGAGAAGGACCTCGTCGACATCGTCAACAAGTTCGTCTCGGCGCAGGACAACGACGAGCGCGCCAGCCTGATGAAGCAGTTCCAGAAGATCTCGACGCAACACGTCTATACCGTCGGGCTGACCGAATATCCCGGCGCGCTGATCATCAACAACCGCTTCTCCAATATCCCGCAGGGAACGCCGATCTTCATGTTCAACTGGGCCGAAGATTCGATCATTCGCGAAAGGGTCTGGGTCGCTGTCGACAAGCAGCAGAAATATGAACTGTTCCCCGAACAGCTTCCCGGAAAGCCCGGCGACAAGGGTCCGACGAACTGAGTTTTCCTCCCCTGACTTGAAAATTCCCGGCCGCGCTGCTGGCGCGGCCGGGACAAAGCCAGCGGCGAGGGATAACTGAAACCGAGCGAGGAGAGAAACGGCCGATGCTGCGATTTCTGCTTATGCGCATAGCATCCGCATTACCGGTTCTCGCCATTTTGAGCGTGGTTACCTTCGCGATCATCCAGGCACCGCCGGGCAACTATGCCGACTACATCCGCTTGCAGCTCATCAACCAGGGTGGAGCCTCCTTTGCCGAGGCCGATGCCCAGGCGAAGGCTTATAGCGTGGAGCATGGCCTCGATAAGCCGGTTCCGCTCCAATACCTGAACTGGATCGCCGGCATCATCACCCGCGGCGACTTCGGCTACAGCCTGTATTACAACAAGCCCGTCGCCGACGTGGTGGGCGAGCGGCTGCCGCGCACGCTGCTGCTTGCGCTTGTCTGCCATCTCTTGGCTTCGGTGCTGGGCATCGGCTTTGGCATCTGGGCGGCGACCAGACAGTACAGCTGGATCGACAGTACGCTGTCGGCGATATCGTTCCTCGGCATGACGGTGCCGCGCTTCCTGATGGCGCTGATCATCGTCTATCTGCTGGTCTTCCAGTTCAATGTTTCCGAGATCGGCAGCTTCTTTTCGCCGCAATTTGGCGGCGCGCCGTGGTCGTGGGCGAAGTTCGTCGATCTCGTCCGGCATGTCTGGCCGGTCGTCGCTATCGCCACGTTTGGCGGGCTCGCCTACAACATGCGGGTGATGCGCGGCAATCTGCTCGACACGCTGAACGCGCAATATGTCGAAACCGCTCGCGCCAAGGGTCTCAGCGGCGGTGCGGTCGTGATGCGCCATGCGGTGCCCAATGCGCTGCATCCGCTAGTCATGTATCAAGGCGTGGTGCTGCCCTATATGCTGACCGGCGAGATCGAGACTGCGATCATTTTTGCACTGCCGACCGTTGGCCCGGCGATCGTTGGCTCGATGGCGGTCGGCGACGTCTATGTCACGGCGACCTTCATGATGGTGCTGTCGGCGACGCTGATCGTCGGCAATATCATCGCCGACATGCTGCTCGTCATGCTCGACCCGCGTGTGCGCCAATATGCAGGGTCCTGAGATGCTTGCTTTCGAGCCATCGCTGCCGCCACTTGCCGAGCAACCGGCCAAGATCAAGCCGCCCGGCAATGAGAGCTACATCGCACTCGTCTGGCGCCGCCTGAAACGGTCCTGGACCGGCATGGCCGGGCTCATCCTGGTCGCGTTTCTGGTGCTGCTGGCGGTGTTTGCCGACTTCTTCGCACCGATGGATCCCAAGGTGACCGATGTCGGCTTTGCCCCGCCGCAGATGATGAGCTTCCATGACAGAGACGGCAACTTCGTCTTCCAGCCACGCGTCTATGCCCTGGCGGATTCGGAAGACCTCGACCCGGTTACCTTCCAACCCGTCGTCGGGCCGGACTACGACCATCCGCGGCTGCTCGGCTTCTTCGTCAAGGGCGCGGCGTACAGGCTGCTCGGCCTGCTTCCCGCGAACCGGCACTTCTTCGGCTCTACCGACGGCCAGCCGGTGCATTTCCTCGGCACCGACAAATTCGGCCGCGATGTGCTGGCTCGTGCGATCTATGGTTCGCGCATCTCGCTGATGATCGCGTTGACCGTGGTCTTCATCGTCACGGTGATCGGCACGACGGTCGGCATGGTGTCGGGCTATTTCGGCGGAACATTCGATGTCTGGGTCCAGCGCTTCGTCGAACTGGTGCTGGCATTTCCGCAATTGCCGCTTTATCTGGCGCTGACGTCGCTCGTTCCGGTGACGGCCCCGACGAATGTCTTCCTGGCATTCGTGATTGTCGTCATGTCGGCGCTCGGCTGGGCGCAGATGTCGCGCGAGGTGCGCGGCAAGACCCTGGCACTGGCGCGGATCGACTATGTCCGTGCCGCGATGGCGGTCGGCGCCACCGACGGCCGCATCATCATGCAGCATATTTTTCCGAACGTGATGAGCCACGTCATCGTTGCCGTCACATTGGCGATCCCCAGTGTCGTCCTGCTGGAATCCTTTCTCGGGTTTCTCGGTTTCGCGGTGAAGCCGCCGCTGATCTCCTGGGGCCTGATGCTGCAGGACACGGCGACCTATTCGGTCATCGGCACCTATCCCTGGATCCTCTCGCCGGTCGGCTTCGTGCTTGTCACCGTCTTCGCGTTCAACGCGCTTGGCGATGGACTGCGCGATGCGGTCGATCCGTATTGACGTGACATGATGCAACACGCGCTCGTCAAATCCTTCGCACCGCCTGTCCGGCTCGACCATGACGGCCGTTCGGAAGACCCGGTCATCGATGCCCGCAACATCGCCGTCGATTTCAAGGTCGAGCACGGCATGGTGGAAGCGGTCAAGGACATCTCCTTCCAGCTCTATCGCGGCGAGACGATCGCCATTGTCGGCGAGTCGGGATCTGGCAAGTCGGTGACGGCGCGCACCGTCATGGGATTGTTGTCGAAGCGCGCAGTCGTGTCGCCGAAATCGACGGTCGAATACAACGGCGCGAACATCCTGAAATTTTCCGAGCGTGCGCGGCGCAAACTGCGCGGCGACCGCATCTCGATGATCTTCCAGGAGCCGATGAGTTCGCTCAACCCGATCTACACGATCGGCAGCCAGATCGTCGAGGCGATACGGGTGCATCGCAAGATGAGCCGCAGGCAGGCCGAAGCAAGGGCGCTCGAGCTGCTGCAGCAGGTGCAGATTCCTGAACCCCAGGCGCGTCTGAAACAGTATCCGCACCAGCTTTCCGGCGGCCAACGCCAGCGTGTGATGATCGCCATGGCGCTGGCCAACGATCCCGATGTGCTGATCGCCGACGAGCCGACGACGGCGCTCGACGTCACGGTTCAGGCGCAGATCCTCAATCTCATCCGCAACCTGCAGAAGAAACTGCGCATGGCGGTGATCCTGATCACGCACGACCTGACCGTGGTGCGGCAGTTCTCCGACTATGTCTACGTCATGCAGCATGGGGAGATGCGCGAGCACAATGTGACGGAGAGGCTGTTCGCCAATCCGCAGCATCCCTACACCTGCCACCTGCTTGCCTCCGAGCCGCGCGGCCAGGCAAATCCGTTGCCGGAAGGCGCCGACGTCATTCTTGAAGCCAAGGATGTGCGCGTCTCCTTCATGCTGCGGCATGGCACGTTCATGAGGCCGGACCTGCGCGAACTCGTCGCCGTCGACAGTCTCAGCCTGACCCTTCGGCGGCACGAGACGCTCGGTCTCGTCGGCGAATCCGGATCGGGCAAGACCACCTTCGGCGAGGCGTTGCTCAGGCTCAACACCACGGACAGCGGCGAGATCTATTTCGATGGCCAGCCGATCCATGGCTGTTCGCGGGCCCAGATGCGGCCGTTGCGGTCGCGCATGCAGGTCGTCTTCCAGGATCCGTTCTCGTCGCTCAACCCGCGCATGACGATCGGCCAGATCATCGAGGAAGGGCTGGTCGTCAACCGCATCGGCGCCACCAGGAACGATCGGATCGAGCGCGTGCGCGAGGCACTGATCAGCGCCGGCATGCCCGGCGATATCCTGTCGCGCTTCCCGCACGAGTTTTCCGGCGGCCAGCGCCAGCGTATTGCGATTGCCCGCGCCGTCGCGCTCGAACCGGAATTCATCGTGCTCGACGAGCCGACATCGGCGCTGGATCTCTCGGTCCAGGCGCAGATCATCGAATTGCTGCGCAAGCTGCAGCGCGAACGGGGCCTGAGCTACATCTTCATCTCGCACGACCTCAAGGTCGTGCGGGCGCTGTGCCACCGCGTCATCGTCATGCAGCACGGCAAGATCGTCGAAGAGGGGCCGGTCGACGAAGTCCTGTCCCATCCCAAAACCGCTTACACCGAACGGCTGGTCAAAGCCGCTTTCGAGGTAGCCTGATTGCTTATGCCGGAGGTTGTTGTGGCAAGAAATCCCAAGGTCGCTTTCATCGGAGCTGGCTCGACGGTGTTCATGAGGAACATCGTCGGCGACATATTGCAGCGTCCGGCTTTATCCGGCGCGATGATCGCGCTGATGGACATCAATCCGCAACGGCTCGAGGAAAGCGCAATCGTCGTCGGCAAGCTGATCTCGACGCTTGGCGTCAAGGCCAAAGCCGAAACCTATTCGGACCAGCGCAAGGCGCTGGCGGGCGCCGATTTCGTCGTCGTCGCCTTCCAGATCGGCGGCTACGAGCCCTGCACGGTGACCGATTTCGAAGTTCCGAAGAAATACGGGCTGCGCCAGACCATCGCCGATACGCTCGGTGTCGGCGGCATCATGCGAGGCTTGAGAACCGTGCCGCATCTCTGGAAGATCTGCGAGGACATGCTCGCCGTCTGCCCGCAGGCGATCATGCTGCAATATGTCAACCCGATGGCGATCAACACCTGGGCCATCGCGGAGAAATATCCCGATATCAAGCAGGTCGGCCTCTGCCATTCGGTGCAAGGCACGGCGATGGAACTGGCGCATGATCTCGACATTCCCTACGAGGAGATTCGCTACCGCTCGGCCGGCATCAACCACATGGCCTTCTACCTGAAGTTCGAGCATCGCCAGCCGGACCGCTCCTACCGCAACCTCTATCCGGATCTGCTGCGCGCCTACAGCGAAGGGCGGGCGCCGAAGCCGGGGTGGAATCCGCGCTGCCCGAACAGAGTGCGCTACGAGATGCTGAAGCGCCTCGGTTACTTCGTCACCGAGAGCTCCGAACATTTCGCGGAATACACACCCTATTTCATCAAGGACGGGCGCGAAGATCTGATCGAGAAATTTGGTATCCCGCTCGACGAATACCCGAAGCGCTGCATCGAGCAGATCGAACGCTGGAAGGGGCAAGCGGAAGCCTATCGCTCGGCTGACAAGATCGAAGTGGAGCAGTCGAAGGAATATGCGTCCTCGATCATGAACTCGGTCTGGACCGGCGAGCCGTCGGTGATCTACGGCAACGTCCGCAACAATGGCTGCATCACGTCATTGCCATATAATTGCGCGGCCGAAGTGCCATGCCTCGTCGACGCCTCCGGCATTCAACCCACCTTCATCGGCGACCTGCCGGTGCAGCTCACCGCGCTGATCCGCACCAATATCAACGTCCAGGAGCTGACGGTCCAGGCGCTGATGACCGAGAACCGCGAGCACATCTATCACGCGGCGATGATGGACCCGCACACGGCGGCCGAGCTCGACCTCGACCAGATATGGTCTCTGGTCGATGATTTGCTGGTTGCGCATGGCGATTGGCTGCCGGCCTGGGCGCGTGGAGCGCGCAGCGTTCGGGCGGCCTGAGGCGCAGGGCTGTCTATTTCACTCGCCTATGCCGACCATAGGGCCGGCTTTGAAAGCGGAGCGGCGTTGCCGGCAGATGTTTCGAAATCAAAGAGCTTCTGCGTTACGAGAGCAGCCGCTCCCCTTGCCCAGGAATTGTCCTCCCAGTCCAGCAGCATTGGTGGTCCCGCGCGAAAGGTATTTTTTCCAAGCGTCAGCCGCATTGGGCCAAACAGCGCATCGCCAAACGACACGGCTTCACCGCCGACGACAATGACCTCCGGGTCGGTGATGTTGACAAGATTGGCGAGATGCCGGCCGATGCCATGTCCGGCTTCTTCGAGAATGGCGACGGCTCGCGGTTCGCGGTCTGCCAAGGCTGCCATAAGGCTCACTTTGCTGTCCGCTTCGTCGTGCCCGGTGGCTTCGCGCCAGGTGCGCAGGATCGCCGGCTCGGCGTAATAGGCCATCAGGCAGCCGCGTTTTCCGCACTCGCAAAGGCGGCCGTTCTCCTCATAAGAGCTGTGGCCGAACTTGCCGGCGGCACCGTTCGCGCCGCGATAGAGTTTGCCTTCGAAGACGAGCGCACAGCCGATTCCGACGCCGATCGCCAGCACAGCCATATTGCGGTGCTGGCGTCCCAGGCCGAAGAGTTGCTGGGCAATGGCATAGGCATTGGTGTCGTCCTCAAGCCACACGGGGACGTCTACCAGTTCGGCCAGCATCGGGCCAAGGGGAACGTTGTCCCAGTTGTAGCGATTGCTGCGGATACACACGGCCTTCTGGTTGTCGATGACGCCAGGCATTGAAACGCCGATCCCGGCAAGCTTGGCAGCGGGCCGATCGACAATGGAAATCAGCTCCGGTACCGCCTTGGCCAAGGTCGCTATGATATGGTCGGGATCGCTGTCCGAGAGCTTGACGCGCAAAGAGCCCAACGGATTGGTCGCAAGGTCGGTGACCACGCACTCGACCGATCCGACCATCAGCTTGAAACCTATGGCAAGGCCGTTGGCATAGTTGATATCCACCGGGATAGGGCGGCGCCCAGCCGAGCCCACGACTGTCTTGCCTTCGATCAGCAGGCCCTCCTCGATGAGGTCGGCCACAACGAAGGTGACCGCTGCCGGACTAAGGCCGGTAACGGACGCTATGTCGGCCCGGCTGCGCGGACCCTCCTGCCGCAAGAGATTGAGGATCAGTCTGCGGTTCATCGCCCGAGTCGTGCTCGGGTCACCCTTGAGCTTCACGGATCCGCTTTCTTAATTTTGTAAATTAATTATTGCCTCTCGAGAAAACATATGCATAAGTTTGCCCGACTGTTCAACACCCGAACCGGGGGTCAGCGAAATTAATCCGGTTAGCAATGTCACCGCGCTCTGAAGGGGCGGGCAAGCATATTCTCTTGCCCGAGAGGTGAGCCGCGCCGTTGAAGAAGAACAACCGCGCCGGCTGGAGTGCCAGTAGAGAATTGACAACAGGGAGGAGTAACAATGACGTTCAAGTGGATTGAAAAGCCGTCGACGCGGCGCAATTTCCTGAAGGGAGCGGGCGGCATTTCCGCCGCAGCGCTCGCGGGCTTCCCGATGCCGGCACTCAGCCAGTCGAGCGAAGTCACCATCATTTCAGACGAAAACAATGCCGATGCCCTGCGGATTTTGCGGCGCATCGCCGCCGACTTCGAGAAGCAGTCCGGCACCAAGGTTGTGATCAACAATATGGATCACGAGGCCCACAAGACCGCGATCCGCAACTACCTTGTCGCCGGCGCGCCGGATGTCTGCTTCTGGTTCTCCGGAAACCGCATGCGCGCCTTCGTCACCCGCGGCCTGTTCGACGACATCTCGGATCTGTTCGAGAAGGAAAAGTACAAGGACGTGCTGGGTGCCACGACCGGTGCCGTCACTGTCGACGGAAAGCAGTATGGCCTGCCGACCGGCGGCACGATGTGGGGCATGTTCTATCGCAAGGACGTCTTTGCCGAGCACGGACTGACGGTGCCGGCGACCTGGGACGAATTCCTTGCTTACGGCCAGAAATCCAAGGCTGCCGGCCTTATTCCCGTCAGCATCGGCACCAAGGAACTCTGGCCGGCGGCCGGATGGTTCGACCAGATGAACCTGCGGATCAACGGTCTCGACAAGCACTTTGCCTTGATGAACGGCAAGATGGCTTACACCGACCCGGCGCTGAAGGCTGTTTTCGACCACTGGGAAGAACTGATCAAGCAGGGTTTCTTCACGCCGGATCAGACGTCGTTCGGCTGGCAGGAGGCCGGCGCCTTCCTCGCCCAGAAGAAGGCCGGCATGATGAACCTCGGCGCCTTCGTGAAGGCTACTTTCCCTGAGCAGGATCTCGCGCAGCTGACATTCGCCCCTTTCCCGAAGATTGACGGCGCCCTCGACCGCTACGAAGAATTCTCGGTCAATTCGGTCCACATCCCGGCCAATGCCAAGAACAAGACGGGTGCCCGCGAGTTCCTCGCCTTCTTCTACCAGCCGGAAAATTTCGGCCCTTATCTGGAGCCTGGCGGCAACGTTCCGCCGCGCAACGACCTTCCGGCCAGCAAGGACCCGCTGGTCAACGCAGCTGTGGAAAGCCTGAAGACGGTGGCCGGCACGTCGCAATATTACGACCGCGATACCGATCCCGACATGGCCCAGGCCGGCCTGGTCGGCTTCCAGGAATTCATGGCCAAGCCGGAGCGCCGGGATGCCATTCTTCAGCGTCTCGAGGGAACTCGTCGCCGGATCTTCAAGATCTAGCGCCTCCCAGCGGAGGGGAGCGGGGTTCGTGCTCTGCTCCCCGATGCTTTACGTGAATGAGGTCTCCCAAAATGACGAAGCTTTGGCGCCGCCATTGCTGGTGGCTGACACCGACACTTCTGATTCTGCCCGCCGCTGTGCTGTTTTCCGTCGTCATTCTGGCATCTGCGGTCGAGAGCCTATGGATTAGCCTGCACGAATGGGACGGCTTCAGCCCGATGGTCTGGATCGGCCTCGGCAACTACCGCGAACTGTTCGCCGACCCGCAGTTCTATGTTTCGATGAAGAACAATCTGATCTGGCTGGTGATGTTCATGCTGGCGCCGCCGCTCGGCCTCGCCATCGCGCTGCTCGTCAACCAGAAAATCCGAGGTATGCGCCTCCTCAAATCGCTGTTCTTCATTCCGCTGGTGCTGGCTTCTGTTGCCGTCGGCGTTGTCTTCACCTGGGTCTATACGCCGGAATTCGGGCTTCTCGCGCTGATCTTCCGCACCTTCGGCGCGACCGCCCCGGCAGTGCTGTCGGATGAAAACTTCGTCACCTTCGCCGTCGTGATCGCAGCACTGTGGCCGCAGATCGCTTTCTGCATGGTGCTCTATCTCGCCGGCCTCAACAATCTCAGCGAGGACCTGATCGGCGCCGGGCGGGTCGACGGCGCCAGGGGCTGGAACATGCTGCGCCACATCGTGTTGCCGCAGCTGACGCAGGTCACCTTTATCGCCATCGCCGTCACCGTCGTCGGCGCACTGCGTTCCTTCGACATGGTCTCGGTGATGACCAGCGGCGGCCCCTTCGGTTCGTCAGAGGTGCTTGCCTATCAGATGTTCGAGCAGTCCATCTTTTCCTACCGCTTCGGCTATGGCGCGGCCATTGCCTCGGTGCTGTTCGTGATCATGGCGGTCTTCATCGCCTGGTACCTGACGCGGATGATCCGCGCCGATGAAAGGGGCGGCTGATGTTTCCTCGCCCGTTTCCCGAAACTGCTATTTGGCAGCGTCGCCTCTATGTCGTGCTGGTGGTCGGCATCCTGATTGTCTGGCTGGCGCCGCTCTTTGCCATCATTCTCACCTCGTTCCGCTCTACGCAGGATGTCATGGGCGGCAATCTGTGGGGCTGGCCGACGCAATTCGGCCTGGTCGACAACTACACGGCGGTCTTCACCCAGACGCCGATGGCACGTTACTTCCTCAACAGCCTGACCATCACCATCCCCTCGGTGATCGGCGTTCTCATCTTGAGCACGCTCGCCGGGTTCGTGCTCGCCCGTTACCGGTTTCGCGGCAACATGCTCGTCTTCGCCCTGTTCGTCGGCGGAAACTTCCTGCCGCACCAGATCATGATGATCCCGGTGCGCGATCTCATGGTGCGGCTCAACCTCTACGACACGATGGCGGCCCTGATCATCTTCCACATCGCCTTCCAGACCGGGTTTGCGACACTGTTCATGCGCAACTTCATCGCCGCCTTGCCGGCAGAACTGTTTCAGGCCGCCAGGGCCGAGGGCGCGACGCCGTTTCAGACATTGGTACATGTCGTGGTCCCATTGGTGCGGCCGGCTCTCGCGGCGCTGGCCATCCTGCTCTTCACCTTTATCTGGAACGATTATTTCTGGGCGGTCGTGCTCACCATCAGCGATACCGTCAAACCGGTCACCGCCGGCCTCGCCAATCTGCGCGGCGAATGGGTCTCGGCCTGGAACCTGATCTCGGCTGGCACCATCGTCGTGGCTTTGCCGCCGGTTGCCATGTTCTTCCTAATGCAGAAGCACTTCATCACCGGCCTCACCATGGGAGCGGTCAAGGGATGAGCGACCATGGCTTCAAGGCGTCGCCCACCCGATCCGAAACTGATTTCGCAAGCAGGGCTCCATGACCAGTCTTGAACTCCGGCAGATACAAAAGAATTATGGCAGCTACCACGCGCTGCGCGGCATCGATCTCAGCGTCGAACAGGGCGAGTTCATTGTCACCGTCGGGCCGTCAGGCTGTGGCAAGTCAACGCTGTTGAAGATCATCGCCGGGCTTGAAACCGTCTCGACCGGCAAGATTCTCATCAACGGCCGTGATGTCACCACCACCGAGCCGGGTGAGCGCGGCATTGCCATGGTCTTCCAGTCCTATGCGCTTTACCCGCATATGACGGTCGCCGAGAACATGGGTTTCGGCCTGCGCATGGCGCATCGCCCCAAGGCCGAGATCGACGCTGCCGTGCTGCGAGCCGCCAAGATCCTTCGCATTGCCGACCAGCTCGAAAAGCGGCCGAAACAGCTTTCCGGCGGCCAGCGTCAGCGTGTGGCCATCGGCCGTGCGATAACCCGCTCGCCCGACGTGTTCCTGTTCGACGAACCATTGTCCAACCTTGACGCAGCGCTGCGCACGCAGATGCGCGTCGAGCTTTCCGATCTGCACGCCAGGCTCGGCGCCACCATGGTCTATGTTACGCACGACCAGACCGAGGCGATGACAATGGCAAGCCGTATCGTCGTGCTCAATCGCGGCTCGGTCGAGCAGGTGGGCGCTCCGCTCGAACTCTACCGCAATCCGGCCAATCTCTTCGTCGCCGGCTTCCTCGGCGCACCCCGGATGAATTTTTTCGAAGTGACGGTCGCCGCTGTCTCCGGCGGCGCCGCCACGCTGTCGACCGCCGGTCTTTCTCCCTTGACTGTCGAATTGACGGACGCTGCATCCGTACAGGTCGGGGATAGGGTGACGATGGGAATCCGGCCGGAGAGCATCAGCTTGGCCGCGGAAGAGACGGCGAGTTTTGCCGGACGGGTAAGGCTGGTCGAGCATCTCGGCCGCGAGACCATCCTCTATGCCGACGCCGGCCCGCTGCAATGCGTCAGTTCCGAAAGCGGCAGCGGCAACGTCACCGTCCAGATCGGCCATGCGAGTGCCGTCGCTGCCGATGCGACCATCGGCTTCAAGGTCGAGCCGCGTGACGTCTATCTCTTTTCCTCTGTCGATGAGCGGACGATCAATGCCCACAAGTCCACCATCACCGACTGATCTGCAGGAGTATCCTTCGTGAACAAGACTTCAAAAGGCCGCGCCCTGTCGGTCTGGCGCACGATCCAAACCGACCGCTTTCTGGTCGGCGCGCCGCACTACCCCGAACATGTGGACGAGAGTTACTGGGACAACGACGCCCGGCGCATGGCCGAGGCCGGCTTCAACGTCGCCCGCCTCGGCGAATTCGCCTGGCACATTTTCGAACCGCGTGAAGGCATCTTCGATTTCAGCCTGTTCGACCGCGCAATCGAGGGGCTGGCGCGTCACGGCGTCAGCACGATCTTGTGCACGCCGACCGCCACTCCGCCGCGCTGGCTGACGGCAAAACATCCGGAAATCCTGCGGCGTGATGGAAATGGCCGGTCGATGAGCCACGGCTCACGCCAGTATGCCGACACCAGCAGCCCGGTGTTTCGCGACTATAGCCGCAAGATCACCAAGGCGATGGCCGACCACTACCGCGACAACGCAAATGTCATTGGCTGGCAGACCGACAACGAACTCAACACCAGCATGCCGGAATCCTATTCGCCGTCGGCATTGAAGGAATTCCAGGCTTATCTCCAGGAAACCTACCAGACGATAGATAGGCTGAATTTCGCCTGGGGCGGCGACTTCTGGGCGACGGCTTACGGCGATTTCAGCGAAATTGTCTTCCCGCTGGAATTCTCACCGTCCTTTCCCGGTCCCGGTCACCTCCAGGACTACCACCGTTTTCTCGCCTTTTCGACAGCACGGTTCCAGCACGACCAGGTCGAGATCCTGAGAGAAGCGAATGCCAGTTGGTTCATCTTCCACAATCTCGGCGGATTGCGTGACATCGACTTTCGCGGCCAATTCTCCACCGATCTCGACTTCGTCGGCTACGACATCTATCCGTTCCTCTATGACGAGTTCTTTCGCCTCGGCAACCACGCCAAGATCCAGGCACTGCATCTCGACATCTGCAGGGGATTTTCCGGCAACTACATAGTGCCGGAACAACAGTCGGGTTTTGGCGCCCAGCCGGGCTTCTGCACGCTGACGCCGGAGCCGGGCGAAATGCGGCGCATGGCGATGTCGTCGGTTGCGCGTGGCGCCGATGGTATCATGTTCTTCCGCTGGCGCCCCGCGCATTTCGGTGCGGAGATATACTGGATGGGCATCATCGACCACGATGATGTCGCTCGCCGCCGCTATGACGAAGCCAGGCAGTTCGCCACCGAGTTGACGGCGCTGAAAAACAAGATCCTGGGCACCTATGTGCGGATGGATGTCGGCATCGCCGGCTCGGACTTCGACAATCAGGAAGCCCACAAGACCTTCCCCATCGGCCTGCCAAGTCCGCAGGATGATGCAACCTTGCTGCATCAGTATTGCTATGACCGCGGCATCGCCTGCGGCTTCATCCACCCGGAAGACGATCTGTCGAAGCTCAAGGTGTTCTACGTGCCGCATTGGGTGATCTGGAAGGACAGCTGGACCGAGCGGCTGCAACTCTTTGCCGAAAATGGCGGTACCGTCATCATCGGCGCGCGCACGGGAACCCGCGACGAAAACAACCACGTCATCTGCGAGACGCCGCCAGGCCGGTCGCTGTCGAAGCTGACCGGCGTTCGCGTCGAGGATTTCGGGCGGCTGGCGGCACCTGGGGCCAATGGCCTGTTCAATACCATGTCGCGCTCCGGCGGGCTCGTCATTCCTCCCGACAGACCGGCCGAATCCAGCCGCCGTATCCGTCGTTTCACCGTCGGAAATCACGAGTTCGATGCCGGTTATTTCTATGAGAACCTCGCAGTCGAACCGGAAGTCGAAATTGTAGGGGTTTGGTCGAACCGCTACGCGGCAGGAACGCCTGCAATTACCTCCCGCGCCGTCGGCAAGGGCCGTGTGCTCTATGTCGGCACTTATCTAACCCCGGAGCTGACAGCTCAGCTCGCTACGCGCACTTTCGTGGACGCGAATGTGGAGCCTCTGGTTCCGGATCTGCCGGAAGGCGTCGAGGTCACGATGCGCGAGAATGACGAACGCCGGCTGCTGTTCGTGCAAAACATCAAAGACACGCCCGTTGCGGTAACCGGCGTTCCCTCCGGCAGCAACCTGCTCGATAGCGAAGAGCCTGTCTCCGGAGTGTTGACGCTGGACGGCTATGGCTGTGCTGTCATCGAATTGGCCTGAGCATTGTCGCGGACGTTAGCCATACGAAACCTGAGTACTCTTTGATCCTGGAATTCGACCGGCATCGGCAGCGCGCCGGCATCGATCCATATCGAACCGGCGCTTTGACGTGCGCAAGGAACGGCCGGTGCACTGCTGTTGCTCCCATCCAACGACGGCAGTTACACTACCGGCGCGACCATCGGAGTCGATGGCGGCAACTCGTTTCATCCTTGTGAGCGCCATGAATTTCGACATTTCCGTCCGCACCGAGGCCTTCCGCAGCCGGATCGCCGACTTCGTCGAGCGCGAGATCCTGCCGCTCGAGGCAGACAAGGCTTCCTATGACGGCCATGGCAATATTGCGCTGCCGCTGCTCGAAACGTTGCGGGGCAAGGCGAAAGCAGCCGGCCTGTGGTGCCTGCAGCTCAAGCCCGAGACCGGCGGGGCCGGCCTCTCGAAGGTGGATATGGCGGTCTGCTATGAAGAGATGAACCGCTCGATCTTCGGTCCGGTCGTATTCAATTCCGCGGCCCCCGATGACGGCAACATGATGGTGCTGGAACGGCTGGGGACGCCGGAGCAGAAGCAAAGATGGCTGAAGCCGATCGTCGAGGGCAAGGTGCGCTCGGCTTTCGCAATGACGGAACCGCATCCGGGGGGCGGCTCCGACCCGTCGATGATCCTGACCAGAGCCGAACGGCGCGGCGACAGGTATGTCGTCAAAGGCCGCAAATGGTTCATCACCGGCGCGCAAGAGGCGAGCCATTTCATTCTCATAGCGCGCACTTCGGACGATCCGCGTCACGGCCTTTCGGCCTTGCTGTTCCATAAGGACCAGCCGGGCTGGCGGATCGTGCGGCGCATCGAGATCATGGGACCGGAAGAGCATGGCGGCCATTGCGAGCTGGAATTCGACGGGCTTGAAATCCCGGTCGAGGACGTGCTTGCCGGCGAAGGCAGCGGCCTCAGGGTTACCCAGGTCCGGCTCGGTCCGGCGCGGCTCACCCATTGCATGCGCTGGCTCGGTCTTGCCAAGCGCTGCATCGAGATCGCGCGCGCCTATGCCGCCGAGCGTAGCGGTTTCGGACAGCTTTTGGCCGACCGCGAGAGTATCCAACTGATGCTCGGCGACCTTGCCATACGCATCGAGATCGGACGGCTGCTGGTGATGAAGGCGGCCTGGGAGCTCGATCGCGGCGGGTTTGCCCGCAAGGAGGTCTCCATGGCCAAGATCCAGGTCGCCAACGTGCTGCATGACGCCGCCGACGTGGCGATCCAGATCAACGGCGCCCGCGGCTATTCGAAAGACACTGTGCTCGAATGGATCTACCGCTATGCCCGCCAGGCTCGCCTGGTCGACGGCGCCGACGAAGTTCACAAGATGGTGCTCAACCGTTTTCTCAACGAGGAGGGGGCAGGCTTCTGGCGCTGGCATGTCGAAGCCGGCAGACAAGACGAAACAGGTCGCGGCGGGAACCGCTGAGCCGGCAATGAGGATGGATTTCGATCCAGCACGCCTGGAGGATTTTCTGAGAGCGCATTTTGGCGATGGCCAGATGTCGCTTGAGCGGATCGTCGGCGGCCAATCCAACCCGACCTATTTCGTCGACTATGGCGGCCGCCGCATGGTGCTGCGCAAGAAACCGCCGGGACCGATCCTGCGCGGCGCTCATGCCGTCGATCGCGAATACAGGGTGATCGAGGCGCTAGCGGCAACAGACGTGCCGGTGCCGCGGCCGGTGCTCTTTCACGACGGCGACGAGCCGCTCGGCACACCGTTCTATCTGATGCAGCGGCTCTACGGCCGGGTGTTCCACGATGGCGCGTTGCCGGGACTGGCGCCGGACGAGCGGCGCGGCATCTATTTCGGCATGGCCGAGGCGCTGGCAAAGCTGCACGCAGTCCGGCCGGAAGAGGTCGGGCTCGGCGACTACGGCCGTCCCGGGAACTATTTTGAACGACAGATCGCGCGCTGGACCAGACAGTTGCGGGAATCGCCGAGCGAACGCATTGCCGCGCTCGAAGCCGTCGCCGAATGGCTGCCGCGACATCTTCCGCCAGATGACGGCCGAGTCTCGATCGCGCATGGCGATTTCCGTCTCGGCAATCTTATCTTCCATCCTGCGCGGCCCGAGGTGATCGGCATACTCGACTGGGAGTTATCGACGCTCGGCCATCCGCTTGCCGATCTCGGCTTTTGCTCGATGCCCTGGCATTCCTCATCAGACGAATATGGCGGCATCCTCGGCCTCGATCAGGCAGCACTCGGCATTCCGACACAGCGCGAATTCCTCGATCATTACTTCGCTCACGCCGTGCCGACGGCGCCGCTGCAGCAGTTCCATCTGGTGTTTGCCATGTTCCGCTTTGCGGTGATCTTCGTCGGCATCGCCGACCGCGTGCTGGCCGGCAGCGCGGTTGCGGCCGATGCGGCGGATGTGGCACCACTGGCCGGCCGTTTTGCTGTACGCGCCATGGAGGTCATCGACCGCGCGCGGCCCTGGTGAGGAAAGGCTGGCAATCAGCTGAGCGAGCCGCACGCGATACGCGTTCAGTTCATGCGAACTTCCGGTTCCGCCAGCAGCGGAATCTCCAGGCCACGCCGCAGGCCGGTCGCCACGACCGACACCCTGAATTTTCCGGCGAGTGCCTTGTCGAAGATGGCGCCGACGATGATGTCGGCATCGTTGTCGACCTCCTCGCGGATGCGGGTAGCAGCTTCGTCGACCTCGAACAGCGTCATGTCCATGCCGCCCGATATCGAGACAAGGACGCCCTTGGCGCCCATCATCGAAGCTTCGTCGAGCAGCGGGTTGGCGATTGCCGCTTCCGCCGCCTTCTTGGCGCGGCCTTCTCCGGCGGCCTCGCCGGTTCCCATCATGGCGCGGCCCATGTCGCGCATCACCGACTTTACATCGGCGAAGTCGAGATTGATCAAGCCTTCCTTGACGATCAGATCGGTAATGCAGCCGACGCCCGCATAGAGAACCCGATCGGCCATGGCGAAGGCGTCGGCGAACGTGGTTCTGGCGTCGGCGATCCTGAACAGGTTCTGGTTGGGGATGACGATGACGGTATCAGCGCTTTCGCGCAGGCGCTCGATGCCCTCATCGGCAGCGTACATGCGGCGCCTGCCTTCGAAGACGAATGGCTTGGTAACGACGGCGACGGTCAGTATTCCGGCTGCCCGCGCTGCCTGCGCTATAACAGGCGCGGCACCGGTGCCGGTGCCGCCTCCCATGCCGGCGGTCACGAAGCACATATGCGTTCCGGCAAGGTGGTCCATGATCTCGTCGATGGATTCCACGGCCGCGGCGCGGCCGACCTCGGGCAGGGACCCGGCGCCCAGACCTTCGGTGATATGAGCGCCCAACTGGATCAGCCTCGTTGCCTTCGACATGGCAAGGGCCTGGGCGTCGGTGTTGGCGACGATGAATTCCGCGCCCTGCAGGCCTTCGGCGATCATGTTGTTGACGGCGTTGCCGCCGCCGCCGCCGACCCCGACAACCGTGATCTTGGGCCTCATCTCCGAGATTACCGGCCTCGCCGCGGTGTTCATTGCCGTTCTCCCTGGATACGCCGAGTGGTCGCTGGAAGCTTGTCCCGGGCGCACTGCGAAAACTTTGAACCGGGCAGTGCGAATCAGGACAGCCCAGAGTGCAGGGAATCAGAGCGCGAAGCGGGCTGCAAGTGCGCGATGTGCCTCATAGGCGACTTGCCACTGAAAGTTCACGCAATGCGCTTTGATACAGTGCAGATCGTTGCGCGGGGCACCGCACGCTACAAGTTCGGCGCGAGGCGCTGCGCGACATGGTCGGCAATGGCCAGGCAGGAGGTCAGGCCGGGGCTTTCGATGCCGAACAGGTTGACCAGGCTATCCACGCCATGCACCGCCACGTCCTGGATGACGAAGTCGGCATTGGCCTCACCGGGACCGGAGAGTTTCGGCCGGATGCCGCTGTAGGCGGGCTGCAGGCTGCCATCGGCCAGGTCCGGCCAGTATTTGCGGATCTCGCTGTAGAAACGCTCGCCGCGAGCTGGATCGACGCGATAATCGAGTTGATCAATCCATTCGACGTCCGGCCCGAAGCGGGTGACGCCGTCGAGATCGAGCGTCAGATGAACACCGAGGCCGCCGGGTTCGGGCACCGGATAGACCAATCGCGAGAAGGGCGCCCGGACGGCCACCGAAAAATAATTGCCCTTGGCATAATGGAGCTTTGGCACGAATTGCTGATCGAGCCCTTCAAGCGAACCGGCAAGTGCTGCGGCGCCCAGCCCGGCGGCATTGATGAAGCGCGGAGTGGCGATCTCGAAGCGCTCGCCGCCGGCAGCGCACCGTCTGGAGCACGACGCGGCCCGCTTCGATGCGGCCGGAGGCGACGCGGGTGTTGATGCTGAGTGCCGCCCCGTGCTCCTCTGCGTCGCTCAACAGCGCAAGCATAAGGGCGTGGCTGTCGATGATCCCGGTGGCCGGCGACAGCAGCGCCGCCGTGCACTTGAGGCTGGGCTCCAGCGCACGCGCCTCGGCTTCGCGCAACGGCACCAGCTCGCCGGCGCCGCAAGCGCGTGCATTGGCCCGGATGGAGGCGAGCACCGGCTCCTGTTCGGCATTTGTGGCAACGATGAGCTTGCCGCAGCGCGCGTGTGGGATCGCCCGCTCCTCGCAATAGCGATAGAGTCTTTCCCGGCCCGCCACGCAGAGCTGGGCTTTCAGCGATCCAACCGGATAGTGGAGGCCGGCATGGATGACCTCGGAGTTGCGCGAACTTATTCCGGTGCCGATAGCGCTCTCGGCTTCCAGGACCAGCGTATCGATGCCGCGCTGTGCCAGCGCGATCGCCAGGCCAACAACGCCGGCGCCGGCGACAATGCAGTCGACATGGTCCACGGTCAGGTCAAGCCGAAGTTCTGCATGCGTCCATTCATCCGCTGGCCCTGTCGAAAGCGCTTGACACTATACCGTTCGGGAAAGATGCATCAAACGGCATAATGCACGGGGGACCTGCCGAGCCGGACCGGCGGCAGGACTGTTTCCGCGTGCAGCACAGGAGCCATCATGGACGCACGACCGAATTCTCCCGAAGCCCGCGACATAAGCTTTCACATGCATGGCTATACGAATGCGCGCAAGCATCAGGAGTCGGGGCCGCTCGTTATCGAGAAGGGCGACGGCATCTATGTCGAGGACCTTGCCGGCAACCGCTATATCGAGGCGATGGCCGGGCTTTGGAGCGTCGCGGTCGGTTTTTCGGAGAAGCGGCTGGTCGATGCGGCAATACGGCAAATGTCGAAGCTGCCTTACTATCACGATTTCGGCTCCAAATCGCATTCGCCGCTGATCGATCTCGCCGAGAGACTGGTGCAGATGGCGCCGGTGCCGATGAGCAAGGCGTATTTCACCAATTCCGGCTCCGAGGCCAACGATACGGCCATGAAGATGATCTGGTACCGGTCAAATGCGCTCGGCCAGCCTGCGCGCAAGAAGATCATCAGCCGCAAGAAGGGCTATCACGGCGTCACCATCGCCTCGGCGAGCCTGACTGGCCTGCCCAACAACCACATCTCGTTCGATCTGCCGATCGCCAATGTGCTGCACACCGCGACGCCGCACCATTGGCGCGAGGCGCTGCCGGGTGAAAGCGAAGAGCAGTTTTCGAGCCGGCTCGCCGACGAGCTGGAAAAGCTGATCCTGGCCGAAGGACCGGAAACCATCGCCGCCTTCTTCGGCGAACCGATCATGGGCGCCGGCGGCGTCATCGTTCCACCGGCCGGCTATTGGGAGAAGATACAGGCGGTGCTGTCGAGACACGACATCCTGCTCGTCGCCGACGAGGTGATCTGCGGCTTCGGCAGAACAGGTGAGATGTTCGGCTCGCAGGCCTTCGGCATCAGGCCCGACATCATGGTGCTGTCGAAGCAGATTTCTTCCTCCTATTTGCCGATCTCAGCCCTGCTGATCAACGACAAGGTATTCGAGCCGATCGCCGACGAAAGCAATCGTATAGGCACGTTCGGCCACGGTTTCACCGGCGGCGGCCATCCCGTTGCGGCTGCGGTCGCGCTCGAGAACCTGAAGCTGATCGAGGAGCGCGACCTTGTCGGCAATGCGCGCACTGTCGGTGCGCACATGCAGAAGCGGCTGCGCACGCTCGCTTCGCACCCGCTTGTCGGCGAGGTGCGCGGCATCGGCCTGATTGCGGCGGTCGAACTGGTCGGCGACAAGGCGAACAAGGCGCCGTGGGGCACGGTCGGTGCCTTGGGCGGGCTCGTCAACGGCTTCATGCAGCAGAACGGCGTCATCTCGCGCAATATGGGCGATGCGCTGGCTTTCTGCCCGCCGCTGATCATCACCGAGCCGCAGGTCGACCAAGTGATCGACGCGTTTGAACGGTCGCTCGAGGCTGCCGCCAAGCAGGTCCGATCGTCGAGCTGATCGCGCTATTCAGGAACGCCGACCGCGTCCGGCACAACGACCAGCTTGCCGACGAAGTCCTTGGCGATGAAATCGGCCTGGGCGCGATGGAAATCGGACAGCCTGTAGACGCCGCCGACCAGCGGCCGGATCTTCTTCTCCTCGATGTAGCGCACGATGCGGCGGAAATCCGCCCGCGTGCCTTGGCTCGAGCCATGCAGTTGCAGCTGTTTCAGATACATGGTGCGCAGATCCAGCTGCACGACCGGGCCGGCAATTGCACCAGCCGTGGCGTAGCGGCCTTCCGGCCTCAAGATGCGCAGGAGGTCGTTGAAGATCGCGCCGCCGACCAGATCGGCCACCACGTCGATCGGCTGGCCCTCGGTCGCAGCGCTGACGGCGGCCGGCAGATCGGCAACGCCACGGGTGATCACCGCCTCGGCGCCGATATCCCGCACCGCCTGTTCCTTGCCCTTGCCGGCAATGGCATAGGGAATGGCGCCGCGTGCCCGCGCCAGCTGCACGATGCCTGAGCCGACGCCGCCCGAGGCGCCGGTGACCAGCACACGCTCGCCGGCTTTCAATGCGGCGCGTTCCAGCATCTGCTCGCCGGTGAGATAGGCGCAGCAGAATGTGGCAAGTTCGACGTCGGTCAGGTCGGTGCTGACGACATGGGCATTCTCGGCCGGCACGGCCTGGTATTCGGCATAGCCGCCGTCGCGGCCGTGGCCCATATAGTCGATGTCGGCCAATGAATCGTCGTCACGATTGTAGATGGAGAAATCGACCATCACCCGTTCGCCGATGCGGGCCGGCGACACGCCGTCGCCAACGGCGACGATGTTGCCGACCGTGTCGGTGCCCTGGATACGCGGGAAGGTCAGTGTGTTGCCTTGCCGCCGCCATGTCGACACGGCGGCTGCATCCTCCTCAGTGCCGTAGGCGCCCTGGCGCACCCAGACATCGGTGTTGTTCATACCGCAAGCGGTGACCTTGACCAGCACTTCACCAGGGGCGGGCGAGGGTACTTTGACGTCGGTGCGGTAGACGAGCTTTTCCGGCCCACCGTGCCCGATCAATTGCACGGCGGCCATGGTGGCGGGGATGGTCTTCGTCATGGCATTCATGTCGGTTCTTCAGATATTGGCAAACACGCTCTTCACCGCATCGGCCGTCTTGGAGACGACGATGTCGGCCTCTTCCCGCGTCAGGCAGAGCGGCGGCGCAAAACCGAGAATGTCGCCCTGCGGCATGGCGCGGCCGATGACGCCGCTTGCCGCAAGTGCGGTCGCGATCTGCGGTCCGATCTTCTGCGAGCCATCGAAGAATACGCGATCGTCCCGGTCCGCGACGAACTCGATTGCCGCCAGCATGCCGTCGCCGCGTACCTCGCCGACGTTTTTGTGGCCGCCGACGGCTTTCGTCAGCTCGGCGCGGAAATAGGCGCCGGTCTCGCCGGCGTTCCTGACCAGGTCCATCTCGTCGATCAGTTCCAAATTGGCGACGCCGGCGGCAACACAGATAGGATGCGCCGAATAGGTCCAGCCATGGCCGAGCGAGCCAAGCTTGTCGGAGCCTTGGACGAGCACCTGCCAGACCCTGTCGGAGACGATGACGCCGGAGAGCGGCGCATAGGCCGAGGTCAGGCCCTTGGCGATGGTGATCAGATCGGGCTTGATGCCGTAGTGGTCGGAGCCGAACATGGTACCCAATCGGCCGAAGCCGGTGACCACTTCATCAGCGATCAAAAGCACGTCGTACTTCTTCAGCACCGCCTGGATCTTTTCCCAATAGTCGGCTGGCGGCGGCACGATGCCGCCGGTGCCGAGGATCGGCTCGCCGATGAAGGCGGCAACGGTTTCCGGCCCTTCGGCGAGGATCATCTCCTCGAGCTTGTCCGCGCAGTATTGCGAAAACTGCTCCTCGCTCAGAGAGCGGTCGGCGCGGCGGAAATAGTAGGGTGCCTCGGTGTGCAGGACCGGCGCACGCGGCAGGTCGAAGGCGTTGTGGAACAGGTCGAGGCCGGTCAGTGACCCGGTCATGATGCCGGAGCCGTGATAGCCGCGCCAGCGCGAGATGATCTTCTTCTTCTCGGGCCGGCCGAGCACGTTGTTGCAGTACCAGATCAGCTTGATGTTGGTTTCGTTGGCATCGGAACCGGAGAGCCCGAAATAGACCCTCGACATGCCTTGCGGCGCGCGGTCGATGATCATCTTGGAAAGCGTGATCGACGCCTCGGTGCCGTGGCCGACATAGGCGTGGTAGTAAGCGAGGTTCTTGGCCTGTGCGGCGATGGCGTCGGCGATCTTCTGGCGGCCATAGCCGACATTGACGCAATAGAGCCCGGCGAAGGCATCGATGCTCTTCTTGCCGTTATTGTCCCAGATGGTGACGCCTTCGCCACCGGCGATCACACGCGTCGGGCTCTCGCCACGCGCATGCGTTCCCATATGGGTCGAGGGATGGAAGAAGTGATCGCGATCCCAGGCGGCGAGTTCGTTTGACTGGTCGAGCATTTTTCTACTCCTGAGGAAAATGTGTCGGGCGCGGCTTACGCAACGTCGAGGCAGAGATATTTGAGATCGGTAAAGGCTTCGAGCCCGTGACGCGAGCCCTCGCGGCCGATGCCGGACTGCTTGACTCCGCCGAAGGGGACTGGCGCGCCGGTAATCTTGACGCGGTTGATGGCGACCATGCCATAGTCGAGCGCGCGGCCCATGCGCAATTGGCGGCCGCCGTTTTCAGTGACGACATAGGCGACGAGGCCGTATTCCGTGGCGTTGGCGCGGGCGATCACTTCGTCTTCGCCGTCGAAGGGCGTCACCGCTGCGACCGGACCGAAGGTCTCATCGCGCATGATCAGGGCGTCGTCGCCAACGTCGGCGAGCAGGGTCGGCTGGTAGAACAGCGGCCCGGCCGGATGGCGCTTGCCGCCGGTCAGGCAACGCGCGCCTTTGGCGAGCGCATCGGCGACCTGCTCCTCGACCTTCTTGACGGCGCGTTCGTGCATCAAGGGTCCGATTTCGGTGTCGTCAGCGAGGCCATTGCCGGTCCGCAATGCCTCGACGCGTCTGGCGAAAGCAGCGCAGAACCGATCGTATAGCGGACGCTGGACATAGATGCGGTTGGCGGCGAGGCAGTCCTGGCCGGAGGTGGCGAATTTGGCGTCGACGGCGATGGTCACAGCCTTGTCGAGATCGGCGTCGGCGAAGACGATCAGCGGCGCATGACCGCCGAGTTCCATCACCAGACGCTTCATCGTCGGCGCACTCTGCGCGGCGACCAACCTGCCGATCTCGGTCGAGCCGGTGAAGCTCATGGCGCGGACGCGCGGGTCTTCGCACATCCGCCCAACGATGGTCGAAGCCTTGCCGGTGAGGACGTTGAAGACGCCAGCCGGCAGGCCGGCACGTTCGCCGAGTTCGGCCAGCGCCAATGCGGACAGCGGCGTTTCCGAGGAAGGATGCGCGACGATGGTACAGCCGGCGGCGAGCGCGGCGGAAGCCTTGCGGGTCAGCATGGCCGCGGGAAAATTCCACGGCGTGACCACGCCGACGACGCCGAGCGGCTCGCGCCGCACCATCATCTCGGTATCAGGCAGATGGCTGGTGACGCTTTCGGCGTTGAGGCGTTTTGCCTCCTCGGCATACCACTCGACGAAGGAGGCTGCGTAATCGATCTCGCCGAGCGATTCCTTCAGCGGCTTGCCTTGTTCTAGCGTCATCAGCAGGGCCAGGTCATTTTTGGCGGCGCCGATCAGATCGAACCATTTTCGCAAGATTTTCGAACGTTCCTGCGGCAGCAATGCGCGCCAGGCAGGAAAGGCGCGCGATGCCGCATCGATCGCCAATGTCGTCTGCCGGGCATCGAGCGCGGCAACGAAAGCGACGGTGGATCCGGTGGCCGGATCGGTCATCTCGAAACTCTCCGCGGTCTCGCTTGCCGTCCAGTGGCCATCGACATAGGCGAGTTCGCGCAGCAGCCGTCGGTCGGCAAGGCGATCAAGCGCTTCATGGCGCTGCGAGCGGGCAAAATGTGCGGACATGTTCGAGACCTCCCGGTTCTGGGTGATACGGAAAGACTATCCGCGCTGCACGGACAGAGAGGCTGTTTGCGTGCCCGCGCGTAGAGAGATTGTCTCTTTAGGTCTGCCGGAACGGACGATCTCTCTGGTCTCAGGGCAGAACGCAAACCTTCGAGATTGGCTGAACCTCCTCAGCCTCGTCATCCTTGGGCGGAGCGACGCGAAGCGGAGCGCAGACCCAAGGATCCCGTAACCTCTGCCGAGGATACAGCGGAGCAGAATTTTGCACCAAAGCGGCGCTCGCAAGTCACGGAATGGATCCTGGGGTCTGCGCCGCGTCGCTTCGCTCCTTGCTCCGCCCCAGGATGACGACGCCGCGTGGGTCAGCGACCAATCTCCTAGACCTGTGGTCCGAGAGATCGACCTCACGACGACGCCGGCAACAGGTCGGCCACCGGCAGCACACTCTCCTCCTTCACCGTCTTGGTGACGATGTAGGTGAAATAGCGGTCGATGCCGATCTCGCGACCGAGCAGGGTGTCGACCAGCCGCTGATAGGCGTCGATGTCGCGCGCCATGACTTTCAGCAGGTAATCGACGCCGCCGCCGACAGACCAGCATGCGACGATCTCGCGGATGTCGCGGATGACGCGCTCGAAACGGTCGAAATCGGCCTGGCGGTGGCTGGCAAGCGTCACCTCCATCAGCACGGTGGCGACCGGCGCGATGGCGCGCATGGCGATCCTGGCGTGATAGCCCGAAACGATGCCGGCCTTTTCCAGCTTGCGCAGCCGCATCCAGCACGGCGTCGGCGACAGGCCGACTTTCTCGGCCAGCGCCAGCTTGGTGATGCGCCCGTCGCGCTGGATGGCGTCGAGGATTTTGAGATCGATCGGATCGAGTTTCGCTGCAGCCATGACCGTCCACTTCCACTGCCCGACACCATGACGGCGCATTATTTCGATTGTCAATTGCACTGATTTCGATCTCTAATAAGTCATGACATTTTGGCGACCAGATCCCGCTCTTATCCGGCGGCCGGCCTATCAATCGCTCGCCGACCAGTTCGCGCGCGCCATCCATGACGGGCGCCTGGCCAATGGCGCTCGGTTGCCGACGCACCGGCAGCTCGCCGACGATCTCAAACTTTCCGTGCAGACGGTCAGCCGCGCCTATGAGGAGCTGATCCGCCGCGGGCTGGTGTCCGGTGAGGTCGGCCGCGGCAGCTTCGTGCAGACGCAGCGCCGCGAGCCGGAGCCGCCCTATCTGCCGGAGCGGCTGGGCGAGGTCATCGATCTCTCCATCCTGAAGCCGGTCTGCGAACCGATGCATCTGGAGCGGCTGAGGCAGGCGCTGGGCTGGCTCGCCGAAAACCTGCCGTCGAGCTCGGCACTGTCGTTCAGGCCGAACATGGTGTTCCCGCGCCACCGCGCGGTGGGTGTCGAGTGGCTACGCCTCTGCGGCCTCGACGTGTCGCCGCAGAACATCAGTCTGACCAACGGCGCCACCGCAGGGATGACAGTGGCGCTGATGAGCGTGGCGCCGCCCGGCTCGACCGTCGCCACCGAGGCGATCGGCCACCATACGCTGATCCCCCTGGCGCGCTATCTCGGCTTCAATCTCGAGGGTTTGCCGATCGACGACAATGGGCTGATCCCGGAAGCCCTCGACGAGGCCTGCCGGCTGTCCGACATCCGCGCCGTGTTCGTGCAGCCCTCGGTGATCAACCCTACGGCCACTCTGATGGACGCCGCCCGGCGCGAACAGATTGCTGCCGTTGCGCGCAGGCATGATATCGCCATTATCGAAAACGACGTCCTCGGCCCACTGGTCGAGGACCGGCCGCCGCCGGTCGCGGCGTTTGCACCCGAGCGCACGCTCTACGTCACCTCCTTCACCAAGATCGTGGTGCCGGGCCTGCGCATCGGCTATCTCGCGGCGCCCGATCGTTATGTCGCCGCGGTGGCCAACCGCCACCTCGTCTCGAACTGGATGGCGACGCCGCTGGTGGCCGAGATCGCCACCAAATGGGTGACCGACGGCACCGCGATGGAACTCGTGCGATGGCAGCGCGTGGCTTTGCGGCGGCGTCTGGACATCGCCGCCGAGGTGCTTGCCGGAGTGGACTATCGCGCTCATCGCGACGGGCTGCATGTCTGGCTGCAACTGCCGGATGACCGCGGCGAGGAAAGCTTTGTTTCCCAGGCCCGCCTGCAGGGCGTGGCGATCGCGCCCGGCACGTCGTTTCGCATTTCGCAGACGCCTTGGCATCCGGCCGTGCGGATCTCGCTTGGCTCGACCACGGAGGGGGAACTGCGTGCCGGTCTCGGCGTTGTCACCAAGCTGCTGCTCGGCGATCCCGAGCATCTCCTGCTTGCGATCTAGGCAACAAATGGCGGGCAATTGTGCGGAGTCCGAAATATTGTCATGATATTATTTTCTTGATTGACATGATTTGCCGCGATCCGCATCGTTAAAGGCATCGCTTCTCCAGCACGGGAAATTCATTGTCGGCGCCCATCATCAAGATCGACGGCATTTCGAAAAGCTTCGGCACCTTCAAGGTGCTGGACGGCCTCTCGATGCAGGTCATGCCCGGCGAGAAGCTGGCACTGATCGGCCCGTCGGGTTCCGGCAAGACGACGATCCTGCGCATCCTGATGACGCTAGAGCGTATCGACAGCGGCCACATCCAGGTCGACGGCGAACAGCTGTACCACATGGAGCGCAACGGCCGGCTGCTGACGGCCGATGAACGGCATTTGGCAAAGATGCGCCAGAAGATCGGCATGGTCTTCCAACTGTTCAATCTGTTTCCGCACAAATGCGTCATCGACAATGTGACGCTGGCACCGATGCTGACCAAAGGCGTGCCGCGGGCCGCCGCCGAGAAGCGGGCGATGGAGCTGCTCGACATGGTCGGCATGGTCGACAAGGCCAAAGCGATGCCGGCGCAGCTTTCCGGCGGCCAGAAGCAGCGCGTCGCGATTGCCCGGGCGCTGGCGCTGTCGCCGAAGATCATGCTGTTCGACGAGGTCACCTCGGCGCTCGACCCGGAACTCGTCGACGAGGTGCTCAACGTCATGCGCAAGCTCGCCGCCGAGACCGACATGACCATGCTGCTGGTCACCCACGAGATGGGTTTCGCCCATGACTTCGCCGACCGGGTGCTGTTCTTCGACCGTGGCAGAATAGTCGAGGAGGGCAAGCCCGACGAGATTTTCCGCCATCCCAAACAGGAGCGCACGCAAGGTTTCCTGAAGAAGATCATTGCGGCCGGACATCGGGTCTGACTGCCATGCGAGGCGGCGACGCCTCAAGCAAGCCAAGAAGACAGACAAACAAGGAGTTGGGAACAATGAAGAAATTTGCCATTTTGGCCGGCGTCGCCGGTGTCGCGCTGACGGCGGTGCTGGCCGCCTCGACGCCCGGCTCTGCCGATGACAGCAAGCTCGAAGAGCTCAAGGCGCAAGGCTTTGCCCGCGTCGCCATCGCCAACGAGCCGCCCTATACGGCGGTCGCTGCCGACGGCAAGGTTTCGGGTGCGGCGCCTGACGTTGCCCGTGAAATCTTCAAACGCCTTGGCGTCAACGACATCGTCGCCTCGATCTCGGAATATGGCGCCATGATCCCCGGCTTGCAGGCCGGCCGTTTCGACGTCGTCACCGCCGGCCTGTTCATGAAGCCGGAACGTTGTGCTGCGGTCGCCTATTCGGAACCGGTGCTGTGCGACGCCGAGGCGATGCTGGTGAAGAAGGGCAATCCGAAGGGCTTCAAGAGCTACGAGGATGTCGCCAAGGACACCAGCGCGACCATCGGCGCGCCGGGTGGCGGCACCGAGGAAAAGCTGGCGCTCACCGCAGGTGTGCCGCGCGAGCGCGTCATCGTCGTGCCGGACGGCCAGAGCGGCCTGAAGATGCTGCAGGACGGCCGCATCGATGCTTATTCACTGCCCGTGCTGTCGATCAACGACCTGGTCAAGAAAGCCAATGATCCGAACCTCGAAGTCATCGCGCCGGTGGTCGGTGCGCCGGTCTATTGCGACGGCGCGGCCTTCAAGAAGGGCGACGAAGCGCTACGTGATGCCTATGATGTCGAGCTGGCGAAACTGAAGAAGTCCGGCGAGTTCGCCAAGATCATCGAGCCCTACGGCTTCTCGGCGGCGGCGGCGATGTCGACAAGCCGCGACAAGCTCTGCTCGGCGAAGTAAAAAGTGCCCCTCACCCTCACTTCTCCCCGTCAAAAACGGGGAGAGGGGGTGCCAACGCTGGAGCTTCACCCTTCTCCCCGTCCCTATGACGGGGAGAAGGGTGCCGGCAGGCGGATGAGGGGCGGCGCCGGCGTTCTGTAATGATCACCAAGCGAGGAAACGCTTAGCCCCAATGACCCAATGGTCCGGCTATTTCGGCCTGATTTTGCAAGGAGCGCTTGTCACCATCGAATTGACGTTGATGGGGTCGGTGCTTGCCTTGGTCATGGCCTTTCTTGCCGGGCTGGGGCGGCTGTCGCGGTTTTTCGTGCTACGCGCGCTGGCCACGGCCTATATCGAGTTCTTCCGCGGCACCTCGATCTTCGTGCAGCTGTTCTGGGCTTATTTCGTGCTGCCTTTTGCCGGCATTTCGCTGACGCCGCTGCAGGCCGGGGTGCTGGCGCTGGGCCTCAATGTCGGGGCCTATGCAGCGGAAGTGGTGCGTGGCGCCATCAAGTCTATCGGCCGCGAACAATATGAGGCCTGCACCGCGCTCAATCTCGGCCGCTGGCAAGCCATGCGCCATATCATCCTGCCGCAGGCGCTTCTGGTGATGCTGCCTACCTTCGGCAACAACGCGGTCGAGCTGCTCAAGGCCACCGCCGTCGTTTCGCTGATCTCGCTCGCCGACCTGACCTTCCAGGCGCAGGTGGTGCGCTCGCAGACCGGCAATACACTGGTGCCGTTCAGCACCATCCTCGTCATCTATTTCGTGCTGGCGCTGCTCATCTCATGGGGCGTGCGGTCGCTGGAACGCCGGATGGCGCGCGGCCTCGACGGGGTGCGCGTCTGATGGATCGGGCCTGCTAATGGAATGGGATTGGGATTTTGTCCGGCAGATCCTGCCGACGCTGATCGAGGGGGTGAAGATCACCATCCTGGCGACGCTGCTCGGCTCGGTGCTGGCGGCCATCGTTGGGCTGGGCATCGCGTTGGCGCGCCGGTCACCGAACAGGGCTCTGTCACGCACTGTCGGGTTCCTTGCCGAGTTCATCCGTGGCACGCCGCTGTTGGTGCAGCTCTATTTCATCTTCTACGTGCTGCCGGATTTCGGCGTCCTGTTGCCGCCGCTGGTGGCGGGCGTCATCGGTCTCGGGCTGCATTACGGCACTTACACGGCCGAGGTCTACCGCGCCGGCATCGATAATGTTCCGCGCGGTCAGTGGGAAGCGGCCAAGGCCTGCAACCTGAACGCCACGCAGACCTGGACACACATCATCATTCCGCAGGCGATCCCGCCGATGATCCCGGCGCTTGCCAATTATTTCATCGCCATGTTCAAAGAGACGCCGCTGCTGTCGGCGATCACCGTGCTGGAACTGATGAACCAGGCCAAGAGCGTCGCCAATACCTATTATCGGTATATCGAACCGATCACCTTGGTCGGCGCCTTCTTCCTCGCCATCAGCCTGTTCTCGGTGGTGCTGCTGCGCTGGCTGGAACACCGTTATGGGCGGATCGAACGATGAGCGCTGCACTCGATATTCGCCTCCACTCGGCCCGGCCGGCGCTCGATGCGCGTCCGCTGGAAAAGCGGGTCGGCCTGATCATCCTCGCAACCGACCATACGAGCGAACCGGATTTTCACCGCATGGTGGCAAGCGATCATATCGGCGTCTATGTCGCGCGTATTCCCTACGCTAACCCGACGACGCCGGACAATTTGCGCAAGATGCAGCCGTCACTGACGGCCGCTGCGGCCCTGATCCTGCCCGACGAGCCGCTCGATGCGATCTGCTATTCCTGCACCTCGGCTTCTGTCGTGATCGGCGATCCCGAAATCGAGGCGGCGGTGCAGGCCGCCAAGCCCGGCGTGCCGGTGGTCACGCCGCCGATGGCCGCGGTGCGCGGCCTGAAGGCGCTGGGCGCCAGGACGATCAGCATCCTCACTCCCTATACGGTCGAGACCAGCCGGCCGATGGCGGCCTATTTCACCGAGCATGGATTCGAAATCGTCAGCTTCACTTGCCTCGGCTTCAAGGACGACCGCGAGATGGCGCGGATTGCACCGAAATCCTTGGTCGATCTGGCCCGCGAGATGACGGCCCCGCAGGCCGACTCGCTGTTCGTGTCCTGCACGGCGCTGCGGTCGGCGGCGGCAGTTGTCGGCACGGAAGAGGCTATCGGCCGCCCCGTCGTCACCAGCAACCAGGCGACGGCCTGGAATTGCCTGCGGCTCTGCGGAGATGAGATGTCGCGCCCTGAATTCGGCCGTCTGATGACGCTGCCGTTGAACTGATTGCAGAGCCATGACCACGTCCAGGATAGGCCTCTCCGATATCCGCGCCGCGCGCGAGCGCATCGCGGGCAAGGTCGAGCGTACGCCGACCGTCACTTCCCGGAGTCTTTCCCAGCACTTGGGCGAGCCTGTTTATCTCAAGCTCGAACATCGGCAGACCACCGGCGCCTTCAAGCTGCGTGGTGCCTCGAACGCTATCGCCTCGCTGACAGAAGAGGAGAGGGCGCGTGGCGTCGTCGCTGCCTCGACCGGCAACCACGGCCGGGCGCTTGCCTATGCCGCTCAACTGCAAAGTATCCACGCGACGATCTGCATGTCGCGGCTGGTGCCGCAGAATAAGCTTGACGAAATCGGCCGGCTCGGCGCCGAGATCCGCATCGTCGGCAACAGCCAGGACGATGCGCAGCAGGAGGTCGAGCGGCTGGTCGCCGAAAACGGGCTGATCATGCTGCCGCCTTTCGACCATCCCGCCATTGTCGCCGGGCAAGGCACGCTCGGGCTGGAGATCATCGAACAGGTTCCTGATGCCGCCCTTGTGCTGGTGCCGCTTTCCGGCGGCGGGCTGGCGGCTGGCGTTGCCGCTGCCGTCAAGGGCGTCAGCCCGGCGACGAAGGTGGTGGGCGTTTCAATGGCGCGTGGTGCGGCGATGAAGGCAAGCCTCGATGCCGGGCACCCGGTGCTGGTCGAGGAACTGCCGACGCTGGCCGACTCGCTTGGCGGCGGCATCGGCCTCGACAACCGGCTGACCTTTTCCATGTGCCGCGACCTGCTCGACGATGTGATCCTGCTCGGCGAGGACGAGATCGCCACCGGCATCCGCCATGCCTATGAGCAGGAGCGCGAGATCGTCGAAGGCGCCGGCGCGGTCGGCATCGCGGCCGTGCTTGCCGGCAAGGTCAAGGCGAATGGCCCGACGGTGCTCGTTCTGTCCGGCCGCAACATCGACATGACACTGCACCGCAAGATCATCTGCGGCGAAGCAATTGCGGAGAGCGCAGCATGAGCCGTATGACGATCCTCACCGAAGCCGAATTGCGCAAGATCGTGAAGCTCGATCTCGATGCCGTCGCCTGCGTCGAGAACGCGTTCCGGGCGCTCGCTACCTTGCCGGTGGCGATGCCGCCGATCCTGCGGCTCGACATTCCCGAGCATCGCGGCGAGGTCGACGTCAAGACCGCCTATGTGCCGGGCATCGATGGTTTTGCGATCAAGATCAGCCCCGGCTTTTTCGATAATCCCAAGCTCGGCCTGCCCAGCGTCAATGGCATGATGGTGTTGCTGTCGGCGAAAACCGGTCTGGTCGAGGCGCTGCTGCTCGACAATGGCTATCTCACCGACATCCGCACGGCCGCCGCCGGCGCGGTCGCCGCCAAACATCTGTCGCGGGCGGACTCTTCCATTGCCGCGATCTTCGGCGCCGGTGTTCAGGCTGGACTGCAGCTCGAGGCGCTGATGCTGGTGCGGCCGATCACCGAGGCTCGCATCTGGGCAAGGGATGCCACCAAGGCCGAAGCCGCGGCGGACGCATTGTCCGAAAGACTGGGCATCGCCGTTCACGCCGAACCGGACGCGGCAAAGGCTGCGGCCGATGCCGACATCATCGTCACCACGACGCCGTCGACCGAGCCACTGATCAAGGCCGGCTTCGTCTCCGCCGGCCAGCACATCACCGCGATGGGCTCGGATGCCGAGCACAAGAACGAGATCGCGCCGGCGATCCTGCGCATGGCCGATCTCTACGTCGCCGATAGCGCCAAGCAGACGCGGCGGCTGGGCGAACTGCACCATGCTATCGCGGCGGGCGTGATGGCGGCCGATGCCGAGATCACCGAGCTTGGCCACGTCATCGCCGGCGAAAGGCATGGCCGGCGTTCGGACAGCGACATTACCATCGCCGACCTGACCGGCACCGGCGTGCAGGACACGGCAATCGCCACGCTCGCCCGCGACCGTGCGCGTGCGGCCAAGACCGGTACGATTTTCGAAAGCTGATGCTGGCCGCAAGGCCCAACAAACGAGGACCAAGAACAATGCAGCCCAGTTTGAAATTCTCGCGCGGCGAATATGCGGAGCGCCTCGCCAAGACGCGGAAGTCGATGGAGGCCAAGGGCGTCGATCTGTTGATCGTCAGCGATCCGTCCAATATGGCCTGGCTGACCGGCTATGACGGCTGGTCGTTCTATGTGCACCAGGCCGTCATCGTGCCGCCGTCGGGCGAGCCGGTGTGGTACGGCCGCGGCCAGGACGCCAACGGCGCAAAGCGCACCGCCTATCTCGCGCACGACAACATCGTCGGCTATGCCGACAACTACGTGCAGTCGACCGAGCGCCATCCGATGGATTTTCTGTCCAGCGTGCTCTCCGATCGCGGCTGGGGGAAGCTCAGCATCGGTGTCGAGATGGACAATTACTGGTTCTCGGCCGCTGCGTTCGCATCGCTGCAGAAGCACTTGCCCAATGCTCGCTTCGTCGATGCCACTGCACTGGTCAACTGGCAGCGCGCGGTGAAGAGCCCGACCGAAATCGACTACATGCGCAAAGCCGCCCGCATCGTCGAAGCGATGCACCAGCGCATCGTCGACAAGATCGAGGTCGGTATGCGCAAATGCGACCTGGTCGCCGAGATCTACGATGCCGGCACGCGCGGCGTCGACGGCATCGGCGGCGACTATCCGGCGATCGTGCCGCTGCTGCCGTCGGGCGCCGACGCATCGGCGCCGCATCTGACCTGGGACGACCGGCCGATGAAATCGGGCGAGGGCACCTTCTTCGAGATTGCCGGCTGCTACAACCGCTATCACTGCCCGCTTTCCCGGACCGTGTTCCTCGGCAGACCGACGCAGGAGTTTCTCGACGCAGAAAAGGCGACGCTGGAAGGCATGGAGGCGGGGCTCGCCGCGGCCAAGCCCGGCAATACGTGCGAGGACATCGCCAACGCCTTCTTCGCGGTGCTGAAGAGGTACGGCATCGTCAAGGACAACCGCACCGGCTACCCGATCGGGCTTTCCTATCCGCCGGACTGGGGCGAACGCACCATGAGCCTGCGTCCCGGCGACCGCACCGAGCTGAAGCCCGGCATGACCTTCCATTTCATGACCGGCCTGTGGCTGGAGACGATGGGGCTGGAAATCACCGAATCCATCCTGATCACCGAGACAGGGGTCGAGTGCCTTGCCAATGTGCCGCGCAAGCTGGTGGTGAAGAATTGAGCCCGATGTCCCAGCTTCGCCCATCACCGATTACGCCGACGGTCGATTTCGAGCGCGACGGCGTGCAGCACGGTTTCCTGCGGCTGCCTTACAGCCGCGACGATTCTGCCTGGGGATCGGTGATGATCCCGATCTGCGTCATCCGCAACGGCAACGGGCCGAGCGCGTTGCTGACCGGCGGCAATCATGGCGACGAGTACGAGGGGCCGCTGGCGCTGTACGATCTCGCCCGTACGCTCGATCCGAAGCAAGTCAGCGGCACGGTCATCATCGTGCCGGCGATGAACTATCCGGCGTTCCGCGCCGGCACGCGCACCTCGCCGATCGACAAGGGCAATCTCAACCGCAGCTTTCCCGGCCGGCCCGACGGCACGGTGACCGAGAAGATCGCCGACTTTTTCCAGCGCGAACTTCTGCCACGCACCGACATCGCGCTCGATTTCCACTCCGGCGGCAAGACGCTCGACTTCGTGCCGTTCTGCGCCGCTCATATCCGGCCCGACAAGGTGTTGGAGGAGAAAGGGTTCGCTGCGGTCGAAGCGTTCTCGGCGCCCTGGTCGATGAAGATGCTGGAGATCGACGCGGTCGGCATGTTCGACACCGCCGCTGAGGAGATGGGCAAGCTGTTCATCACCACCGAGCTCGGCGGCGGTGGGACTTCGCGCGCGGAAACGGTGCGGATCGCGCGTCGCGGCGTGCTCAACGTGCTGCGCCATGCCGGCATCGTCGCCGGCGCGGTCGAGATGCAGCCGACCCGCTGGCTCGATATGCCGTCGGGCGATTGCTTCTCGTTCGCCGAGGACGACGGGATGATCGAAACCATGATCGATCTCGGCGAGCCGGTGGCGGAAAACCAGGTGGTGGCACGCATCCATTCCGTAGGCCGCACCGGCGGCGCTCCGCAGGAGATCCGGGCCAAAATGTCCGGTCTGTTGGCGGCGCGCCATTTTCCGGGGCTGGTCAAGGCCGGCGACTGTGCCGCCGTGGTCGCCGTGTTGGTCGATTGAAGGTCAGGAAGCCGATGTCGGGAACGGCTCGGCCTTGCCTTTGGGGCGCTCGCCGATGGCAAAGACGGCGCTCGCCTCGCTGACGATCGAGACATGATCCTTGGCGGCTGTTCCGGCCGCAGCACTGTCGCCGCGCATGATTGCGGTGACGATGGCGTCATGCTCCTGCCAGGACTGGGCCAGCCGCCCGGGCAGCATGAATTGCGCGCGCCGGAACGGCGCCAGGCGGCCGCGGGTCATGACAGTCAACTCATAAATGTGCTTGCTGTGCGCGCCGCGATAGAGCCGGGTGTGGAACTCGGTGTTGAAAAGCTCATACTCTTCTTCGGCCCCGAGTTGCACCAAGCGCGCCGAGGCCTGGTGCTCGGCCTCCAGCGTGCGGCGTTCGCCGGCCGTCATGCGCTCGGCCGAGAACCGCGCGCAGATCGCTTCAAGCTCGGCCATGCTTTCGAACATCGAGGCGAGGTGCTCCTGTGTCACCACGGCGACGGTGGCGCCACGGTTCGGCCGCCTTTCGACCAGTCCCATGGCGCTGAGCCGGCTGAGCGCTTCCCTGATTGGCGTACGTGAGACATCGAAGCGGGCGGCGAGCGAGGCCTCGTCGAGCTTTTCGCCTGGGCGCAGGAAGCCGGTGACGATCCGGTCGCTGATCGCCCTCACCATCTGATCGACGGTCGTGCCCGACCTGATCAAATTGCGCTTTCCCGACACGTCTCCTCCGTCCAGTCTTTTCGCTAGAGCCGTAAGCCACTCACCGGCCTCGATTCCTCCGCAGCTCTGTATGCCTATGTTTTAGCCTTCATGTCAAACTGGCGATTTTGGAGGCAAAAAGTGTATGCAATTGCTCCGGCTTTGTGCAGCCAACATCGACACACTCATTGATATTGCTGAATAAATCCTGCTTCTGAAACTGGCACGCTGATTGCATACACTTCTTTCATTGAGGTGTTAACCGGCCCCAAAGGCCCCACAGAGGGAGCATTCAATGTCCGAGAGATTCATGCTTAGCCGCCGCGACCTGCTCAAGACCTCCGCCGCCGGAGCGGCGCTCGGCCTTGCGTCCGCATCGTTTCCGATCAGCAGGGCCTTCGCCGCGACGGCCACCGTCGGCTTCATCTATGTCGGGCCAAAGGACGATTACGGCTACAACCAGGCGCATGCCGAAGGCGCCGCCACGCTGAAGGGGATCGAAGGCATTTCCGTCGTCGAGGAGGAGAACGTGCCGGAGACGGTCGACGTCCAGAAGACGATGGAATCGATGATCAATCTCGACGGTGCGTCGCTGATCTTCCCGACCTCGTTCGGCTATTTCGATCCGCACATGCTGGCCATGTGCGCGAAATTCCCCGACGTGCAGTTCCGCCATTGCGGCGGCATGTGGAACAAGGACAAGCATCCGATGAATGCCGGTTCCTATTTCGGCTATATCGGCATGGGCCAGTATCTGAACGGCGTCGTCGCCGGCCACGCCAGCAAGACCAAGAAGCTCGGCTTCGTCGCGGCAAAGCCGATCCCGCAGGTGTTGCTCAACATCAATTCCTTCCTGCTCGGCGCGCGCTCGGTCGACCCGACCATCACCTGCCAGGTGATCTTCACCGGCGAGTGGTCGCTGGCGGTCAAGGAGGCCGAGGCCACCAACGCGCTGGTCGACCAGGGTGCCGACGTCATCACCTGCCATGTCGACAGCCCCAAGGTGGTGGTCGAGACGGCGGCCGGACGTGGCGCCTTCGTCTGCGGCTATCATGCCAACCAGAGCTCGCTGGCGCCGGAAAAATACCTGACCGGCGCGGAATGGAACTGGGCCAAGGTCTACAAGATGTTCGTCGACGATCTGGTGGCCGGCACACCGCTGCCCAATTTCACGCGCGGCGGCCTGGCCGACGGCTTCGTCAAGATGAGCCCGCTCGGCCCCGCTGTTGGCGCCGCCGCCCGCAAGCAGTTCGACGGCACGCTGGCCGAAATGATGAAAGGCGGCTTTTCCGTCATCAAGGGTCCGCTGAAGAGCAACAAGGGCGTCGTCGTCGCGACCGAAGGCCAGGCCTTCGTCGAGACCGCGCTCGAACTCGAAAGCATGGACTACCTCGTCGAGGGCGTCGTCGGTTCGACCGCCTGAACCGGATCGGAGACGGGGCCATGGCAGACACGGTCAGCACTGCGGGCGCGCCGGCGCTGTTTGGCGCCAGGAATTATCCGGCGGCGCTCGAATGGGCGGCGCGGCGGGCGGAAGCCTTCGTCATACCGCTCGTGGCGCTGATCGTCGGCATGGCGCTGTTCAGCGTGTTCATTGCGCTGGTCGGCAAATCGCCGGTGCAACTCTACGAGACGATGTGGCGCGGCGGCTTCGGCTCGTGGTTCTCGATCCAGAACTCGCTGTCGCGGGCAGCACCGCTTTTGCTGGCAGCGCTCTGTGTAGCGCTGCCGGCACGGCTCGGCCTCGTCGTGATCGGCGGGGAGGGCGCGATCGTGCTGGGCGGCGTTGCCGCCGCCGCCATCGGCGTCGCGGCGAATGGCGCGCCGGCTTTTCTGGTCATCCTGCTGATGGGCGTGGCGGGCGTGGTCGCCGGTGGCATCTGGATCGGTGCCGTCGGCGCACTCCGCCACTACCGCGCCGTCAACGAAACCATCTCCAGCCTGCTGATGGCCTATATCGCCATCGCGTTGATGAACCATCTTGTCGAAGGGCCGCTGCGCGATCCGGCCTCGCTCAACAAACCCTCGACCGAGCCGCTGGTGGATGCCTACCGCATCGGCAACATTCCAGGCATGGACGTGCACTGGGGCCTGGTCGTCGGCATTCTCGCCTGCGTCCTGTCCTGGCTGCTGATCGAAAAGACGCGCTGGGGCTTTGCCGCCCGCATCGCCGGCGGCAATGTCAGGGCGGCCCAGGTGCAAGGGCTTGCCGTCGGGCCGCTGATCGTCGGCTTCACCGGGTTGGCCGGCGGCTTCGCCGGGCTGGCCGGCATGCTGGAGGTCGGCGCCGTACAAGGCAGCGCCAACGCCTCGCTCGCCGCCGGCTATGGCTATACCGGCATCCTCGTCGCCTTCCTCGCCCGCCACAATCCGCTCGCCATCATTCCGGTCGCTTTCCTGCTCGGCGGCATCGGCGCTTCCGGCGGGCTGATCCAACGCCGCATGGACCTACCCGACGCCACCGTGCTGGTGCTGCAAGGCATGCTGTTCGTGGTCATCCTGTTCAGCGAAACCTTTTACGGCCGCTTCAAGGTCTTCAATCCCGATCTGTGGAAGAGGGGTTCCTGATGGACGCGACCGAGATCGGCCTGTGGGGCGTGCCGCTCGCCATTCTCGGCGGCGCCATCCGCGTCTCGACGCCCTTCATCTTCGTCTCGCTCGGCGAAGCCATCACCGAGCGCTCCGGCCGCATCAATCTCGGCCTCGAAGGCACACTGGTCTTCGGTGCCATGACCGCCTACGCCGTCGCAGTGATGACCGGCTCGCCATGGCTCGGCCTGCTGGCCGCCGCAGGTGCCGGTCTTTGCTTCGGCCTGTTCCACGGCTGGATCTGCAAATTCCGCGGGGTGAACGACATCGCCATCGGTATCGCACTGATGCTGTTCGGCTCGGGTCTCGCCTTCTTCTTCGGCAAGCCGTTCATCCAGCCCTCGGCGCCAGACCTGCCGGCTATCGCCTTCGGTGGCTGGTCGGATATCCCGCAGGTGCAGGCGGCGCTCAACGTCAACGTGCTGTTCCTGATTGGTGCGGCACTTGCCGTGTTTCTATGGTGGGCCTTCCGCAACACGCGCGCCGGCCTGATCGTGCGGGTGGTCGGCGACAGCTCCGATGCGGCGCGCGCCATGGGCCTCAATCCCAACACCGTGCGCCTGCTTGCGACAGGCGTGGGCGGCGCGCTCGCCGGCATCGGCGGCGCCTATCTGTCGCTCTACTACCCCGGCAGCTGGACCGAACGCATTTCGTCGGGACAGGGGCTGATGGCGGTGGCGCTGGTCATCTTCGCGCGCTGGAATCCGCTTGGCTGCTTTGCGGCGGCACTGTTGTTCGGCGGCGCCGGCGCGTTAGGCCCGGCACTGCAATCGGTCGGGGTGACGCAGGGCTACTATCTCTTTTACGCCGCGCCTTACATCCTCACGCTCATCATCATGATCGCCACCTCGTCGCCGAGCCGCTCGCTTGCCGGCGCGCCGGGCGAATTGTCGATCACCAAATGACTGGAGTTTTTCCGATGAACGCCAGAGCCGAGATCACCCAGCGCTACATCGACGCCGACCCTTATCCATGGCCCTATAATGGCGAGCTTCGGCCGGACAATACGGCGCTGATCATCATCGACATGCAGACCGATTTCTGCGGGCCGGGCGGCTATGTCGATCATATGGGCTACGATCTTTCGCTGGTGCGGGCGCCGATCGAGCCGATCAAGTCGGTGCTCGCAGCCATGCGGGCCAAGGGCTACACCATCATCCACACGCGCGAGGGCCACCGGCCCGATCTCGCCGACCTGCCGGCCAACAAGCGCTGGCGCTCGCGCCGCATCAATGCCGGCATCGGCGACCCCGGACCTTGCGGTCGCATCCTGGTGCGCGGCGAAGCCGGCTGGGACATCATCCCCGACCTCTATCCGGCGGCGGGCGAACCGATCATCGACAAGCCGGGCAAGGGCTCGTTCTGCGCCACCGACCTGGAGCTGATCCTGCATCAGCGCGGCATCGAAAACATCGTGCTGACCGGTATCACCACCGATGTCTGTGTCCACACGACGATGCGCGAGGCCAACGATCGCGGCTTCGAATGCGTGATGCTGGAGGATTGCTGCGGCGCGACCGACTACGGCAACCATCTCGCTGCGATCAAGATGATCAAGATGCAGGGCGGCGTGTTCGGCGCGGTGTCGAATTCGGCATCCTTCGTAGCGCAGCTGCCGTGAGGACACGATCTTGAGTGGAAGCATCGGCAAGAAAGCCGTCGGCGTCGAGACCATCGGCATGACCATGCGCTTCGGCGCCTTCACCGCGCTGGACGACGTCTCGATCAAGGTGCCGGCGGGATCGTTTCATGCGCTGCTCGGCGAAAACGGCGCCGGCAAATCGACGCTTGTCAAATGCATGATGGGTTTTTACCACCCGACCTCGGGCGACATGCTGGTCGATGGCCGCGAGGTCGCGATCGCCAGCCCCAAGGATGCGTCGGCGCTCGGGCTCGGCATGGTCTACCAGCATTTCACGCTCGTCCCGTCGCTGACCGGCGCGGAGAACCTGGTCATTTCGCGCGAGAAGGTGCCGGGCGTCATCGACTGGCGCAAGGAGCGCGCCGCACTTGCGCAATTCATGCAGCGCATGCCGTTCAAGCTGACGCTCGACGTCAAGGTTGCCGAGCTTGCCGCGGGCGAGAGGCAGAAGCTCGAAATCATCAAGCAGCTCTATCTCGGCCGCAGTTTCCTGGTGCTCGACGAGCCGACTTCGGTGCTCACTCCCGGCGAGGCGCAGGAGGTGCTTGGCCTGGTGCGCGACATGACCAGGACAAGCGACCTCACCGTGCTGATGATCTCGCATAAATTCCACGAGGTGACGGCCTTTGCCGACGACATCACCGTGCTGCGCAAGGGCAGGCTGACCGGAACCGGCAAAGTCTCGGAGCTTTCGCACAAGCAGATGGCGGCGATGATGATCGGCGACCAGCCGATTGCAGCACTCGACAGCCGCGCGCCGGTGCCGGCCGGCGCCAGGCAGGTGCTGACGGTAAAGTCGCTGAAGGCGCCTGACCGCACCGGCTTGAAAACCATCGACATCGGCGAGCTCGATGTGAAGTCCGGTGAGATCGTCGGCGTCGCCGGCATCTCCGGCAACGGCCAGAAGGAGTTTCTCGAAGTCCTTGCCGGGCAGCGGACGCGCAATGGTGGCGACGTTCTGGTGAAAGGGTCGCCCTACGGCGCCAGCCGCAGCGAGGCGCGCACGCTCAACGTCCGCTTCATTCCGGAGGAGCCGCTGCGCAATGCCTGCGCGCCGAAGATGACGGTGGCGGAAAACATGGCCTTCCGGACCTTCGACCTCAACGAGGCCGGCAAGCCGATCAACTGGATCAGGATGAGCACGATCAGGGACTACGCGGCTCGTTTGGTCGAACAGTTCAAGGTCAAGACGGCGTCGCTCGCTTCGCCGATTTCGTCGCTGTCTGGCGGCAATGTGCAGCGCGCGGTGCTGGCGCGGGAACTGACCGGCGAGGTCGATTTGCTCATCGTGTCGAACCCCTGCTTCGGCCTCGACTTCTCCGCCGTCGCTGAAATCCGCGCCCGCATCATGAAGGCGCGCAATGCCGGCGCCGCGGTGCTTTTGATGTCGGAGGACCTCGACGAGCTGCTCGAGCTTTCGGACCGCATCTTCGTCATGTCGGACGGCGCGCTGGTCTACGAGACGCCGATCGCGCAGGCGAGCGTGCAGACGATCGGCGAGCACATGGCGGGACATCACTGATGGCGGAGATCGAGGCGCTGCCGTTTCCGTTCGCCTTCAAGCCTGAGGCGATAGCGCTGGTCGTCATCGACATGCAGCGCGATTTCGCTGAACCCGGCGGCTTCGGCGCCAGCCTCGGCAACGACGTCAGCCGGGTCACGGCGATCGTCCCGACGGTGAAGAGACTGATCGAGGGGTTTCGCGCCGCCTGCCTGCCGGTGATCCACACGATGGAGTGCCACAAGGCAGATTTTTCGGATCTGCCGCCGGCCAAACGCAATCGCGGCAATCCGTCGATCCGCATCGGCGATGTCGGGCCGATGGGCCGTGTGCTGATCGTCGGCGAACCGGGGACGGCGATCCTCGATGAACTTGCCCCCTTGCCTGGCGAGATCGTCATCGAAAAGCCGGGCAAGGGCGCGTTCTATGCCACCAGCTTCGGCGACGACCTGAAGCGGCTCGGCGCACAGCAACTGGTTTTTGCCGGAGTGACGACGGAGGTCTGCGTGCAAACGACGATGCGCGAGGCCAACGACCGCGGTTATGAATGCCTGCTGGCAGAGGACGCGACGGAGAGCTATTTTCCGGAGTTCAAGGCGGCCGCGCTGGCGATGATCAGGGCGCAGGGCGCCATCGTCGGCTGGACCGCGACGACGGACCAGGTGCTCGAGGGGATTGCCAATGCCTAACCTTGCCTTTGCCGGCCTTCTCAATGGTGGCTGGCGCGATCTGGCGTTCGAGCATTTCCGCGATGGCATTGCGGCGCACTGGCTGCTCAAGGGTGGACCGACGGAACCGTCGGTCGCGATCCTGAACTACCGGCCCGGCGCCGGCGTGCCGCGTCATCGCCATGCCGGGCTGGAAACGATCCTTGTGCTGGAAGGCACCCAGAGCGACGAGAACGGCGATCATGCCGCGGGCAGCCTGATCCTGAACCCGGTCGGAACCGAGCATTCGGTGTGGACAAAAGACGGCTGCGTCGTACTCATCCAGTGGAACCTGCCGGTAGTCATTCTGGGCGAGGCCAAATGAGCGACATCCGCTTCGATATAGCGAGCTTGCACGCTGCCTATCAGGCCGGCGTCAGCATCGGCGAAGTGATCGATACGGTCCATGCGCGGCTCGCGGCGGCCGATGACCCCGGCATCTTCATCCATCTGGCGAGCAGGGCGGAGATGCTGGCCGAAGCAGAAAAGCTCGGCCCGTTCGACCCCGTGGCAAAGCCGCTGTGGGGCGTGCCATTCGCGGTCAAGGACAACATCGATGTTGCCGGCATGCCGACCACGGCCGGCTGCGCCGAATATGCCTACCTGCCGGCGAAAGACGCCACCGTCGTCGCGCGGCTCAAGGCCGCCGGCGCACTGGTCGTCGGCAAGACCAATCTCGACCAGTTCGCCACCGGCCTGGTCGGTGTGCGCACGCCCTATCCGATCCCGAGGAATGCGATCGACCCGAAACTTGTGCCGGGCGGCTCTTCATGCGGCTCGGCCGTCGCGACGGCGCGTGGCATCGTCTCGTTCGCGCTCGGCACCGACACCGCCGGTTCGGGGCGCATCCCCGCCGGCCTCAACAACATCGTCGGGCTGAAGCCGAGCGTCGGCGCGCTGTCGGCCACCGGCGTCGTGCCGGCCTGCCGCACGCTCGACTGCGTCTCGGTCTTTGCGCTCACCGTCGACGACGCCTACCACGTGTTCGAGGCGGCGGCGGCAAAGGACGACGCCGATCCCTATTCGCGTGACCTCGGCGTCCAGGGCCTTGCGCGCCCACCCGTGCTGACTGTCGGCGTGCCGGCCAGGGCCGACTGGACCTTTTTTGGCGACCAGGCGATGCAGGCGGGCTTCGAGGCCGCCCTTGCCTCGCTGGAGACGCTGGGCTGCAGGCTGGTCGAAATCCCGTTCGGCGATTTCTACGCCACGGCCAATCTGCTTTATGAAGGCGCCTGGGTGGCCGAGCGTTATGCTGCGATCAAGGACTTCATGGACGCCAACGAGGCCGCCATGCATCCGGTGACGCGACAGATCATCGGCGGCGCGCGAAAACTTTCCGCCGCGGACGCCTTCAACGGGCTCTACGCCTTGCAGGCCTACAAGGCGAGGCTGGCGCCGGTCGTCGCCTCGGTCGACCTATTCTGTGTGCCGACCGCGCCGACCCATTACACGGTTGAAGCGGTGTTGGCTGACCCCATCGTCACCAACAGCCGGCTCGGAACCTATACCAATTTCGTCAATCTGCTCGACATGTGCGGCATTGCCGTGCCGGCCGGAATTCGTAGCGACGGTTTGCCGATGAGCGTCACCTTGCTTGCCGCGGCCGGCAAGGACCATCTGACGGCGTCGCTTGCGCGCGATGTCCATGCGGCAAGCCGCCTTGCGCTGGGCGCCACCATCTGGCCGCAGCCGCCGAGTGGCGATGTTTGCGTGGACGTCGATGAAGGCACGATCGAGCTGGCCGTGGTCGGTGCGCATCTATCGGGAATGGCGCTGAACGGCCAGCTGCAGCAGCTCGGCGCAAGTTTCGCCCGGGCTGCAAGAACGGCGCCGCTCTATCGGCTTTACGCGCTTGCCGGCCAGTCGGTGCCGCGGCCGGGGCTAGAGCGCAGCTGCAACGGCAAGGGCATAGCGATCGAGGTCGAAGTCTGGCGGCTGTCGCCGCAAGCGTTCGGCCGCTTTGTTGCCGCGATCCCGCCGCCGCTCGGCATCGGCACGCTTCTGCTCGATGACGGAACTTCGCCGAAAGGCTTCCTCGTTGAAAGTGCCGGCCTTACCGATGCAGAGGAGATTTCGCATTTCGGCGGCTGGCGCAATTTCATGGCGGCTCAGCTGCAGCGGAGCTGACGACAAAGAATGCCGGTCGCATGCGCGGCGAACCCGGAAGCGCCTGGACGGCGGCGGACCAGCTTCGTGTTGCCGGCCCTCGGCCCCTCGCAGATCCGGCGGTTATTCCAGGTTATTCCAAAAGAATCTGCGGACACGCCCGCACCAGTGGCTGATGCGTGAGCGGCTGATGCAGGTGCAATCGCTGCTGGTGCGGAGCAACCGTAAGCTGACCGAGGTCGCCGAGGCCTGCGGTTTCTGCGACGTCTGTCATTTCGGGCGCGAGTTCAAGCGCTCAGTGGGATATCGCCGGCCGCATGGCGCCGCATCGAGTTAAGCGCCGGGCCGGGACATTAGGTCGACGGCCTAGGTCATATAATGATAAATGGACTGACTGCTTGCGACCACTCGTTGACCGTCATCCGCCGGAGGCCTCTTGGTTCTGTATATACCGTTGCCCTTAGACACGCCAATCAGAAGCAGCGTCAGCGACCTCATCAGCCTTCGCTCTGACGGCAACGCGATTTTGGCGACGTTCATCGTGCCACACGATAAAACCAAGGCGCTTCGTGTCCACTTTCATGCCAGCTATGTTATGAGAATGTGCGACGAGCACGTCTTGAACCTCGAGGATCTGCCAATAACCCGACAAGGGCTGATTGGGGAGCATTTTCTCTATCAGGTCGAAGGTGCTGACTTTCTACTCCATCAACCCGCGATTAAAGACAGCTATCGGGGAGCGAAACACTTTCGCTGCGTGACTGGATCGACCTGTCTGGACGTCGTCGCAGATGACCCGCCGACTGTGATGTTGGTCTCGCGTGACAGCGCGAACTGATCGCGTCCGTTCAGCTTCGCTCTTAAAGCCGCATTGAGAACGTCCGGTCCCACCACTTTGCCGACATTGGACTTTTATTGTCGCCCTGGAACGACGCGCGTCCTGTCGCTGTCCCGAACAGTGTTACGAAAAGCAGCAAGCCGCGCGTTGTGCCGCCATCGCCATCGATCGTGTCAACGGCTGAGAACAGGTGGTCACGCTCGATCAGCCAAGGCTTGTAGTCCAGCGCCGCACCCGACCAAGCAGCCATCCGGTCCTGCAGCAATATATCTCGCGGATCGGTGGGCTTTCACATGGTCCTTTGCCGGAACTTGGAATGGCAGCTCGAGCAATCCTGCAAGATGAGATGCAGGAGGTGCTCCGCCGGCAATTTAGTGGGATCGGCTTCCGCGAGTGATGGTCGCTTGCCAAGCAGGCTGCCACCGCCCATTGCCAGGCCGGAACCCATTCTCATATCGTCGGTGATGCGAGGCTGCGCCCGCTCGGCGTCGGAGGCCAGGGCGCTGGCCAGCGTCCCGATATGACGAGCCAGTGCTTCGAACTCCGCGCGGGCGGGGTCGATATCCGGCTTGGCGCCTGAAGGCGCACCCAATGTCGCGCTGGGGAATTCGGCAATCAAGGCAGGGCCGGTGCGGGCGCGGATGGTCTCGGCCGCCGCCTTGTAAGCCGCGGCGTCGTACGCCCGCTTGCCGTCGAACATCCCGGCGATCGTCTTCGCGGCGGCGGCCATCTCCTTCATCGACGCCTGGCGAGCCTCGATGACCGCATCACGGCTCGAATGGGCGGCAGCGAGCACGACAGAGACGCAGGCAAGCGACAGCACCGTGACAGCGGCTGCGAGCCTCACTGGGCCACGCCTTGTCCCGCCAGCTCGTCGATGATCGGGCAATCCGGCCGCTCGTCGCCGTGGCAGTGACTGACCAGATGGTGGAGCAAGCCGCGCAATCCGACCAGTTCGGCGATCTTCCTGTCGATCTCCACCAGCTTGGCTTTCGCGATCGCCTTCACGTCGGCGCTGTCACGTTCCCTGTCCTGGTACAGCGAGAGCAGCTGGCGGCATTCGTCGACCGAAAACCCCAGGCTTCGCGAGCGCTGCAGGAAACGCAGCCGGTGAATATCGGCCGTCGAGTAATCGCGATAGCCATTGTCGGTCCGGGCCGGGTGCAAGAGCCCGATATCCTCGTAGTAACGGATCGTCTTGGCCGGCAGGCCGGATTTCTCGGATGCGACGCCGATGTTCATGGCGGAAATCTCCTTTGTCGGAAGAAATAGACATTCCAGTAGATGGAAGGTCAACCTGATGTGGCGATTTTGGATGCCCGACGCAACCGCCCGCCCGCTCCAACCGTTTGCCTGCCAACAGCGCACACTGAACCTTCGGGAAGAAATCAGTTCTCGGAAACGTTTACCGAACAGTGCTCAAAACCCGGCGTTCGACACCGGGTACCGATGAGCAACCCCTCCGGCGGTGGCCCGACGCTACACCGTGCAGACGCCGAGGAGACAGAACATGCCCGTCAAGGCCTATATCAACCGGATCGCGACAGCGGTGCCGGAGCACGAGGTTCATCAATTCTACCTGCGTTTCGCGGCCTCCATGCTCGCGGCCGATCGCCGGAGGATATTCGAACGCATGGCCGATCTTGCCGGCATCGAGCACCGCTATTCCTGCTTTGCGCCGGCGTCCGATCCCGAAGGACCATCCGCCGACCTGGCCGGGACCTTTATCCGCGGCGCGTTTCCCGGAACGGCGATGAGAATGGCGATGTTCGACGATGCCGCACCCGTTCTGGCGCAAAAGGGCATCGACGGATTGCAGCTTGGCGACGACGCTTCCCGCATCACCCATCTTATCGTCACCACCTGCACCGGTTTTTCAGCGCCGGGCATCGATCTCGAGCTGGTTGCGCGTTGCGGCCTGCCGGCCAGCGTGGAACGCACGATGATCGGGTTCATGGGTTGCTATGCGGCGATCAACGGCCTCAAATTGGCCCGCCACATCGTCCGCTCCGAGCAGCAGGCCAAGGTACTGCTGGTCAATATCGAGCTCTGCACGATGCATCTGCGCGAAACCACCGAGCTGGAAAGACTGCTGTCGTTCTGCCTCTGGGGAGACGGCTGTGCGGCTGCGCTCATCACTGCCGAGCCGGCCGGCATCGAGCTCGATAGCTTTCACTGCCTGGTGGCGAGGGAACGGCGGGACCTGATGCGTTGGAACATTCGCGACCACGGCTTCGAAATGGTTCTTTCCGGCCAGGTGCCGGCAGCGATTCATGAAGCGTTGCGGAGCAACCAGGCCGCCATCCTCGGCGGTCGATCGGCGGAAGACATCGACCTTTGGGCCGTGCACCCAGGGGGACGTTCGGTGCTCGACGCCGTCGAAAGAGCGCTGGAACTGGAACCCACCGCGCTGGAAGCGTCGCGCGAGGTGTTGCGCCGGTATGGGAACATGTCGTCTGCGACCGTCATGTTCGTGATGAAAGAGATGTTGAAGGCGGCACCCGGCCTGCTCGGCTGCGGCATGTCGTTCGGTCCCGGGCTGACGGCCGAAACCATGCTCTTTCGAACCGTGTCATGAGCGGCCTGGAGCACCGGCAGCTTGCGCCGGAAATCCTCGACGGCCTTGCGGCCGACGATCCGCGAGCGCTGACCGCGCGCCGCGACCTTCGGCGCATCAATATGCTGATGTTTCAGGTGCCGATCATGACGTCGTTGCTCAAGAGGTTTGTGCCAAAGCCGCCACGCCGCATTCTGGAGATCGGCGCCGGCGATGGCTCCTTCATGCTGGCGGTCGCGCGGCGCATGGCCAGGCATTGGTCCGGGGTCGAACTGGTAATGCTCGACCGCGTCGACCTCGTCACTGCGCAATTGCGCAGTGATTTTGACAGGTTGGGATGGAGGGCCGAAGGCGTCGCCGCCGATGTCTTCGACTGGGCAGGAAAGATCGAGGGCGCACGGTTCGACGCCGTCACCGTCAATCTGTTCCTGCATCATCTCGATGACGCACAGCTCGTGCGCCTGTTTTCGCTGATCAGGCCGAAAGCCCCGTTGCTCATCGCGACAGAGCCGCTGCGGGCGAAACTGGCGCTGGCAGCGATCCGACTTCTGCCGGCAATCGGCGCCAACGACGTCACACGAAACGACGCGGCGCAAAGCGTGCGTGCCGGCTTTCGCGGCAGCGAGCTTTCCAGCCTCTGGCTTGCGGCCAACGGCAAACCGGTCGAGGAACGACGCGCCGGTCTGTTTTCCCACATCTTCGTCGGCGCCAGCGCCAGTGTCGAGCCATGACCGGATTGTCGACCCATGACGCGATCGTCATCGGTGCCGGCCCGGCGGGCACCTCCGTCGCGCTCACGCTGGCCCGGCGCGGATGGGCCGTGGCGATTGTGGAAAAGACCGCGTTCCCGCGCCGCAAGGTCTGCGGCGAATACATCTCGGCAAGCAATCTTGCGCTTCTCGACCGGCTGGAGATCGGCGATGCCTGGCGCGCCAATGCCGGCCCCGAAATCCGCCGCGTCGGCTTGTTTTCCGGCGAGACCTGCGTCGAGGCGGCAATGCCACGTGCAGAGGCTGGGCTTCGTGCAAAAGATAGCTTCGGCCGGGCGCTCGGCCGCGACATTCTCGACTCTCTGCTTTTGCTGGCGGCGCGATCGGCGGGTGTCGAAATCTTTCAGCCCTGCCGCGCCGTCGCCATCCACCGGGATGGCGAGATGCAACGGGTGCAAATTCAGGCCGGAGATGAAACGGCGATGTTGCGTGCACCGGTGATTGTCGCCGCACACGGCTCCTGGGAACCCGGACCATTGCCCAGCCAGCTCGCAAAGACCAATAGGCCGTCGGACCTGCTCGGCTTCAAGGCGCATTTCACCGGGTCGTCGCTCGCGCCGGATTTGATGCCTCTGCTGGCCTTTCCCGGCGGCTATGGCGGCATGGTTTCGGCCGATCATGGCCGCTTGTCGATCTCGTGCTGCATTCGCCGCGATATGCTCGCGCGGTTGCGTAAACAACATGGCCCCAGACACCGGAGCCATGTGTCGGCCGCCGATGCGGTCTCCCGCCATGTCGTGGACTCATGCCGGGGCGCGAGAGACGCCCTGGAACCGGCGCTTCTCGACGGTCCGTGGCTTGCCGCAGGTCCGATCCGGCCGGGAATTCGCGCCTGCTACGAAGGGGACATCTTCCGCGTCGGCAATGCGGCTGGAGAGTCTCATCCTGTCATCGCCGAGGGCATCTCGATGGCGCTTCAGTCCGGCTGGCTGCTGGCTTGCGAACTCGCATCCGCGCCAAGTGGCCGGGCGGGGCGCGAGGCCGCCGCCAGACGCTATGAGGTGGCCTGGAAAAGACTGTTCTCGACACGGGTCCACGCCGCCGCGGCCCTTGCCGGAACTGCCCTTCGCCCCGGCAGCGCCACCTTGATGGCGGCGATCGTCCGGAATTTCCCGCAGGCACTGACATTGGGCGCGCAACTGAGCGGCAAGACCAAGCCGGTTCCAGGCCTTGCCTGACGAGGGTGGGGCGTCGTGCTGCGCTGGTTCGCCTTACATGCCACCGCCACAGATGGCAGCGGTTGCCCCTTCTCCCCGGAATTTGCCATCACATAGTCGTATACCTGACTACGACTTCAGGTTCGCAGGTATTTGACCAGCGCTGCAATCGCGAGCAAGAGCGCGACGAACACCAGGACCCAGACGAGCGCCATGCCGCCCATCATCCATGTACCCATTGGACCATTCATCATTGCCATCACCTTTACGGTCAGTGAAGGCCCGCCTTCGTCGGTAAGCATCGGCGACTGCGAAGGCAATTAGCTCGCCGGGGAATTCGGTCAAGACGACGAGGAAACCCGATCGGCCGCCCTGCCGCCGTGTCCTGCCAACCGGAGTGTCCACCACGTCCTGGTCGTCTTACAAACCTCCGCCGCAGCCGTCCGAGAGATCCCAGACGTCGACGACCTGCTTGCCGGTGAAACCGTGCTCGCGGATCAGGAACTTCGCCAATCCCCCATACACTTTCCAGCGCCAGCATGGGCAGCAGCATGGGCCTTTCTCGTTGGAATTGGCCATCGCATAGTCATAGGCCTGCTGCTCGTCGCCGGAGAGTTTCACATCGTAGTAGGGCAGCATCTTCTGTGCGATGCCGGCCGGAATGTCGTACGGATCGCTGGGGATCATCGCGATCTCCCGGTACTTGGCCAGGCCGCTCACTTGCTCGGCATAGCGCTTCGTCTCCATAGGGCTGCAGCACGAGCCCGTGATCCGCGACATCGCCGGCATGGTGGCGATGGACTCCGTGAACTTGGCCGAACACGTGCTGTTGCCGTTCTGGCTGAGATATTTGAAACGGCGCACCAGATCGGAATCCTCCGCGGCGATCGCCAAATCCGGCCTCTTGAGCAAGCCGACGACCGCAGCGACGCCAAAGGCGCTGCCCAGAACAACCGTCCGCCGGGTTGGGTAGCATATCCGGCTCATTTGCTGTTCCTCGCCTGCTCGATCAGTTTCTTCATCGTTGCCAGGTCGGTCGCGCCGGGGAAAATCTGCTCGCCAACGACGAAGCTTGGCGTTCCGCTGATCTTCAGCGCCTGGGCCAGTTGCGTATTCCTGTCGATCGACGCCTGGATATCGGGCCGCTGCATGTCGGTCTTCATTTTAGCCACGTCGAGCCCGACGTCGGCAGCGACCTTCAGCACGACCGCTTCGGTCACCCGCGTCTTCACCGCATACAAGGCCTTGTGGAATGCCATGTACTTGCCCTGGCGCACTGCGGCGAGAGCCGTCTTGGAAGCAAATACGGAATCCGTGCTGAGGATCGGGAATTCCTTGTAGACGATCTTGAGCTGCGGATCGTCGGCCATGGCTTGCGCGATGATCGGCGCAACTTGCCGGCAATAGGGGCAGTTATAGTCAAAGAACTCGACCATGGTGACGTCGCCTTCGGCGTTGCCGCCGACCGGGCTCGCCGGGTCCCGGAAAATCTCGTCGGCCCTGGCCGCCAGGGCGGCTTTCGCCTCTTTTGCCGCGGCCTCGCGCTGGCGGGCATCGAGGCTCTGCAGCGCCTCCATGACGACCTCGGGATGCGCCAGGATATAATCGTGGACGCGCTGGTCGAACTGGTCCTGGGACATCTCGCCCGCGGCGATCGCCTGGTTGGGGAGACCGAGCGCAAGCCAGATCGTCGCGCTGGCCAGCGTTAAGGCACGGGCCATTTTGCCGATGGCTCCGCTCAATGAATTGGACTCGTGGGTCACAGGGTTCTCCTTCCTCTGTTTCGCCGGACCGCCGGCACGTGCGAATGGTGCCTCAGAACATGCCCTTGATCTTCGCCCACCATCCCGTTTCCGGCTCATGGTGCGGGCGCTCGACATTGTTGGTGAGCGCATTGACGAAGGTGACGAGATTGACCGCGGCGAAATTCAGGCCATGGAAATTCGCCTGCCAGCGGCCCTCCTTGTCGATCACATGGGTGACGGTGCCGTGCATCTGATAACCATCATCCGTCAGCGTGAACTTGTGGCCGAAGGCTTCCGCCAGCTTCCGGGTCGCATCCTCCGGCTGATCCGGGGTCGTGGTCAGGAACAGCCAATTGACGGGATCGAGCCCGTGCGCCGGCCCGTATTTGCCGAGCACGTCTGGCGTGTCCCTGGTCGGGTCGGTGGTGATGGTCACAAAGGTGACCTGGCCTTTCATCGGCGTGCCGTTCACCATGTTCTGGATATCGGCGATCTTCTCGGCATGCAGGGGACAGACATCCGGGCACGATGTGTAGATGAAGTGGAGGACGACCACCTTGCCGCGCAGGTCTGCCGTTCGCACGACACGCCCATCGGCGGTGCGCAGCGTGAAATCAGGTGCCGGCTTATCGATCGTCTGGAAATATTTCTCGTCGCCCTCAAGCATGGCGTCGATTTCGTCGAGTGAGTGGGCTTGGGCCTGAGACGACAAGCCCGCGGCCAGCGCCGCAATGGCAATTACGCCCAGCAGCAAACACCTCCACTCGTTCAAAGCCGACGCGACGCAGCGAGCCTTCAACCCGGACATATCTGTTCCTTTCTCACTCGGCGGCGATGCGGCTGCGGATGAAGTCGACCATGTCGGGCGCGTCCCATTCGGCCGGCCCAATCAGCCGGCCGATCTCCTTGCCGTCGCGATTGATCAGCAGGGTTGCCGGAAGGCCGACGGTGCCGATGGCAAACATTGCCTTGCCCGAGACATCGATGTTGAGGGCGAGGAGCTTGATGCCGATCTCGGCAAAGAATTTCTTCACAATCTCAGGACCGGCGCGGTCCATGGACAGCGCGACGACCTCGAAATCCGGACCGCCGAGTTTGGCCTGCAGACGATCGAGCGTCGGCATCTCCTTGCGGCAGGGCGCGCACCACGTCGCCCAGATGTTGAGCAGCACGACCTTGCCGTGGAAATCCGCAAGCGTTTTCGGCTTGCCATTGCCGTCCTCGAAGCTGATTTCCGGTACGGGGACGGGCGCCTCGTTAACGACGAAGTTCTGCGGTGGCTCGGCGGCTGATGCCGGCAGCAAAAATGCCAGCAGCATGCCAATCAGGACCATGGCCAGTTTGCTCACAACAGCCTCACTCGGTCGCATAGACGGTGGGCGCCTTGCCGTCCTTGGTGAAGGCGTAGACGACGAAGGGGCCTTGCTTCTCACCACCCATGCCCGGAGCGCCCGTCGGCATGCCGGCCAGCGTTATGCCGGTGATCGCCGGGCGTTCGGTCAAAAGCTTCTTGACGATCTCGACCGGCACCAGGCCATCGACGACATAGCCGTCGACCATCAGCGTGTGGCAGCCTTCGAGGTCGGCCGGCACGCCGGCATCGCTGCTGATCTGAGAGAGATTGTCGACCGGCTTGATATCGACCTTGAAGCCGTTGTGCTCGAGATAGTTGGCGTAGGACTCGCAGCAGCTGCATTGCGGGTTCTTGTACATGACGGCGTTGATGGTGGCGGCGAAGGCGGGCAGCGGCGTTGCGATCAACAGGGACAGTGTGGCCAGGCGGTAGGTCAGTTTCATTGCAGTTCTCCTTGGTTGGATAAAAAACTTTCAGGTCACGCGGAACACTGTCATCAGGCCGGCCATCTGGTGATCGGCGACATGGCAGTGCAGCATCCAGTCACCGGGATTGTCGGCAACGAAGGCGCATTCGATCGTGTCCTTGGGGGCGAGCAGCACCGTGTCCTGCCATTGCCGGTGCGGTACCGGCGAGCCGTTGCGCGAAAGCACCGACAGGCTGAAGCCGTGGACGTGCATGGGGTGCCACCAGGCGGTTTCGTTGCGCATGGTGAGACGGCAGGTGGCGCCGCGTGACAGCGTGAACTGCGGCGCCATTCCAGCGTGGCCGTCGCCGGTCATCGACATGCCGTTGATTGCCCAGGCGGCGGCGCCGTTCATGCCGTGCATCGCCATGCCCATCATGCCGCCGACGCCGGCCAGCTTGCCGCCGCCCATCATGCCGCCCTGCAGGACGATTTCATGCCGTTCGGCCTTGGCCAGGTCGGGGGCCGGCAGCGGATTGGCCGGCAAGCGAAGCGGCGCATCGAGAGGATGGTCGCGCAGCGGCGCTCCGGCGTCGTAGGCGAGCGTGGTCAGGGTGTAGGCGAGGCCATCGTAGTAATCGTCGATCACCGCGTGCCGGCTGCCGGGGTCGCCCTGCAGGTTGAGCAGGACATCGACGCGCATCGCAGGCGCCAGCACCAGGCGGCCGCTTTCAGGCTCGTGCGGATCGCAGGGCTGGCCGTCGATGGCGATGACAACCGGCCGGTGGCCTTCGAAGCTCAGGGCGATGATGCGGGCGAGCGATGCATTGGCCAGCCGCAGCCGGAGGCGCTCGCCGGTCCGCACCTTCTGGTCCGCCGGGCGCGCGCCGTTGAGGGTCACGAGACCGCCGACGCGGCCGGACATGGCGGCATCCATCGCGCTGCCGAAGCCGGCGGCGATCTGTCCATCGGCCGCAAGCCGCCAGTCTTGCAGCAGCCACAGAATGTCGCGGTCGACGGCGATCGGCTCGGCCTCCTCGACGATCAGCGCGCCGGCAAGGCCACGACCGAGCTGAACCAGGCTGTTGGCGTGCGGGTGATACCAGAAGGTGCCGGCATCGGGCGGGGTGAATTCATAAGTAAAGTTTTCATCTGGCCTGATCGGCTTCTGCGTCAGGCCGGGTACTCCGTCCATCGCGTTCGGCAGCCGGATGCCGTGCCAGTGAACCGTGGTGTCTTCGCCCAGTCCGTTCTCGACGACGATGCGAGCGGGCCGCCCCTGGCGCAAGCGCAGTGTCGGGCCCGGGACCGTGCCATCATAGGCCCATACCGGAGTGCGCGGACCATCGGGGCCGGTGAGCCGTGCCTGGCCCGGCGCCACCCTGATCCGGTGTTCGTCGGTAGCCAGTGCAGGGCGGATCGCTGCGGAGGCGGCAATGCTCGCTGCCGCAAACAGGAATTTGCGGCGCGTTATGAACGGACTTGAAACGGAATTCACCCTTGTGACCCCTGCGGTAACCGACGGCGAACGTCGCGACATCGATTGAATTGCTGCCGCGCCCGCTGCGCGGTACACGCAAGCGGGCGATCAGACGCCGTCGATCAACCGCGGAAACGGCAGAACGGCGTCAGACGAGAGCGCTGGGTCTTGGAGGGAATGGCTCGGGAAGCAGACTTCGCCCATGCAGGAACGCGGCGGGAAGCGCCGGCGGCAGCTCGGCCTGCGGCAGTCCCGTCACGGGGAGAGCTTGCGGCAGCACCGCCAGAACCGGTGCGACGCAGGTCGGCGCACATTGCATCGGTTTGTCGTTGTCGGCTGAGCTCTTGAGGCAAGCGCTGCAGTCGCCGCCCTTGGCATCGGCCATCTTGGCCATGTCGGCGCCGGTGGTGCCGGCATCTGCGGCCATCACCATGCGGCTGTCGATCGCCATCCTGGCCGACATGACGGCAGCCTGGGCGGCGGACAGGCTGAACCCGGCGGTCAAGACGACCGCGAGCAGCATAGTCAGAAGGTGTTTGGGTGACAGACGTGCCATGTTCGGCCTAGGCTGGCCTCAAATAGCGGTTTTTGCAAGCCCCTGCGAGATCGAGACCGTCGAGGAACGAGACGCCCAACAATAACATTAACGGCATCACATCGGGACAGACCATGCAGCAAGCCATTACGTCGGACGGCCTTCGCCGGGTGGTGCTTGTCGTCGCGCTGTTGAACCTCGGTTATTTCGGCATTGAATTCGCCGTGGCGCTGGCGATCGGCTCGGTGTCGTTGTTCGCCGATAGCGTCGATTTCCTGGAAGATGCCTCGGTCAACCTCCTGATACTGCTCGCCATGGGATGGTCGCTGCGTGCCCGCTCGCGGGTCGGCATGGCGCTGGCGCTTATCCTTCTGGTGCCGGGCCTGGCGACGCTGTGGACCGGGTGGGAAAAGTTCAACATGCCGGTGCCGCCGCAGCCGACGGCGCTGACGCTGGCGGGGTTGGGCGCCTTGGCGGTCAATCTGTCATGCGCCTACATGCTGGCGCGCTACCGCCGTCACAGCGGCAGTCTTACCAGGGCGGCATTCCTGTCGGCCCGCAACGACGCCGTCGCCAACATCGCGATCATACTGGCCGGGTTGGTGACGGCCTTCCTATGGCGCTCGGCATGGCCGGATCTGTTTGTCGGCCTGGGGATCGCGGCACTGAATGCAGACGCGGCGCGCGAGGTCTGGGAGGCCGCTCGGGAGGAGCACCGAGCCGTTTCGTAGGGCGCCAATATAGGCCGTCCGGCTGCCAGTCCGCCAGAAACTTGCGTGGTTTCTAATATAAGTGCACACTTCCAAAGCGGGCGGAGGGAGAACGGCTCATAAGCAAAATCGGGAGGAAAGCCATGGACAGCATGAGCCTCACCACACTTGAGCGCGGCACGACGACCGTCGACGCCGCAGCCCTGGAGGCGTTTTCGGCGCAGTTGCGTGGCACCATGCTTAGGGAAGGCGATGCCGCCTATGACGAAGCACGGACGATCTGGAATGCCATGATCGATCGGCGGCCGGGACTGATCGTGCGCTGCGCCGGCGCCGCCGACGTTATCGCCGCTGTGAATTTTGCCAGGGAAAACCGGCTTCTGCTTGCGGTCCGCGGCGGCGGCCACAACATCGCCGGCAGCGCCGTCTGCGATGGCGGCCTGATGATCGATCTGTCGCCGATGAAGTCGGTGCGGGTCGATCCGGCGACGCGGCGGGCATGGGTGGAACCTGGAGCGACGCTCGCCGATGTGGACAGGGAAACACAGGCTTTCGAACTGGCAGTGCCGACCGGGATCAACTCGACCACCGGCATCTCAGGCCTGACCCTGGGCGGCGGCTTCGGCTGGATCACGCGGAAATTCGGCATGACCATCGACAGTCTTCTCTCCGCCGACGTGGTCACCGCAGACGGCAAGCTTTTGCGCGCCAGCCAGACGGAAAATCCGGACCTGTTCTGGGCGCTGCGCGGTGGCGGCGGCAATTTCGGCGTCGTCACGGCCTTCGAGTTCAAGCTCCATCAGGTCGGTCCACAGGTCCTGTCGGGACTTGTCGTTCATCCTTTTGCCGACGCCGAAAACGTGCTGCGTGAGTACCGGGCGGCTCTCGAAGCAGCGCCCAATGAGCTGACCTGCTGGGTGGTCATGCGGCAGGCGCCACCGCTGCCGTTCCTGCCGGCGCGATGGCATGGCAAGGAGGTGCTGGTCCTGGCTATGTGCTATTGCGGCGACCTCGAGGAGGGCGAGAAGGCGACGCAAAGGCTTCGCGCCATCGGCACACCGATTGCCGATGTTGTCGGTCCTAACCCGTTCACCGGCTGGGAGCAGGCATTCGATCCGCTGCTGGCGCCAGGTGCTCGAAACTACTGGAAGAGCCATGACTTCACCGAGCTGTCCGACAGCGCGATCGAGGTCGTCACGGCCGCGATACCTGGGCTTCCGGGGCCGGAATGCGAGATATTCTTCGCCCATCTCGGCGGTGCCGCGGGCCGTGTGACAGCGGATGCAACGGCGTTTCCGCAACGCAGCGCGCACTACGTCATGAATGTTCACGCGCGCTGGCGCGAACCGGCAATGGACAGCGCCTGCATCGACTGGGCGCGCGGCATCTATGAAGGCACGAGGCCCTTCGCCGCTGGCACGGTCTACGTCAACTTCATGCCGGACGACGAAGTCGACCGTGTCGCAGCGGCCTATGGCGGAAACCATCAGCGGCTTCTGGAGATCAAGCAGCGCTATGATCCGCTGAACCTGTTCCGCATGAACCAGAATTTGCGTCCCGTGGAAAATTTGCGCGCCGCTTAGGCCAGGCACCTCATCAAAAGGCCCGCGTCTCCGAAGAGGACGCGGGCCGGTTTCGCTGGCATGCGCTAGGCAGGTATCAAGACGGCGATGCGGTGGATGCCGACCACCTTGCTGGTGTTGGCTGCCTCGTCGGTCTTGCCCTTGGAGCAGGTATAGACGTCACCTTCCTTGAGCTTGAATTGCTTGTCGGCTTTCTTGATCGTGAATTCACCGGCGGCAATGGTGCACACCATGTCGTTGTCCATTACCATTGCAGGAGCAGTTGCTCCCGGCTGAAAGACCACATCGACAATTGAGATGCTCTTGTAGGCGGGGATATCGGAATTGCCGGTGCCGACCTCAACCACCCTGACGCCGGGGGCTATTTCCTTGCCTTCCTTCGGGCCGTATTTCTTGACCTTTGCAGCTGCCGCCAGCGTGAACAAAGGCGTTACCGCGGCCGCCGTCACGCCGAGCGCAATTGCAGACCTGCGATTTATGGTTTTCATCGCATCCTCCCATTATATTGGCCACGCACCAATGCGCATGGCTGCAATACATTAGCACATATGCAGGTAATTGCAGCACGGCGTTTGAGAGCTTCCGGGAGCGAACCGCCTCCCGGTCGAATACGACCGAATGGCAAACAATTCCATGCTATGCTGGCGAGCCATCAAACGGGCGACGGGGATAGCAATGTTGGAAACGGACAAGGTGTTCGCTGGCTCAATTCCGGAAAACTACGACCGCTATATGGTGCCGTTGATTTTCGAGCCGTTCGCCGCAGATCTTGCACGACGAGCAGCGTCCTTGTCGCCAAGCGCCGTTCTGGAAACCGCCGCGGGCACCGGGGTTGTCACCCGCGCATTGGTGCCAAAACTGTCCCCCGGTGCAAGCTATGTCGTAACCGACCTCAACCAGCCGATGCTCGACTACGCCGCTTCGCAGCAAGCTCCCGACGATCGCATCAAATGGCGTCAGGCGGATGCTCTGGCGCTGCCGTTTGAAAATGCGACCTTCGATCTCGTTTGTTGTCAGTTCGGTGCGATGTTCTTTCCCAACCGCTCATCTGCCTACCGCGAGGCCCGGCGAGTCCTGAAGCCCGGAGGACATTTTCTATTCAGCGTATGGGATCGCATCGAAGAGAATGTATTTGCGGACGATGTGACGAATGCTCTCGCGAGGATTTTTCCGAACGATCCGCCGCGCTTTCTGGCACGCACGCCGCATGGCTACCACGATACGGCACTGATCCGTAGCGAATTGGAGGATGCAGGCTTTTCCGGTGTGGTGATCGAGACGAGGGCCGAACAAAGCCGTGCCTCCTCTCCTCGCCTTCCGGCCGTTGCTTATTGCCAGGGCACTCTGCTTCGCAACGAAATCGAGGCCAGGGAGGCGGGAAGGCTGGACGCTGCAACCGACTATGCCGCAGCCGCAATTGCAGACAGGCATGGCAGCGGCGAGGTTGCTGCCAAAATTCAGGCTCACATAGTCATGGCTGTAGCCTAGGTGTTTGAATATCCCGTTCCAGCCTTCGCGACATTCAGCTGCTATGCAGTAAACATCTTGCCGCTATCCCAAATTCTCAGACGTTAACCGTTCATTCGCCCGCGTGGCAGTCGACAAGTGGCGGTTCGACAAGTGGCCGTTGACCGATAGCCGGGGCTTGATGGCGGCGGCTGCCGGCCGCGCGATTCTGGTCGGCCGGACTTCGTTTTGGCAGCCATGGCCAACTCCGCCCAGCAAGGTCTAGTCATTTCGCTTTCTTGACTCGGCCGACAAAAACGGGCAGCAAAGTCATCATTGGAGGGCAGTTTTGCCAACTATGCAGGTTTTGGAGGGCGTTTTTCGGTGTGACCGTCGCCCAATCGGCGGTCGGTAGAGGGATTGGTTAACCAACTTTGTCCATCTTTTGAATCAATCGGCAACAGACGCGAAGTGTGCTGGGGGCACCAGGCGAACTGTGAATGTCACGGCTGCGAAATCCGCTAGCCGGCATCGGCCGATTGAGAGTGGTTGAATGGCGTTTGTAAGTGCGAAAACCCGGGGTGACAGTCCTGCAACTGGATTGACTTCGATGAGGCCCGGCCTGCGCTGGGTCGCGGTTCCGGCCGTCGGCGCAGCCATTGCTTTATGGTCGGTAGCGACCTTGGCCGGCCTCAATTCGATGGCAACCTCGCTCACCGCCGCTTCCAACGGTCTTCCGCAAAGCCTGCTCGCGCCGCGCACCATCGCGCTCGCCGATCCTCGCCGCAGCCTTGCAAAGGCGCAGGCCCCGACATGGGCCGCGGCAAACGCAGCGCTGTCGGCCCGGCTGCTGCAGCACGAATGCGATGCCAACTGCCTGCGGTCGGCGTCGAACTTCGTTCACCAGGGAAAATCGGCGCGTCTCAAGCGCAATGCCGTGCCGCCTGTCGCCGCCGCATCGCGGCATCCAAGCTTCGACGACGTGGTGGCCAAAGCCGCGCTGTCGCCGCAAAAGCTTGCCGCCGCCTTTGCCCGTGCCTCCTCCGGCTCACCCGTCATGCTCGCAAGCCTGCCGGCCGACGCCCGGTTCGCCGAGCCGGTACGCATACCCGACCCGAACGGCCCGGCATCGGTGCGCTTCGGGCCGGAGGTGGCGGAGATCGAACGCTCGTCGCGACTGGCGCTGGCGCTGGCGAATACATTGCCGGAGCAGATGATCGACGTGCTCCCGGCAGCCGTCGCGGCAAGCGAGCCCGCGGCTTCGCAAGTGCCGCAAGAACCCGAGGTCCAGTTGGCCTCGCTGCCGCCGCAAGACGACATGCCCGACAGCATTCCGCTGCCGACGCTGCGTCCGCGGGCGGTCATCGATGAGCCGGCACCTCAGGCTCAAGCCTCGAAAGACCGGGCGCCGAAAGACCGGGCGCCAAAGGATCAAGCAGCAAAAACGGAGCCGCCCCAGGCATCCAAGGCCCAGGCATCCAAGACCCAGGCATCCAGGGCGAGCAAGGTCCAGACGGCCGACGCTCCGCCGGCCGAAACGCAACCCGGCAGCCTGTCGCCTCGCAATTCGTCACAAGCGGCAGTGCCGGCGGTGTCGGGCAAGCCGGGCAAACGGTCGAAGACGCAGGGCGGCGACATGCTCGCCTATGCCAAGCCCGACATGCCTTCCGGCGGTCTCGGCGGGGCCTTCAGGAACCTGTTCACCACGCCCGGCATGGGCAGCGGCGTCGCCGTCTACGACATCTCGGCTAAGACCGTCTATATGCCCGACGGCTCGCGGCTGGAGGCGCATTCGGGACTGGGCGCGATGGTCGACCAGCCGCGCTATGTTCACAAGAAGAATGTCGGTCCAACGCCGCCCGACACCTACAATCTGACGCTGCGGGAATCACGCTTCCACGGCGTCGAGGCCCTGCGTCTCACCCCTGCCAGCGGCAGCAACAAATATGGCCGCGACGGCCTGCTCGCCCACACCTACATGCTGCGCGGCGGGCGCGCCGAATCCAATGGTTGCGTCGTCTTCAAGGACTATGCCCGCTTCCTCGCCGCCTACAAGAAGGGCAAGATCAAGCGCCTCGTCGTGGTGCCGCGCCTGTCGAAGCCGCTGACACGCGTCGCCCAAGAGGGCCGCGGCGCTTAGACGGTAGCGGCGACGCACTACGAAAGCCGTTCTTTAGCGATCCTTCGCGCCCCCCTCTGTCCTGCCGGACATCTCCCCCACAAGGGGGGAGATCGGACTTCGCGTTTGTCTGTCGCCATCCTGCAACGTTGGCGATTGGCGAAATCGCGGATGACAGTCAATCTCCCCACAAGTGGGGGAGATGTCCGGCAGGACAGAGGGGGCGCTGTCCCGCCGGCATTGCTGGTTTTGCCGCCTGGACGTTCCCGCCCGCTTTCCAACAGATTGTCAGCAGCCGGCCGCGAAACGGTTTTCATTCCCGGCCGAGGATATTATGACTGACCGGCCGGGGCGGCTCCAGCTTCAAACAATCACGAGGACATCATGACAATACGCGCTGTCGTCTGGGGCGAGAATATCCACGAGCGGACCAATGAGGTGGTCGCCGGCATCTATCCCGAGGGCATGCACGCGACGATTGCCAATGCGCTGAAGCTCGACCCGGAGATTTCGGTATCGTGGGCGACGCTGGAGCAGAAGGAGCATGGGCTGCCGGCCGACCGTCTGGCCGAGACCGACGTCTTGCTGTGGTGGGGGCACAAGGATCATGGCGCCGTCGCCGACGAAGTGGTCGAGCGCGTGGCGCGCCGCGTCTGGGAAGGCATGGGGCTGATCGTTCTCCATTCCGGCCATTTCTCGAAGATATTCAAGAAGCTGATGGGCACGCCCTGCACGCTGAAATGGCGCGAGGCGGGCGAGCGCGAGCGGCTCTGGGTGACCAGCCCCAACCACCCGATCGCAGCCGGAATCGGCGAGTATTTCGAGCTCGAGAACGAGGAGATGTATGGCGAGCAGTTCGCCGTGCCGGAGCCGCTCGAGACCGTGTTCATCTCGTGGTTCCAGGGCGGTGAAGTGTTCCGGTCGGGGCTGACCTATCGCCGCGGCGCCGGCAACATCTTCTATTTCAGGCCCGGCCACGAGACCTATCCGACCTATCACGACGCCAACGTCCACAAGGTGCTGCGCAATGCGGTGAGATGGGCGCACAACCCGCAAGGCTCTAATCCAGCCATCCTCGATGCGCCGAACGTGCCGGTGGAAAAGGCGCTCGAGCCGATCGTCGAGCGCGGCGGAAAGCTGCATTCCGCCGGCGAAGCCGGCTTTCGCTAGACGACAAATCTATGATCGAACAAGAAGATAAAGCCCTGTCCTAAGGATAAGAACATGCGTCTGTTGATACTCGGTACCGGCTGGATGGCGGAGGAGCATGCCAGGCAGTTCGGCAAGATCGAGGGCGTCGAACTGATCGGCGCCGTCGATCTCGACCGTACGCGCGTCGACAAGTTTTCGGACATCTACGGTATCCCCTACCGGTTCGCGTCGCTGGACGAGGCGCTGGCATGGGGCAAGTTCGACGCGGTGGCGAACGTGACGCCGGATCGCATCCACCATCCGACCACCATGATGCTGATCGCGGCGGGCAAGCCTGTGCTGTGCGAAAAGCCGCTCGCCGAGAATTACCAGAGGGCCAGTGAAATGGCCGATGCCGCCGAGCGGGCCGGCATCATCAACATGGTCAACCTGACCTATCGCAATGTCGCGCCGCTGCAGAGAGCGCGCGCTATGGTGCTGGCCGGCGAGATCGGCACGGTCAGGCATGTCGAGGCGTCCTATCTGCAGAGCTGGCTGGTGTCCAAGTTCTGGGGCGACTGGCGCACCGATCCGAAATGGCTGTGGCGGCTGTCGCGCGGCCACGGCTCCAATGGCGTGCTGGGCGACGTCGGCATCCACATTCTCGATTTCGCCAGCTATGGCGCGGCGCTCGACATCGACCATGTATTCTGCCGGCTGAGATCCTTCGACAAGGCGCCGGGCAACCGGATCGGCGAGTACGAGCTCGACGCCAACGACAGTTTCACCATGGCGCTGGATTTCAGCAACGGCGCCTTCGGTATCATCCATGCCAGCCGCTGGGCGACCGGCCATTTGAACGAACTCCGCCTGCGCATCTACGGCGACAAGGGCGGCATCGAAGTCGTGCACAATCTGACCAGCTCGGAGCTGAAGGCCTGCATCGGCGAAGACGTCGAGAACGCCAAATGGCAGGTTCTCGACGCCGGAACGGTGGCGACCAACTACCAGCGCTTCGTCGACGCAGTCCGCAACGGCGTCCAGGCCGAACCGTCATTTCGCCACGCGGCCGAATTGCAGAAGGTCCTCGACCTCGCAGTCGTCTCGGATGGGAAGAGGGCCGAATTGAGCACGCACGCGGATGCGCGATAGGCTTGGTTTCCCTCGCCGTCGGACGGGGCGGTCAGGGTCGAAACAAAACTGATCCCTTTGAACGACCGAGTTCGAATCTCGGCCGTTCACGGCAGGAACCGACGCCTGTGAAGGAAGAGTTCATCCTCTTGAAGAGAGGCCATCGAGCAGGAAGCCGAGGCCTTTGCGGAAAGCACCATCCCAATCGTTATCCAACAGCAGACGGGAGCGCTCAATTGTCGGGTAGCATTCGCTGAGACGCGTATGGCGCTGCTGCGTGGCGGCCCTGCCGTCGTCCGAGAGGTCGAAGTTCGCCCGGCTGATGGTGGCGCCCATCACATAGTTCCACAGCGACCATATCGCGACGTTCAGATCTGCGTCCGCCACACCGGCCCTGGACAAGGTCTTGCTCAGCAGTTCCAGGCGACCGAGGATGTTCGGGCCGAGCGCCCGGCGCGGCAACAGCGATGCCGACCAAGGATGGCGCAGCATGCTGGCGCGCCAGTCTTCGAGCATATGGACGACTTGCCCGCGCCAGTCTCGAGACTCAACCATTTGCGCCGGTCCGCGATATTCGAGCACCGAATCGAGCGCCAGATCAAAGACATCCCCTTTCTTGTCGACGTGCCAATATAGGCTCATCACGCCCGAGCCGAGGCGATCGGCCAGCCGACGCATCGTCAACCCGTCGACCCCTTGGGCGTCCAGCAGTTCTACGGCGGTCGCCACAATACGTTCCCGCGACAGAGGCGGTTCACTGCGCGACTCCTTCACGGGCTGGAGCCGCCCGCTTGTCCGTTGAGACCGCGTGCTCCGGGCGCCGCTGCGTTTGGCTGCCATCCGTCTTCCCCGCTGTTCAGGCCGTCGATTTTGACCGGCAACGGCATGAATGTCGATCCTGAACGATTGACTCGTACGGCGTACCATGCGACTGGCTCGTGCGGCGTACGAGTCGATCGCCGATACCGGTTAATGTTCAATAATGGCCGCCGCGAGGGTTGCGTTGCTCGCCGTCCGCAGAGCCAAGAGAAAATCATGCCACGCGCCAAGCGCCTGCTTATCGGAGGGTCAATCGTCATGACCATGGGAGTTTCCACTGCTGCGACAGCGAATGAGAAAGATCTCGAGCTGACCATCGTCAACCCACAAACCCTCTACGACCCGTCGCCGAATGGCTACAGCACGGCAGTGATCACGCCCCGCGGAGCCCGGGTTGCCTACATCTCCGGACAGGGCGGCCAGGACAGCACGGGAGCCTTGTCGCCCGACTTCGCTGTCCAGGTTGCGCAGGCCTACGCAAATTTGCGCACGGCCCTCGATGCGCTCGGTGCGAGGCCGGATCAGGTCGCCAAGCTCACAGTCTTCGTGGTCGATCACGATATGTCCAAGCTTGAGGTGTTGACCAAGAACGTCAAGGCGATGTTCGGCGAGGCACTGCCGGCGCAGACTCTGGTTCCCGTTCCCAAGCTTGCAATCGACCCCATGCTCTTCGAGGTGGAGGCCGTTGTCGTGCTTGACTAGGTGCGCGGCTATAGGTCCGATCGCCCAGATAGAAATCGGTCGAGCGCGCCGCCGACAGCCGCGCGCTCGCATCACGAGGGGCGAGCAACAGGGCTTCGCCTGTCGCATCGGCGACAAGGGTGGCGTCGAAGTCGTGCACAATCAGGGTCGCACCACGCCTTCGTCATCCCAGGGCGGAGCAAGGAGCGGAGCGACGCGGCGCAGCCCCTAGGATGACGAAGTCATGATGGCTGAAGGCAAATTACGGATGTCGGAGATTTACGCAGCGTTCCCGCCGCCTGCCGCCTCGCTTCGCTCTTGCTCCGCCCTGGGACGAAGTCATGATGGCTGAGGGGCAATTGCGGATGTCGGAGATCGGCGGAGCGTTTCCTGGTCCCACCCAACATAGCCGCACCTGGAGATGAAATGATGGAGACCAGCGTAAGGAAGCTATTCGACCGATATGAGCGCTTTTTCAACCAATCCCTCGGCGGCGACATGGACATGGATGAGGTCGCATCGCTGTATGCTTCGGATTTCATAGCGGCTTCGCCCGCCGGGGTCATGACTGGAAAGAACGATGAGCAACTCAAGCAGGTCATGGCGCAAGGCTATGCGCACTATCGCGCGATAGGGACGAAGGAAATGCGGATACGCATCGTCCGGCTCTCGCCGATAGACGACCATCATTGCGTGGCTCATGTCGCCTGGACGGCAACCTATGCCCGCAAGGATCAATCGAAGGTGGCGATAGATTTTGACGTCCACTACCTCGTGCAGAAGTTGGATGGGGAGCCGAAGGTTTTCGGCTGGGTATCGGACGACGAGCAGGCCCAGTTGAGAAAGCACGGCATCGTCTGAGGTCGGCACCAGCTTCGATCACTCTGAACGACCGAGTTCGACTCGTTGCCGACGTGTGACCACAATCACGTTTGAGGCCAACGCTTTTTCGGTGTTTGTGCTGCCAAGACAATGGTTTCCTCGCCACGTTCGCGAATATCGATCACATGACGGGCGGAAAACGGTAACTCAACCCCACTCCAAATCTCATCATTCTGAGCAAGTGCTAACGGTTCGTTATAGAGGAAACCCAAGTAGCCTCCGTCGATCCGTTCGTGCACCAGCACCCACATGCGCTCTACGGAGACGGACTCATTCTCATCGTCGACCGAAATTCGAAAGATCAGTTTCGCGAAATCTCCCGGCTGCAATCCTTCTCGTTCACGCGAATTGGGTATCCAGAATGTGTCCGGCGCCGCCCGATGATATTCCTCGCCGTCATCCAGGCACCACCCGTCCAACTCGAAATCCGGCTCACGCATCGCTCTATCTTAGCGACCAAATGGACATCCACAAACCACCATTTCGGCCATTGGCGGCAGCGAATTGACCGAACCTTGATCCTAATGCCGCAGGATCTTGCTCAGGAAGGCGCGGCTGCGGTCGGTCTTCGGGGTGGAGAAGAACTCGTCCGGGGTGCCGCTCTCGACAATGGCGCCGGCGTCCATGAACACGACGCGCTGGGCGACCTTGCGGGCAAAGCCCATCTCGTGCGTCACCACCATCATGGTCATGCCTTCCTCGGCGACCGCGACCATGACGTCGAGCACTTCCGAGATCATCTCGGGGTCGAGTGCCGAGGTGGGCTCGTCGAACAGCATGATCTTGGGGCGCATGCCGAGGCAGCGCGCGATCGCCACGCGCTGCTGCTGGCCGCCGGAGAGTTGCGCCGGATAGGCGTTGACCTTGTCGGCAAGGCCGACCTTGGCAAGCAGCTCGCGCCCGGCCTTCTCGGCCTCAGTGCGCGGAATCTTGCGCACATGGATCGGCGCCAGCGTGACGTTCTCAAGCGCCGTCTTGTGCGGGTAGAGGTTGAACGACTGGAAGACGAAGCCGATCTCGGTGCGCAGCCGCGTCATGTTGGTGGCGGGGTCGCCGAGGCGCTGGCCGTCGACCGTAAGGTCGCCGTCGCGGATCGTCTCCAGCCCGTTGATGCAGCGGATCAAGGTGCTCTTGCCCGAGCCGCTCGGGCCGCAGACGACGACCACTTCGCGCGGCTCGACGCTCAGCGTGATATCCTTGAGCACATTGAGCTGGCCGAACCATTTGTTGACGCCGCGAAATTCGATCATGCCGGTGCCATTTTTGCTGGAGTTCGACATCACAATTGCACCTCGCCATGCGCCGCGCCCAAGCGTTGCTCCAGCCGGCGCGCCAGCATGATCAGGGGGTAGCAGACGATGAAATAACCGAGGCCGACGAGGAAGAAGACGAGCAGGCCGTTCGGCACACGCTGCACCACAAGCCAGCCGACGCGGGTGAGGTCGGTGAGGCCGATGGCCGAGACGACCGAGGAATCCTTGATCAGCAGCACATATTGCCCGACCAGCGGCGGCAGCACGATGCGCATCGCCTGCGGCAGCACGACCTGGCGCATGCGCTGCCAGCGCGACAGGCCGGACGCCAGCGCCGCCTCTACCTGCCCGGTCGGCACCGAGCGGATGCCGGCGACGACGATCTCGCAGATAAAGCAGGCGGCCAGATTGGTCAGCGCGATGATGCCGGCGGTGAAGGCGTCGAGCTCGATGCCGAGTTCCGGCAGGATGAAGAAGATCAGGAAGATCTGCACCAGGAACGGCGTGCCGCGGATCAGGTCGACCCAGGCACCGATCGCGCCGCTGATCAGCCAGTTTCCGCCGGTGCGCAGAATGCCGAGGCCGAAGCCGAGCAGCGTACCCAGCACCAGGCTGATCAGCGACAGCACCACGGTCATGCCGAGGCCGCGCAGGGCGAGGGGATAGCTGCCGGCGATGCTTTGCAGCTGCTGCCAGATCATGTCCGTGCCCCTGCCAGGCCGAGCCAGCGCCCGGACAGCGCCGCCAGCCCCTTTAGCCCGTAATAGAGCAGGAGGTAGAAGGCGGCGATGGTGATGAAACCTTCGGCCGGCATGAAGCGGTCGGAAGCGAGCAATTGTCCGGCGCGTGTCAGTTCGGCAACCGAGATCAGCGACAGCAGCGCGGAATCCTTGACCAGCACGATCGCCTGGCCGAGCAACGGCGGGATCGTCACCTTGAACGCCTGCGGCAGGATGACGAGGCGCATGCGCTGGACATAGGTCATGCCCGAGGCGACGCCGGCCTCGACCTGGCCGCGCGGGATCGACAGGATGCCGGCGCGGATGATCTCGGCGACATAGGCGCCGCTGTTCAGCGACAGGGCCAGGATGCCGACGACGAGCTCGGGCAGGACGAAGCCGAGCCGCGGCAGGCCGAAATAGAGGAAATAAAGCTGCGCCAGCAGCGGCGTGGCGCGCACTGCGTCGATATAGGCCTTGGCCGGGACGCGAAGCAGCCGGCCGCGCTGCAAATTCATAGCGGCGAGCACGATGCCGACGGCAAGCGCACCGGCAAAGGAGAGGACAGACAGCCACACGGTCGTGACGAGGCCCTGCCCGAACAGGGGCAGATATTCGACGATGGTGCGGAAGCTGAAGTTTTCGAGCATGGGTGGGGCGGTGAATGGTGATTGGTGATAGGTGAATAGCGAGTAGCGAGTAGCGAGTAGCGAGTAGCGAGTAGCGCTTTACCACTCACTACTCACTACTCTCTATTCCCTCTACTCTACTCAGTGATCCTTCTTCCAGGCGTCGGAATTGACCCAGTAGTCGAGGTTCTTCTGCAGGCGGCCGTCGAGGCTGACCTGGTCGAGGAACAGGTTCATCCAGGTCAACAGGTCCTGCTCGTCATAGCGCGTGGCGAAGGCCAGTGGCTCCTTCGACAGCATGTCGGGCATGATGATGAAGCTGCCGGCCGGATAAGCGGTCGACTGGCCCTTGACCGCCGAGACGTCGTTGACGCCGCAATCGGCCTGGCCGTTGTTGACGGCGTCGAGCAGCAGCGGACCGCCGCCCTTGTAGCTCTTGATGTCGGCATCGGGGAAGGCGGCCTTGGCTTCCTTCTCTCCGGTGGCGCCGAGCAGCACCGCGATCTTGGTGCCCTTGGCCTTGCAGTCCTCGGTGGACTTGAAGGCGGTCCCAGCCTTGGTGAAGACGGTGCTGCCCGTGTACATGTAAGGCTTGGTGAAGGCGACCTTCATGCCACGCGCCAGCGTCGGCGTCATGTCGGCGACCAGAAGGTCGGCCTTGCCCGACAGCAGCGCCGGGATCAGGCCATCCCAGTCGAAGTCGAGGAAGGTGATCTTGACGCCCATTTCCTTGGCCATCAGTTCGGCGAGTTCGACCGAACTGCCGGTGCGTTCGCCGGCAGCACCGACCAGCGAGAAGGGCGGTCCTTGCGTCTGCACCGCAACGCGCAATTCACCGCGCTTGGTGATCTCGTCGAGCGTTCCGGCACTGGCGACAGCGGTGAGGCCGGCGAGCGCAAGTCCGGCGATGAAAAGCTTGGCAATCTTCATTTGGGCATTCCTCCTTGTTGTCGTTTGTTGTTCCACTTGTTGTTTCACCCCATCGAGGTGCTTTTTGAGCGGCGGCGCCGTTGCCGGCGGCAACCACCGTTCGAAAATCCTTCAGGCCCAGCTCACCGTTTCGGCGACCTTGATGCCGCGCCTGGCCAGCTCATCGAGGAAGCGGCCATCGGGCACATGCAGCAGCGGGTTGAGCAGGCCGGGCGCGGCGATCTCGCGCCGTGCCAGCATCTGCGCCACGATGCTGGCGGGATAGCCGACGCCGAGGCTCATGCCGAACAGGCCGGAGGCGAGATCGCGTTCGATGACCAGCTCCGAGGTCACCGTCTTGCGGCGGCCGCCTTCGCTGCCGACAAAGACGTTGCGCATCACGCAAAGGTCTTTTTCGTCGGCGCCATATTGCAGTTGCGGACCGAGCAGCCGGCCTAGGAATTCGCGCGGGCTGACGCCGGTGCCGGGCACCTTGTCCTCGGAGAGGAAGCCGAGCTGCTTCAGCGGCGCCCAGAACGCCGACCAGCCGGGCCAGCGCAGCGAATAGCGGCCGGAGCGCTGCAGCCCCTTGGCGGCGGCGAGCATGCCGGCATAATGCGGCGCGTCGCCATTGGGGAAGGCTTCCAGTCTGCCCAGTCCCGCCACCTCGATCTCGTGGATGAAACGATTGTCGTGCTGGCGGGCGGCCGGCACATCGACCCGTTTGCCGTCCTCGACCAGCACGCTGTCGCGGTTCTGGCTGACCAGAACCATGTCGAAATTCCAGCTCACCTTGTAGCGCAGCGGCTCGATCGTTGCTCTCGGCTCGGGAATGCCGCCACAGTAGGAATCGATCGCAGTGATGGTGTCGAACTGGCTTGCGGCGCGCGCGTAGAGCACAAGGTCGATGCCGGGGTCGAGCCCGCATTCGGTGACGATCGAGACGCCGGCCTTTTCGGCCTCGGGAGCGAGATCGGCGATGGCCTTGCCATAATTGGTGGTGACCAGCGGCGTGCGCGTCGCGATCGCCGCCTGTACCGCCTCGCGCATCAGCGGCTGCGGCAACAGGTCGATGACCGCGTCGACGTCCTTCATCACATCGGCCAATGCCGGGCCGATCGCGCCCTCCGGCACGACGAAACGCACCCGGGCAAGGTCGGTCAGGCCGCCAAGCCGCGCAGCGCCGCCGGTTGCGGTGTCGACGCAGACCACTTGCTCGACACCGTCGCTGGCAACGAGGTCGGCGATCGCCGCCCGGCCTTGCAGGCCGAGGCCGCCGAGAACCGCGACCTTCATGCCATTTCCTTCCGCGTCTCGTCCGACCAGCAGCCTTCAGGCAGGCTGACCCATTTGTTGCAGGACGCCATGACGACGAAGGTCTCGCTGCGCACGACTTCGCCCGGCTCGCCGGCGCCGGGGATCAGCTCGCTGGTGACGCGGTAGAGATCGGCGACATCGCCGGCCACGGTTACATCGACGATGATGTCGAAGCGCCCGGTGACGACGGCGGCCGAATTCACGAAAGGCAATTCCGAGATGCGCTGCGCCAGTTCCCGCGCCCGGCCGCGCCCTTGTACATTGATGCCGACGATCGCCGAGATCAGTTCGGGGCGTTCGGTCAGGTTGAGCAGCCCGACGATCTTGAGCAGGTTGCGGTCGAGCAGGTTGCGCAGCCGCATGCGCACCGTCGGCACCGAGATCGCCATCCTCTCGGCAAGGCGGTTGACGCCAAGCTGCGCGTCCTGCGACAGCAGCTTGACCAGTCGCCGGTCGGTCTGATCGAGATGTTCCCGCAAACGCTCAGGCTTTCATAAAGGGAAAGAAATGATGGGATTTTCTTTCAGATATGAAAATACCTTATGATGGATTTTTAACAACGGCAAGAGCCATGTCATCCGCTATGGCTCTGTGCCTGTCGGCAATTTTTCGTCGAGTGTGCCACATTTTGTTCTTGCTTTGTGCCGGCAGCTATGCTACTAATTTGGGTATGGTGCCAATTGGCTCCAACGACCCGCCCACCCGAGGCGGATTTTTGTTTCCGGATCTTTTGAAGGTTCAGCGCCGCCGGTTTGAGGTTGGCGGCATAGCGCCGTTCTGCGGGGTGCGGTCGCAACTCATGCCTTCACGTGACGGGCGGAAAGGCTCATCCGCGATATGGCCAAAAGCGGCTTTTCAATAAAACCGTAGCTGGCCAGGGAGACGGCAATGCAGGCGGCGACAATAACCATGCCAGCAAGCCATGGTGATACGCTGACGCTTGCAACGACAGGAGCGGTCGCAAGCAGCACGATAGGATGCGTCAGATAGAGAGAGTAGGAAGCATCGCCCAACCTTGCCAGCAGGCGAGGAGCAAAAAGCCGGAAGTAGCTTTCCAGGCTGATGCAACCGGCGACAAGGATCAAGGCCGGGATTCCCTGAGCAAGGGTTCGCGGCAAGTTGAAGCCAAGTACCATCACCAGCATGGACACGATGGCGAACACGAGCGCCGAGACACCCAGGACGGTAGGCAAACGCGCCAGTCTGCCGACCAGGTGGCCGAGCGCCATGCCGGCAAGGAACTCAAACAGGATTGGCGTGGTATAGAAAAATAGCACAGTGTCGGCGGCGGGTTTGAAGACGATGCGCGCCGCTACGGCGATTGCAAAGACAACGCCGACCATGGCCATTTGCGTCAGCGTGCCGAAACGCATAGTCGCTGCGAACAGAATGTAAAACAGGATTTCCAGATTGAGCGTCCAACCCACGCCAAGCACCGGTTGGACATAGCCTGTGACCGTATCGAGATAGGCTATGAAAAGCAGGCTATTGGTGATCTGCTCAAGAAACACTGCACGACCGGCAAACAACCAAAGTGCGGCGACCATAAGGAAGGTCATGACCCAATAGAACGGAACGACGCGCGTGAAGCGCTGCATCAAGAAAGCACGGTGGTCGGCGCGTCTGTTCTCTGTCGAGAGAACCATTACAAAACCACTGATGACGAAAAACAGGTCGACGCCACTGTTTAGAACGGGAATACGCAGATCGAGCATGCCCAGTGCGGCCGGAAGATGATAGATAACAACCATGAGGGCTGCTAGCCCGCGCAGGACCTGTATCGATGTATATTGTTGAACCCGACGCGGCGCAGCGTGACCATTCTCTGGAATGATGTTCATCAAAAATGGTCCCCGGTGCGGGGGAGCATTAACATACGTGATCGTTGATGTGCCGATTAATTGTTGGTTTAATTAACACGTAAAGTTTTAGATAAGTTTTACTGAAGTTAGCATGCGGCGACACTTGCGCTTGCCGACTTCGGCGTGCCGTGCTGCCAAAACTTGGTATCTCCCCCGCGAAGAGGAGATTGGCCGTCATCAACGCTTCCCCGCGCTAACGTCCCGCTCTGAAAATCGCGACCGCCGCGGCTGTCAGCGCAGCGTTACTAGATGCTACTGTTCCATCAGGGAGCTCCTTGCCGTCTTCCAGTCCGACGCGCGTCGACCAACGGCGTTCCACCGCCCGGTGCACGAAAGGCCAGACTGTGGCGTCGGCGCCGTGCAGCAGGATTGCCCGGCGCATTCCGGCGCCGTCGAGCACGGCGGCGATATCATCGCTGATCTCCAGCGCAGCGTCCGGCTCATGCTCGGAGATTTCGATCAGGATGCGCAGCACGCGTTTGCCATGGTCGAGGCTCACCAGGCGCTCGGCGTCGGCGACCGAGGCGAGCCCGGCCTCGATGCCAATGCCGCGCTGGCGCAGACGGTCCATGACGGCGGGCGCGGCGTCTTCGCTGAGATTGACCGAGGCATAGTCGGGCAGTTCGCTCCAGCCGGCGATCGCGGCCAGCGTCCGCTCGTCGTCGTTCTCGATCCAGGCACCCGTCGACACGCCGATCAGCGTCCCCGGGCAGGCGCGGCGGAGCGCCAGCACCGTCCGGTCCATCGCCACCGGAGCCAGGCTTTCGCGACCGTCGAGCCCGCGGGCATGGATGTGCAACTCGGCGGCACCGGCGGCGACCGAGGCGGCGCCGTCACGCGCCATGACCTCCGCCGTCAGCGGCAGTTGCGGATGATAATCGGCGCTGCGCGCACCATTGATGCAGGTCTGGACGATCATGAAGGTGGCGGCCTCGTTGAAGTGGACCAAGTTTAGCGCCGGATGGCGGAAACCGGAATCGGGTTCGGCATGCATTCCCGATAGTGCGGCCCGGCGTGAATCATTCTGGCAGGACTCGCCTCTATCGCTTTATTCGCAAACGGCCTTCTCAGGCGAGGGGACGTCGGTCCGCAGAGTTATGGCGACATGCCCATCGCGCGCAGTGCAGCCTTGGCTTGACTGTATTCGACGAAACCTCTGGGGCAATCGCTGACGACGCGTTGGTAAAGCTGCAACACTTCGTCATCCTGGCCCTGCAGCCGGCTCAACTCGGCGGTATAGAAATTGGCCTCGCACACTTGTCCGGTTTTCTTGACCGCGTCCGGATCTTCGGCTGCCGCCAGTATTTGGGCGGGCGTTTGCTCGCCAAGGAACATTCGAACTACCGGGGCGGGCCAGCTTGTCATGTCGAGCTTACCAACCGCTTCATGCAGATGTCTCGCTGTGCCATTGCGTCGGTTCACAATATCCAGCCAGATCGCGGAGTAGGGATCATCGACCTGAATCGCGGCCGATTGTTCGAGATCGGCCTGTGCCTTGGCCAGCGCACCGGAATAAAAATAGAGAATACCGCGGCCCGCATAGGCATTGGCATGTTTGGGATTGAGCTCAATCGCCTTGCTATAGGCGGCAATAGCGCGGTCGTACTCGCCCATTGCCGCCAAGGCTATACCACGGTTGTTGTAGGCGCTCGCATATTTGGGATCGAGGCTGATCGCCTGGTCATAATCAGGGATAGCCCGATTGTGATCCCCCCTTGCCGCCAAGGCGTTGCCTCGGCTGTTGTAAGCAGTAGCATTTTTCGGGTCGAGGCTGATAGCTTGGTCGTAATCGGCGACGGCGCGGTCATAGTCGCCCTTCCTCTGCCAAATCAGCCCTCTATTGTAATAGGGCTTAGCGTATTTTGGATCGAGGCTGATGGCTTGGCCGTAGTCGGCAATGGCGCGATCATAGTCTTTCTTGGACGCCCAAGCGATGCCACGGTCATCGTAGGCATGGGCACCTTTTGGGTCGAGGTTTATTGCGCGATCGTAGTCGGCAATGGCGCGGTCATACTCGTCCTTGTTTTTCCAAACCAAGCCACGCTGATAGTACGCGTCAGCGTCTTTCGGGTCGAGGCTGATCGCCCGGTCGTAGTCGGCAATGGCGCGGTCATACTCGCCTTTGTCTTTCCAGACCAAGCCGCGTTGATAGTAGGCGTCGGCCTTTTTTGGGTCGAGGCTTATCGCCTGATCATAATCGGCCAGGGCACGATCCTTGTCGCCTTTGTTCACCGCCCAAAACAAACCCCGGTTGAAATAGATTTCGGGTCTTTTCGGATCGAGCCTGATAGCTTCGTTATAGTCGGCGATGGCGCGATCGTTTTCGCCCTTTGCCGCCAAAGCCACGGCTCTGTTGCTGTATGTATTTGCTTTCTTGGGATCGAGACTTATCGCTTGGTTATAATCGACAATGGCGCGGTAGTACTCGTGCCTACGTTTCCATATTAAGCCGCGGTTATTGTAGGCGTCCGCATCTTGCGGATTAAGTTCGATAGCCTGGTTGTAGTCTGCCAAGGCTCCGTCGTCGTCACCCTTTGCGGTCTTGGCTACCGCTCGATCGTAAAACACTTCGCTGTCGCGAGGGTTGATGCCAAGAGACATTCGATAATCGGCAAAAGCACCATCGTAGTCGCCCTTGCGTGCCAAGGCATTGGCACGGTTGGTATATCCGTCGGGGTCACTTGGGTCGAGGCGTATCATCTCGCTGTAGTCTGCGATGGCACGGTCGTCGTCGCCTTTGTGCGCCCAAACCAAACCGCGATTGTTATAGGCGTAGGCATATTTTGGATCGAGACCGATGGATTGGTTCAAATCAGCGATGGCGCGGTCAAAGTCACCTTTGTCGTCCCATGCGCTGCCTCGAGTAAAGTAAGCGCGGGCACGATTGTCCGAGGACACTGTCTTGTCCTTGATCATTCGCGTGCACGCCGCGATCCGTCGGGCCACGTCAGCCTGTTTGCCGCTACACTCGGCGTGGTGTTTTTCGGCAGCCACCGCCGGGAGTTCCGAGACAAGCAAGACCACGAGGCCAGCCAACACCCGCCAGAAAAACCGATGCCGTTCTCGAAACATGCGCTCACCCCGCTGGCCTTATGGTTCATCATCTCATGGAAATGGCAAATGGATATTTTCTTATCGCAAGCAGGCTTGACCAATCGAAGCTGCGGGGTCTCGCATCCCTTTCTGCGTCAATCCGCGTTTAGCAAGAAACGGGTGGTCTGCGCGCGCCGTTTCACCCATCTCAATGACAGAGAAGCCACAGGAGGCGAAGCCATGACCATCCATTCAATAGGCGCGAAAGCGGCGGTGAAGTCGGCGGAGGCGCGCGTTGCCGGATATGACTGGCGGGCGCTGGCCGATGAGCTGAGCGACTATGGTTGCGCGGTGATGGAAAAGCTGCTGACGCCGCAGGAGTGCCGGCAGATCGCCGGGCTCTATCCGGACGAGGGCCATTTCCGCAGCCATGTGCATATGGCGCGGCATGGCTTCGGCAAGGGCGAGTATCGCTATTTCCGCTATCCCTTGCCCGATTTGATCGGCGGCTTGCGCAGCGCGCTCTATCCGCGCCTGGCCGCGGTCGCCAACGACTGGAACGCGCGCATGGGTATCGCGCAGCGCTACCCCGACGAACACGCCGCGTTCCTCAGGCAATGCCACGAGCAGGGCCAGACGCGGCCGACGCCGCTCCTGCTGCAATATGTCCCCGGCGACTTCAACTGCCTGCACCAGGATCTCTACGGCGATCTTGCCTTCCCGCTGCAGGTGGCGATCCTGTTGTCCGAACCGGGCAAGGATTTCACCGGCGGCGAGTTCGTGCTGACCGAGCAGCGTCCGCGCATGCAAAGCCGCGTCGAGGTAGTACCGCTGCGCCAGGGCGATGCGGTCGCCTTCGCGGTCCACAATCGACCGGTCCAGGGCAGCAAGGGCAATTACCGCGTCAATCTCAGGCACGGCGTCAGCCGGCTTCGCTCCGGCATGCGCCACACCGTCGGCATCATCTTCCACGACGCCAAATAACCGAGCCGCCCGGTCGAGGCCCGGCGACGATTACCTGGAAAAATCGCTGCGCACGATGCCGTGGCGCTGGAGTTTGTCGTAGAAAGTCTTGCGCGGAATCCCCAGCGCTTCGATCGTGCGCCTGACATCGCCGTCGTTGCGGCCAAGCGTCTCGCGAATGATGTCGGCCTCGTAGCGCTCCAGCCGCTCCGGCAGCTTCATGGCGGCATTCGATTGGGTCGGGGCAGGGGGTTGTGCTTCGGCGCCTTCCTCCAATCCAAGCACGAATCGCTCGGCAAAATGCGCCAGTTCGCGCACATTGCCCGGCCAATCATGGTCGGTGAGATGGCGATGCACCGTCGCCGGCACTGCCGGCATTTGGCGGTGGAAGCGGGCGGCGGCGCGCTCGGCGAAATAGAAGAACAGCAGGGCGACATCGTCGCGGCGCTCGCGCAGCGGCGGGATCGAGATCGTCACCACGTTGAGCCGGTAATAGAGATCCTCACGGAAAGCGCCGCGCTGGCGCGGATCGCCGAGGTCGACCTTAGCGGCGGCGACGACGCGCAGATCAACCGGCCGCACCTCGTTGGTGCCGAGCGGCGTGACCTCGCGCATCTCCAGCACGCGCAGCATCTGCACCTGTGTCGAGACCGGCATGCCTTCGATCTCGTCGAGGAACAGCGTGCCGCCGCTGGCATGCTCGATGCGGCCGATCCGTCTCTTATGCGCGCCGGTGAACGCGCCGGCCTCATGGCCGAACAACTCGCTCTCGATGACCGTCTCCGGCAGTGTGCCGCAATTCAGCGCAACGAAATTGCCCTTGGCACGGCGGCCCCAGCGATGCAGAAGACTGGCGACCACCTCCTTGCCGGAGCCGGTCTCGCCGGTGACCAGCACGTCGACCTCGGTGTCGGCGATCTGGCGCAATGTGCGGCGCAGCCTGTCCATCGCCGGCGTCTGGCCGATCAGCGGCAGCCCGTCCTGCGCCTCTCCGGCCGCCTCGCGCAAGGCGCGGTTCTCCATCACCAGGCGGCGCTTTTCCGCTGCCCGGCGCACGCTCTGCACCAGCCGGTCGGCGGCGAAAGGTTTGGTGATGAAGTCGTAGGCGCCATCCTTAATCGCCTTGACGGCCATGGCGATGTCGCCGTGGCCGGTGACGAGGATGACGGGAATGTCGGCATCCAGCTGCAGGATGCGGTTGAAAAGCTGCAAGCCGTCAATCTGCGGCATGCGGATATCGGACACCACGACGCCGGCAAAACCGGCGTCGAACCTGGCCAGCGCCTCGGCCGCCACCGCAAAGGCCGAGACCGAGAAGCCGGCAAGCTCCAGCGTCTGCGCGGTGGCCTTGAGGAGATCGCGGTCGTCGTCGATCAGGATCACCGGCGCGGCATTGTCGTTCGTCATGATGGCTTACGCTGCTGTCTGGAGATGAATGGTGAAGCGGGTGCCGCTGTCGTCGCTCGAAACCTCGATGCGGCCGCCATAATCGGCGACGATGTCCTTCGAGATGACGAGGCCAAGGCCAAGGCCTTTTTCCTTGGAGGTGTTGAACGGCGTGAACAGCGATTTGAGGATCGCGGGTGGAATGCCCGGTCCGTTATCGGACACGCCGACCGTCACGCCGTCCGCGGTCTCCTCGACCGACACCTGCACATGAGCGTCGTCGCGGCCGTCGAGCGCCTCGAGCGCGTTCTGGAAGAGGTTGATCAGCACCTGTTCGAGCCGCACCCGATTGCCCATGACCTTGAGGCTCGGCGGCGGCAGGTCGATGGCCAATGCGTCGAGCCGGCCGGCAAAGCGGCTTCTCAGGAGCATGACGGCCCCCTCGACGATAGCGCGCAATTCGACAGGCTCGGCGGCGGTGCGGCCCTTGCGGGCAAATGCCTTCAACTCCTCGGTGATTGAGCCGATACGTTCGGTAAGGGCTGCGATGGCGCCGAGATTTTCCTCGGCCGGCCCGGTCTGCTTGCGGTCGAGGAAGGTGCGGGCGTTGTCGGCGTAGGCGCGGATGGTGGCGACCGGCTGGTTGATTTCATGTGCGACACCGGCGGCGACCTGGCCGAGGATGGCGAGGCGGTTGGCCTGGACCAGATCCTGCTGCACGATTTGGAGCTTGGCTTCCGTGCTGCGGTGGCCTGTTATCTCGGCCTGCAGCCGGTCGCGGGCGCGGCTCAAATCCTCGGTCCGTTCGACGACGCGGCGTTCGAGTTCGGTGCGGGCCGCTTGTTCAGCGGCAATCCGCATCTGCGCCGACTGCCGGCGCCACAACAGATAGGCGGCAAGGCCGAGCAGCGGGACGACGACGCCGAGCGCAAGAAGCCGCATTTCGCGGACGGCGGCGGCGATCGGCGCCTCGGCCGGGATGAGATAGTCGAGCCGCCAGGGGGTCGAAGGAACCGGCGTTGAAAGGCTGAGATATTCCGCGTCGCTGCCGCCCGGCGTCACCGCGTGGACAATCGACACATCCGGGCTGAGCGCCCGCGGGTGCATGATCGGCAACGGCACAAGCGGCGCGTCGCCGAACTGTTGGCTGTCGCGAATTGCGGCCTGCTTGGGTGCGGCCAGCGGCGCGGTTGTCATGAAGCGCCAGGCCGGCACGCTGGTGATCAGGACGACGCCATTCTCGTCGCTGACATAGGCCGGGCGGTTCGCCTCGCGCCAGTCGGCTTCGAGCTGATCGAACTCCATCTTGACGACGACGACGCCGAGCGGTGCGGCTGCATCGCCGACGCGGCGCGAAATGTAGAGGCCGGGACGCTTGCTGACATTGCCGAGCGCAAAATACTCGGCGGTTCCGGCCTGCATCGCGCCGGAGAAATAATCGCGAAAACGATAGTCATTGCCGACGAAGCTGATCGGCTCGCGCCAGTTGCTGGAGGCGATCGCCAGTCCATCGGTGCCGATGACATAGAGTACCGACGCCTTGGTGCCGGAGACCAGCCCCTCGAGCTTGCGGTTCAGCACATCGATTGCCGCGGCATTTTTCTGCGACAGCGCGTCACGCACTTGCTGGTCTGCGGACAAAAGCAGGGGTAGGGCGCGCGGGCTTTCGAGCACGGCGCGCAGCAGCGCGACCTTCAGATTGGCGTCGGTACGCCCCTGCGCCGCCAAGGTCTCGACCTCGGCCTTGCGGCCGTAAAGGCCGGCGCCGTAGAGCGCTGCCGTGATGATCAGCAGGGCGACGGCCGCAAACAGCAGCCAAGCTCGGCGCGCTTGCCTGGCGAGTTGCTCGGGCGTCGAAGACAAGGCACCGGCGGGGCGTTGCAGCATCGCCCATTTGTGCATGAACTCGCACAAAACACAATTCGACCTATGCGGAGATTCGCACTTGTCTATGCGTCCAGCACTGCGGACGCTTGCGAATATTCAACAAAATCAATGATGAAAAGCTCTTCTGCGTATCTGGCACGGCTGTTGCAAACACGAATTCGGCAGTCGCGAGGCTGCTGGTCAAAACAACTGCCCCGGGGAGTCGAGCTTTCGATCGGGGCGCCATGGAGGACGTCATGCAGACAGCAATCGCTGCCGCCGAGCCGCGCGGCAAAGTACCCTTATACCGGCATCTTTATGTGCAGGTGCTGGCGGCGATCGCCGCCGGTGTGCTGCTCGGCCATTTCTATCCGGAAACCGGCGAGGCGATGAAGCCGTTCGGCGATGCCTTCATCAAGCTGGTGAAGATGGTGATCGCGCCGGTGATCTTCCTGACGGTGGCGACCGGCATAGCCGGCGTTTCCGACCTGCAGAAGGTCGGCCGCGTCGCCGGCAAGGCGATGATCTATTTCCTGGTGTTCTCGACGCTGGCGCTGGTCGTCGGCCTGGTCGTCTCCAATGTCGTCCAGCCCGGCGCCGGCATGCATATCAATCCGGCGACGCTCGATACCACCAAGGTGGCGGCCTATGCCGAGAAGGCGCACGACACAACCATCGTCGGCTTCCTGATGAACATCATCCCCGACACCATCACCGGCGCCTTCGCGCAGGGCGACATTTTGCAGGTGCTGTTCTTCTCGGTGCTGTTCGGCGTCGCCCTGGCACTGGTCGGCGATCGCGGCCGTCCGGTCGTCGATTTCCTGCAGGCGCTGACCACGCCGATCTTCCGCCTCGTCGCCATCCTGATGAAGGCCGCGCCGATCGGCGCGTTTGGCGCGATGGCCTTCACCATCGGCAAATACGGCATCGGCTCGATCGCCAACCTCGCCATGCTGATCGGCACGTTCTACCTGACCGCGCTGCTGTTCGTGCTGGTGGTGCTCGGCGCGGTCGCCCGCTACAATGGCTTCTCGATCCTGGCGCTGATCCGCTACATCAAGGAAGAGCTGCTGCTGGTGCTCGGCACCTCGTCCTCGGAAGCGGCACTGCCGGGCCTGATGGCCAAGATGGAGCGCGCCGGCTGCAACCGCTCGGTGGTCGGCCTGGTCATCCCGACCGGCTATTCCTTCAATCTGGACGGCACCAACATCTATATGACGCTGGCGGCGCTGTTCATCGCGCAGGCGACCGACACGCCGCTCACCTACGGCGACCAGATCCTGCTGCTCGCCGTCGCCATGCTGAGCTCCAAGGGTGCCGCCGGCATCACCGGCGCCGGCTTTATCACCCTGGCGGCGACGCTCTCGGTCGTACCCACCGTGCCGGTCGCGGGCATGGCGCTGATCCTCGGCGTCGACCGCTTCATGTCGGAATGCCGGGCGCTGACCAACTTCATCGGCAATGCCGTGGCGACAGTGGTGGTGGCGCGCTGGGAGGGGGAACTCGACCAGACGAAGTTTGCCGCCGCCATGGCCGGCGACTTGCCGGAGGAAGTCGACCTATCGCTGCCGGGTTTGCAGGCCGCCTGACTGTTTAGGCCACATGGCTTTAAGCCCGGAGGCGGTTCGCCGGCTCCGGGCAAAAGCACCGGCGGTCGTGGCATGCCGCCTGAAACGCAACCTGAAGTGGCCCTGTTTTCGACGCGGGGCTTGTTCCAGCCGCATTTGAAGGCCAGTATCCGCCATGCCTTCAAGGCACCCGTCCGCTTCGCTCCCGACCTGATCGCGAGGCGAGACATTTCCGTCGGGCTCGGTTGCATCTCATCCTTGCCGAAATCGTCGGAGCTTTTGCTGCCGCCGACCCCTGACCATGGCAGCAGCCTCGAAGGCAATGGCGGCCTCAGTACGAAGTCGCAAAGCGAAACGTGACCGGTCTCCTCGTGGAAAGCGCAGGCTTTCTCCCAGGGAACTCGTTCCGTGCCAAGAGGGCGCTTGAAGAGGGGGCGGCCCATGAGGGCCTTTGCCGAACCAAAGCAAGATGCGAGGTCAAACGCGATGCAGTCTGTCCAAAACAGGATTCCGGTATCCATCATCATCCCGAACTACAACTACGCGCGGTTCCTCAAACGCAGCATCGACAGCGCCCTCGAGCAGGACTACGCGGATGTTGAAGTCATCGTGGTCGACGATGCATCGCAGGACAATTCCACGACAATCATGGAATCCTATCGCGACGAGATCCTCGCCTGCCCGCGAGCGCAAAATGGCGGACACGCGGCGGCGTTCAACACCGGCTTTGCGGCGAGCTCGGGCAAGATCGTCCTGTTCCTCGACGCCGACGATTATCTTTATCCGACCGCTGTCTCCACCATCGTCGAGACCTGGGACGAGGCAACTGCCCAGGTGCAGTCCAGACTGCATATCGTCGACGAAAGGCAACGCATCAAGGATGTCTTTCCGCCACCCGAACTGCCCTTCGACAGCGGTGACGTCATGCCGAAACTCCTGCACAAGGGCCGCTATCAGACGACCGTGACCAGCGGGCTCGCCTTCGACCGCGCAACGCTGGAATCGATCATGCCGATCCCGGAGCCGGAGTTCCGCCAGGGCGCCGACGGCTATCTGGCAACGCTGGCGCCGATGTACGGGCATGTCCAATCGATCGACGAATGCCTCGGCGCCTACCGGATCCACGGCGCCAACCATTCAGTCTTCGGTGAAAAGCTCGCCGAGCGGGCACGCTGGCGGGTAACTCACGATTTCCGCCGCATGCAGGCGCTGTCGGACCAGGCCTCCGGGATCGGCCTGACCATCGTGCCGTCGGATGCCGTGCGCCACGATCCGGTCCACCTGGAAGAGCGGCTGGCGTCGCTTTGCGCGGACAGAGACCGACATCCCGTGGCCGACGATTCCCGGCTGGCGCTCGGGGCGGCCGGCGCGGTCGCCAGCCTCGAAATGACCGCATCCCTGCGGCGGCGCGCAATCCTTGCCGCGTGGTTCCTGTCGGTCGGGGTGTTGCCGCGGAAAATGGCCACCGCGGTGCTGACGTGGAAGCTTGATGCGTCGTCGAGGCCGGCATTTTTGAGTCGCCTGTCCAAGAGAATCCGCCACGCGATGGGATAGTGAGCGGCACTGTGACATAGCTCCGCCTGGTTTTGGGCCGATACTCCCCAGCCTCCAGGGGACGCGATCATCGCCTCTGACAGACCCGGACCATTCTGTAAATTATTTGCTTACACCTGCTTGACCAGCGTAAGCAATATGCTTACATGTGGTATGATCAAGTCGTTCAAGCACAAGGCGCTGGCGGACCTCTTTCAAACCGGAAAGACCGGGAAGATCGACGCCAAGATGCATAAGCGCATCCTTGTCCGGCTTGACCGCTTGGAAGTCTCGGAAAGGCCTGATGACATGGACCTGCCCGGCTTCGACTTCCACGCTTTGAAGGGCTTCAACCCGACCCGCTACACGGTGCATGTCAACGGGCCGTGGTGCATCACATTCGAATTCGACGCCAATGATGCTGCCCGCGTCGATTTCGAACAGTACCATTGAGACGGCTTAGATTGGAGAAATCGATTATGAGCGTGTATGAACCGATGCGTCCGATGGAGCGCTGCCCATCCCACCCCGGGGCGTTGCTCGACGACATTATCCCGGCAACCGGCAAGACCAAGGTGGAAATCGCCAATCTGCTCGGAATCTCGCGCCAGCAGCTTTACGATATTATCCGCGAAAAGAAGCCGGTGTCGCCGGCTGTCGCGGCGCGCCTTGGAAAGATGTTCGGCGACGGCGCCGCGATCTGGCTCAGGATGCAGGCCGCTTACGATGCGTGGCACGCTGAGCGCGAGGTCGACGTCAGCGCCATTCCAAGGCTCCATGCTGCCTGAGATGCAATAGATCCGCCGAACCACCGAGGCTCTCACAAATCGATCACGGCCCCCGCTGCCGGGATCGGCCCTCCGGTTCGACGGCTCGCTCGACCAGGACGTGCGCCTCTTGCGCGGCCTCGACGAACGCGTCCCTGGCGGCTTCGGTCCAGCGGTCGTCGCTCATGGCGCGGCGGCATGTGCGCAGTGCCAAGCCGTGTTTGGCGCTGCCGGCGTCACGCCAGTGGGCCTCCAGTAATTCGACAGCCTGCCGTGCGTTGGAAATGTTGCGGATATCTCCCACGATGCCGACCGCAACCGCAACCGGCTTGGAAAACCATCCTTGGTTCATGGCGAAGCCTTCGACGTGTTGAACTACCTATAACGAAAATCGTAGCGCAAGGTTTCATTCGCGCCAGTCACCACGGCGTGAGGCGGCCCTCACTGTGCCGCGCGCAGCCTGACCACGAGGCTGCGCGCCACAAGCACCAGCACGGTGATGATGATCAGGATCACCGAGAGTGCGGCGATCGCCGGGTCGATGTTGTCGCGCAGGCCCATCCACATCAAGCGCGGCAGCGTGATGGCGTTGACCGAGGTGATGAACAGGGTGACGCCGATCTCTTCCCAGGACAGCACGAAGGAGAGCAGTGCCGCGGTGACGATGCCGAACTTGATGTTGGGCATGATGATGCGGGTGGCGCGCTCCCACACGGTGGCGCCGAGGCCGCGGGCGGCGAGGTCGATGCGGCGGTCGAGCTGGCTGAGCGACACCAGGATCAGCACCGTGGCGAAGGGCACCGTCATCACCGCATGCGCCATGGCGACACCCAGCCAGGTGTCATAGCCGAAGAACGACGAGAACCCCGAGATCGAGGTCAGCAGGAAATAGAGCGTGATTGCCGATACCACCGGCGGCACCACCATCGGCAGCAGCACGAAGCCGACCAATACTGCCGTGAAGCGCGGCTGGAACATCCAGACGCCGAGGCTGAAGCAGAGTGCCAGCACCGTGGAAAAGGCGCTGCTGACGACGCCGATCCTGATCGAGAGCAGGATCGAATTGATCCAGCGCGGATCCTCGATCAGCGCCCGGTAATGGCGTAGCGACAGTTCGCCGGACGGCATCGCCAGCATGCGGCTCGGCGTCAGCGACACCGGAATGACGGCGAGCAGCGGCAGCAGCAGGAACAGCGCGACCAGGGCGGCGAGGATCAGCGAGATGGGACCGGGGCGGTAGGTCGGCATCGCGCTAAACCAGTTGCTTTGGTCTGATATAGCGGAACAGCAGCGCCATCAGCGCGCCGACGAACAGCACCAGCACCACGCTGATCGCAGCACCCAGGCCCCAGTCCGGGCTCTGGAAGATGCGGAGATAGATCAGCTCGGCGATCATCACGCTGCGGCCGCCGCCAAGGATCGCCGGCGTGACGAAGAAGCCCAGCGAAAAGACGAAAACGATCAGCGCCGAGCCGATGATGCCGGAGCGGGTCATCGGCACGAACACCGACCAGAAGGTGCGCATGCGGCTGGAGCCGAGGCCGCGCGCCGCCAGCAGCACACGGTCGTCGAGGCTGCGCATCGAAGAGGCCAGCGGAAACACCGCGAAGGGGATGAGGAAATGCGTCATGCCAACGATGACGCCAAACTCGTTGCGCACCAGCGCCAGCGGCTCCGAGATGAAGCCGACCGCCTGCAGCCAGGTGTTGATCAGGCCGCGATTGGACAAAAGCGCCACCCAGCCGAAGGCGCGCGTCAGCACAGAGATCCAGAACGGCACCAGGATGCAGAACTCGGCCACGACACGCTGCACGGGCGTGCCGCGCACCCAGACAACGGTGATGGCGTAGGCGGCGGCAACTGAAACGATCGTCACGATCGCCGCGATGCGCAGCGTGCGGATGAAGACCGACTGCACCAACTGATCCGTGAGCAGCGCATTGTACTGCCCCAGCCCCGTCGTGGGCAGCGTAAAACTCCATTTGACCACGCCAAGGAATGGCCAGGCGTAGGCTAGCGCAAGAAAGAGGAGCAGCGGCGCCATCAACAGCGCCGCGCCCATCCTGTCGGAGAGGTATGCTCTCATCCGGTTATCCCGGCTTGTCAGGCGGAGATGATCTTCGTGTATTCGTCGAGTGCCGCCCCGTAGTTCTTGGCGTACCAATCCATGTCGAGCGGGATCTGCTTCTTCATGTTCTCGGGATCGACGGGGTTGATGCGCTTCTTGTCGGCAGGGATCAGCGCGTCGGCGGCCGGATTGGCCGGACCCTGGCCGAGCTTCTCGAACATGATGAGTTCCTTCTCCGGGTCCTGCGTGCTGGCGATGAACTTCATCGCCGCATCCTTGCCGCCGGGATTGCCCTTGAGCACGGCGAGCGCGCCGGGCGAGATCAGGCCCTGGTCCCAGATGAACTTGATCTTGCCGCCGGAATCCTGCTCGATAAGCGAAGCCCGGGTCGACCAGACGATCGCCATCGACGCCTCGCCATTGAGCAGCACGCTCTGGCTTTCGGCGCCGCCACCCCAATAGGCGACGACGTTCTCCTTGAAGGCGGCGATCTTGTCATGCGCGCGCTTGAGGTCGAGCGGGTAGAGCGAGGCCGGCGCGACGCCATCGGCAAGCAGTGCCGCTTCCCAGCTCGACACGCCCCATTTGTAGAGCGAGCGCTTGCCGGGGAATTTTGCCACGTCGAAGAAGTCGGCCATGCCGGTCGGCGCCTGGCTGCCGTATTTCTCGGCATCGTAGGCGATGACGTAGGAGAAGAAATAGGTCGAGGCGGCGTATTCCCAGCCAAATCCCGGCCGCATCTTCTTCTTGTCGACGATCGAATAATCGATCGGTTCGAGCATGCCTTGCGCACCGAGCGTGATGGCCGAGAACGGATCGACGTCGACCAGGTCCCAGGTCGGCGCGCCGCTCTTGAACTGCGCCGCGATTGCGCCTTCGGTCGGGCCAGAGCCGTCCATCTTGACGGTGATGCCGGTCTCCTTGGTGAAGGCCTGGCCGTAAGCCGCGTCATAGGCGGTAATGGCGTCGCCGCCCCAGTTGACCAGCACCAGTTCCTTTGCCGCGGCAAAGGCGCCGGTCGAGCGCAGCAGCATCGGCGTGCCGGCCAGCACCATTGCGGCCAGCTGCGTGAACTGCCGGCGCGAGATCTCGCCGCGCACTGCCCTGGCGGACAGCGCCTCGATGGAATTTTTCTTGGTGTCGTTTGTCATGTTAGTTCCCCTTTTTTGTCGTTGATATTTCCTGAAAGTCAGCTTGGCGAATTCGCCACGCCGATCGTCATTGTCCTCCGTCCGGAAGGAGGAAACCCTTTTCCGCCGGCCAGGTCAGCCAGACGGAATTGCCCTTGCTGAGCGCAGAGGCGGCGACCTCGTTCGGCACCGAAACCGTCACCTTGGCGCCTTGACGCGTGGTGAGATCGAGCCGCGTCGCAGCGCCAAGATAGGTCGAGGCAACGGCAGTGGCGGCAATGCCGTTCTCGCCCGCGGCCGCTTCCGGCGCGATCGACATGTATTCGGGCCGGATCGCCAGGATGGCGTCGCCACGGACCTTCTCGGCCTTGCAGCGCATGCTGATCGCGCGGTCTTCGCAGACGCCCGTCGAGCCATTGTCGGCCGGGCGCACGCCCTTCAGCGGCAGCATGTTGATCTCGCCCAGGAACTCAGCGACGAAGCGGTTGTCCGGCCGGTCGTAGACCTCGTCCGGCGCGCCGACCTGCAGCAATTTTCCATGGTTGAAGATGGCGACGCGCGACGACAATGCCAGCGCCTCGCTCTGGTCATGGGTGACAAAGACGAAGGTGGTGCCGGTCTCCTGGTGCAGCCGCTTCATCTCGGCCTGCATCTGGCCGCGCAGGCCCTTGTCGAGCGCCGAAAACGGCTCGTCGAGCAAAAGCACACCAGGCTCGAAGACCAGTGCCCGCGCCAGGGCCACGCGCTGCTGCTGGCCGCCGGACAATTGCGACGGCAGTTTCTTCTCGTGGCCCTTGAGCCCGACGCGCTCGATCATTTCGCCGACGCGGCGCTTGATCTCAGCCGCCGATTTCTTGCGCACCTTGAGTGGGAAGGCGATGTTGGCCTCGACGCTCATATGCGGGAACAGCGCGTAGCCCTGGAACACCATGCCGGCGGCGCGCTGCTCGGCCGGCCGCTCGGTGATGTCGACGCCGTCGCTGTAAAGGCGACCGTCGGTCGGCTGAATGAAGCCGGCAAGGATCATCAGGAAGGTGGTCTTGCCGGAACCGGAGGGGCCGAGCAGGGTGAGGAACTCGCCACGGCCGATATCGAGCGTCAGATCGTCCAGCGCACGGAACGAGCCGAAGCTCTTGCCGATCCCGATTGCCTTGATCTCTGCGGCCCGGCCGGGTTGCTGCATCCTGCCCTTTCCTTAGCGTAGGCGAAATCGTAGGCAGGGCGGCGGCTCACCGCAACCGAATAGTTTTCGCCTGATCGGCAAATTTGATTCATCTATGCCCCAATCTTCCCCCTCCGGGGGGGAGATTAACGCTGGTTCTCCGACAGCTTCGACCTCAGCCACCGCCCAAACGCCTCCAGCACCGGATGCGTCGCCTTGGCGTGCTCGGAAACCAGAAAATAGGAGCGCGGTGAATTGATCGCGATGTCGAAGGGGCGCACCAGCCGGCCTTCGCTCAGTGCCCGGCCGCTGGTCAGCTCGTCGCCCATGGCGATGCCCTGGCCGGCGATCGCCGCCGAAAAGACCAGGTTCATGTCGGAAAAGAAGATGCCGCCTTCCGGGTCGGGGTTCTCGACCTTGGACAGCGCCAGCCAGCGCGCCCAGTCCTCGGTGTCACCGAGATGCAGGAGATTGGCGCGTAGCACGTCTGCGGGCTTGGAGAAGCCGCCGATCTTGTTGAGCAGCGTCGGGCTGCACAGCGGCGTGAAGGAGATTTCGCACAACAGCTCGACCGCGCGGTTGGGCCAGTTGCCGACGCCAAAGGCGATAAAGGCGTCGGCCTCGGCATTGCTGACGTCATCGAGGCGGCGCGGCGTCAGGATGCGGAGCGCGACATCGGGATACATCTGCCGGAATTCGCCAATGTGCGTGCACAGGAAAAGCGAGGCGAAGCCAGGAGTGCAACTGACACTAAACGAGCCGCCGACGCCGCTGCCGGCATGGCGCGTCACCGCGTCGCCCAGCACCGTCAGCGCCTTGCGCACATCGCTGGCATAGCGCTGGCCGCGCGGCGTCAGTGCCACGCCCTTGCCGATGCGCTCGAGCAGGTCGAAGCCGAGATCGCGTTCGAGCAGGCGAAGCTGATGGCTGACGGCGCTGCGGGTCAAATGCAGTTCGTCGGCGGCGCGCCAGACGCTGCCGTGGCGGGCAAAACTGTCGAGGGCGCGCAGCGCTTGAGTGGAGGGAATTCGCAAGAGGTGAACCGAATTTGCATGAGCCGGAAAAACATATCACTTTTTGGCGAGACGCTTCACTGCTTTCTTTGACGGATGGAGATACCGGTGACCTCGGCGCAAGCGACCGCGCTTGCCTGTCTGGACGACATCCAGCCGTCGCTATCGGCGTGGACGCGGACCATCTTCGACTTCGGCGAGACCGCCTGGCGCGAATACCAGTCGGCGGCCTGGTATGTGGAGCATCTGAAACACGAAGGCTTTTCGGTCGAGGAAGGCTCGGGCGGCATGCCGACCGCCTTCTGCGCCCACTGGACCAACGGGACCGGCCCGACGATCGGCTTGTATGCTGAATACGATGCGGTGCCGGGCAATTGCCAGGATGCGGCGACGGTGAAGCGACCGCGTCCGGGCCTTGGCGAACAGGCCGGCGGCCACACCGATCCGCATTCCGGCCTCGGCATTGCCAGCCTCGGCGGGCTGCTGGCGACCAAGGCGGCGATGCAGCGCCACGGCATATCAGGCACGCTGCGCTTCACCGGCGAGCCGGCGGAGAAGGTGCGGGGATCGAAGCCGATCCATGCCGCGAAGGGCTATTACGATGGGCTGGCAGGCATGATCTCCTTCCATCCCTTCTACATGCTGCCGCTCTGCAACACGGCGCGCTGGGACACGCATTGCGGGGCCGCCTATGCGATGATCTACCGCTTTGTGTGCGACGAACCCGAAAATTGGGTTCGCGCAAGCGATGCAGCGCCCATTCCGCAGGCGCATTCGGCGGTGCGTGCGCCCGGCGCCAACGACGCGCTCATGATGATGTATATGGCCTCCAAGGCGCTGCGCGATTCCATGCTGCCGCATCAGGGCGGCTGGTCGATCAGCGAGGCGATCCTGACGGCGGGCCAGGCGACCGCCGACAATCTGCCGGCCGGGCTGGCCGAGATCCAGTACATGATCCGCGCGCCGACGCTGGCGATGGCCGAACAGGTCACCGCCGTGCTCGACCGCAATGCGGAAGCCGCAGCCAGGATGAGCGGCTGCCGCCACGAGCGGCACTGGGTGTCGAAGTCGCGGCCGGGGCTGGCCAATCACGTCATGGCCGGCATTGCCTTCGACGCGCTGGCGGCGGTCGGGCCGCCGCATTGGGACGAGACGGCCAAGGCGATCGCCCGCGAAATCCAGGTCAATGCCGGCGGCGAGGCGACCGAAGAACCATTCATCGACGAACTGGAGCGGCTGATTGCGCCGCAGGCGGCCGAGGCGCTGCTGCGCCGCGACCTGCCGCCATCGCAGCTCAATTCGACCTCCGACGATTACACCGACATGTCGTGGCACGCGCCGACGGCGCGGTTCTACGTCGCCCGGCCGGCGCTGCGGTCCGAGAACGGCCACGCTTTTCCGTCCTGGGCGATGAATGCGCTGGGCGGCATTTCTGCCACGATCGACCCGATGGTCACCTGCGCAGCAAAGACCATCGCGCTCGCCGCACTTCGCCTGTTGGAAGACGAGGCCGCGCGCAAGGCGGCGATGGACGAATTCGTCGCCCGCACCGGCGGCGGGATCGGCGGCACGAGCTGGATTGCGCCGCTCTGCGACTACGAGCCGCCGATTGGATTTCGCTGGCCGGAATATGTCACCACCCCGCGCGGACGGGACTGGTGGATACCAGGCAACCAAGCCGCATGATCTACCAAGCCGCCCCCTTCACGAGGAGAACCCTATGACCGTCCATGACCGCATCGTCGCCGAGCCGTTTTCGCTGCAGCGCCGCAACCCGGCCGGTGGCACCAAGCCGCTGACCGCCTGGGGCTTTGCCAACGAGACCGACGTGCTGACCGACGTGCTGCTCGGCTCGCCGAATTTCCTGCGCCATCTCTCGACCAGCTCGCTGTCGCGAAAACATCTGCGCGAGGCGCCTTGCAACGTCCAGATCGCGCAGGCACAGCACAAGGACCTCGCCGCCGCCTACGAGCATTTCGGCGTCAACATCCACTGGCACGAGCCGACGCCGGAGCTGCCGATGCAGGTCTATTCGCGCGATTCCAGCGTCATGACGCCCTACGGCGCCATCATCACCGCCATGGCCCAGTGGTGGCGGCGCGGCGAGAACTACGCCGCGATCCGCACTTATGAAAAGCTCGGCATCCCGATCTACGACATGGTCACCGCCGGCACCTTCGAAGGCGGCGACTTCAATGTCATCGAGGATGGCGTGGTGCTGATCGGCTGCGGCGGCGCCCGCACGCAGGAGGAGGGCGCCCGCCAGGTGCAGGCCTGGTTCGACAAGGAGGGCTGGGAGACCCGCATCGCCTTCATCGACGAATATTACGTCCATATCGACCTGATGGTGGTGCCGATCGCCGAAAAACTGACCGCCGTCTGCGTTGACTGTACGGAGCCGGGCATCGTCGACTGGCTCAAAGGCAAGGGCCACGAGATCATCGACGTGCCGTTCCAGGACACGATGGCGCTCGGCTGCAACTTCATGTCGCTGGGCAAGGATCGGGTGATCGCGCCGACGTCCAGCCAGACGCTGATCGGCCAGCTCAAGGCGCGCGGCTTCGAGGTGGCGGCCATCGATATGAGCGAAATCTCGAAGACCGGGGGCGGCATCCACTGCATGGCGCAGGCGCTGAAGCGCGAGCCGGCCTGAGAGGCCGCCTTTAGCCCGGCCGCTTCCGCGAGGGGGCCATTGTCAGGAAGGTCGATCCCGCCTGGCTCGCGGAACGCGCCTACAGCACGATGGGCTTTCCCTTGCGCAGACGCTTGGCGCAACGATAGGCGAGATCGGCGGCGACCATGTCTTCCATCGCAATGCCCATCGCCTTGTAGGTGGTGATTTGTTGATTGGAAACACGACCCGGCGCGCGGTCGAGCAGCATGGCGCCAAGCTCGGTGCCGAAATCCGGGTCGAAGCCGGCAAGCTCGCAAGAACCGACCGGGGTCGGTTTGAACGCATCCTTGGTTTCGACAAAAAGACTGGATTTGGCGATGAGCTCGATCGGCATTTCACCGCCGGGCGGCGCCACCCCGACCGACGAGACATGCGTGCCCGGCTGGACCCAGCCTGGGTCGATCACCGGCTGGTAGGAGTGGGTCGCCAGGCACACCACGTCGGAACTGCGCACCGCCGCCTCGAGATCGGCGACCGCCACCACCGACGGATGCAGCCGGGCAAGCGCTGCCGCATCGTCGAAGCTCTTCGAAGCGACCCGGATTTCGGCAAAGTCGCGCACCAGCGGCAACAGATGCAGGTGCTGGTTGGCCTGCACGCCGGCGCCGACCACTGTCGCTATCCTGGCATCCCGGCGGGCAAGCGCGCGCACCGACAGCACGGCGGACCCGGAGGTTCGCGCCGCGGTTATGAAGGTGCCGTCCATGATGCAGACCGGCAGGCCGTACAGCGGATCGAACAGGCTGATGGTGGCAAGGTGGCTGGGCAGGTTCTTGGCTAGATTGCCTTCGAAGACATTGACGATCTTGACGGTCAGGTTCATGCCCTCCATCCAGGCCGGCATGGCGAGGCTGTAGCCGGCTCCGGGGATGTCGAGCTGTGGCCGGGGTGGATTGACGACCTTACCTTGTGACAGCGCCTTGAAGCCGTCTTCCAGAACATCGAGAAGCTGGCTGAGGTCGATGCACGCCATCACGTCGGCTTCGCTCAGTACCAGGATCTCGGTCGCTCCCTTGCTGATTTCCGCCGCACTCTTGCCAGCTGGGCTGAACGCTTCCTTGGTCATCCTGCACTCCTTTTGTTCGTCGAAATCGGCTCACCACGTTTGCTTTGTGGGTGAGGTAAACGCAGGCTATTGCGAGGCATAATGTGATGAAATACGTTGATTTTGGCATCTCTGCGTGAAATCAACACACAAACCCCTGAGATAGCGTGGATTGTGAAATGGGCGATCTCGACCAGATAGACCGCAGCCTGCTCAGGCTGCTGCAGGAGGACGGGCGCCGGACGACGCTTGATCTGGCCGGGCGTATCGGGCTGTCGCCGACCGGAACCAGCCAGCGGGTGAAGCGCCTGTTCCGCGACGGGTTCATCACCGCGGTCAGGGCTATGCTCGATCCGCGCAAGGTCGGCAGGGGAACGCTGGTGTTCATCGAGGTCCGGCTTGACCACACGGCGCCGCATGTCTTTGACCGCTTTGCCGAAGCCGTGGCGAAAGCTCCGGAGGTTCTGGAGTGCCATATGGTGGTTGGCGGTTTCGATTATCTGGTCAAGGCGCGGATCGCTGAAATGGCGGTGTTCCAGGATTTCCTGCAGCGGATTATTCTGCCTCTGCCCGGCGTGCGCGAAACACACACTTTCGCCTCCATCGCCGATGTCAAGCCGAATGCCCTCTTACCGGTGTGATCAGATGGAGGAGGGGAATGCTGTTCAGGGCGACCTTGAACGCATCTTCGCCACCTTATTGCTCCCCCTGGCGCGCCTTCCGGTGCAGAGATGCCGGAGACCGGCTCTAGCCTTGCAGGGTCAGCAGGTTCGCGTCGCGCGCGAGCCGCCACTCACCATCCGCCTCCTTGCGCAGGAGCGTCAGTGCATATCCCGATCTATGGAGCGGCTCGCCATTCGGCGGGGTCGCGGTCATGTCGATGTGGCTGCGGATGAAGGCCCAATTGCCGAGAAGCTGTAGTTCCACGATATCGCTCGTGCCGTCGATATGAACGCCGGCCGTCTCCCGCGCGGCTGCCGCGAAGATCTCCTTGTCGAAGGGTTCCCGGCCGGGAACCATGAAGATCGCGTCGTCCGTCATCAAACTGAGGACGGTCGCGATGTCTCCACGCCTACTCGCATCCATCCACGTCTCGACCAGCTTTCGGATTGCTTTTTCGTCGCCCGTCATCCGTTACCTCCCTGGCATTGCGTCGTCATCGATAGCGCACGGCGCTCCTCCCTCGCCGAAACATAGGGCTTGGATCGCTCTCGTCATCGATTGCGGTGAGTCGCGCGGCGTGGGCATGGTCCGCGAAACGGTAGGTTCGCGCGTCCATGCTACCGCCAGCCGCCCGAGGCGGTGATGCGCTCGCCGGTCAGCCATGACGCTTCGTCGGAGGCGAGGAACACCGCGACGCGGGCGACGTCTTCGGGCAGGCCGAAGCGGCCGAGCGGGGTCATGGCGATAATCTGCTTCTCGAATTCGCTGCCGACGATGCCAATGCGCGCGAGGCCTTCGGTGTCGACGCCGCCGGGCGCGATGGCGTTGACGCGGATGTTGCGGGCGCCGAGCTCCCGCGACATCGACAGCGTGATCGTGTCCACGGCACCCTTGGTGGCGGCATAGACGAGCGAGTTCGGCTGCGGATTGCGGCTGGCAACCGAGCTTATGTTGATGATGCTGCCGCCGCCCGGGCCAAAATGGCTCACTGCTTCTTGCGTGGTCAGAATGATGCCCAACACATTGGTGTCGAACTCACGGTGGAACTCGGCCTCGGTCACCGCTTCCAGGCGCTCGAATGCGAAGACGCCGGCATTGTTGACCAGTATGTCGAGCCCGCCAAACGCCGATTTTGCCGCCTCGAACAGGCGGCGCACGTCGGCCGATTGCGATACGTCGCCCTGGACGGCGACGGCGCGGCCGCCACGGTTCTCGATCTCGGCGACGAGGCGGTCGGCGCCTTCCCGTGACGAGGCGTAGTTGACCACCACCGCGGCACCGGCCGTGGCAAGACCCTTGGCAATGGCGGCGCCGATACCCTTTGACGCGCCGGTGACGATGGCGACCTTGCCGTTCAGCTTGCTCATCAATCTCTCCTTTGTCGACGATGATCGGTATTTAATGATGATTAAAAGGCGTATTAGGATCATCATGATCCATTCTTTCGTGCCTGGAATTCGGGAATGACCACCATTCTCGAAAAGACCGCCGGCCTCGTCGCCTTCGTCCGCACCGTCGAAGCCGGCTCGTTCCATGCCGCCAGCCGGCTGGTCGGCTCCAGCCCCTCGGCGGTGTCGAAAAGCGTGGCGCGGCTCGAGCGCCGACTAGGCGTCAGGCTGATCCAGCGCTCGACGCGCCGGGTCGGGCTGACCAGCGAAGGCCTCGCCTATTACGAGCGGGTGGCGCCGCTGCTCCGGGCGCTGGACGATGCCGAGGACATCGTCCAGATGGCCGATACGGCGCGCGGCCTGTTGCGCGTCACAGCGCCGGTCGAACTCGGGCGCGGCCTGATCGCGGCATGGGCGCAGGCGTTCCTTGCGCAGCACGACGCAGTCAAACTGGAGCTCAGTGTCACCGATCGTCACGCCGACCTGATCCGCGAAGGCTATGACGTTGCGGTGCGCATGGGGCCGCTCGCAGACACCGGGCTCGTCGCGCGCAAGATTGCCAATCTGCCGATCGTGCTGGTGGCCTCGTCGGCCTATGTCGCACGGCGCGGCTGTCCGGCTTCGATCGAGGATCTGGCGAACCATGACTTCATCCGTTACCAGATGGCGGGCCGGCCTTATCCGGTCACGTTTGCCGACGATACGATGATCGTGCCGGATGGCCGGTTAGACACCGACGACGGCGGCGCCATTCGCAACGCAGCACTTGCCGGCGCCGGCATCGCGCATCTGATGCGGTTTGCCGTGCAGGACGATCTCGACACGGGCCGCCTGGTCCGCATCCTGCCCGAAGTGGCGATGCCAACCATGCCGGTGCACATCGTCCATGCCTACGGGCGGCAGCTGCCGGTCCGGGCACGGCTGTTCGTCGACTTCCTGGCGGGCCAGATGGTGGCGCTGATGCGATAGGGCAGACGCGGTCTGGGCAAGCACCCAGGTTTTGGCAGAGACCAACCGTGCCGGCCGGTGCGAACCACCTTACCGGAAGCTAGAAGGTGATCTTCACTGAATCGGCGCTGCGGCTGGCCGGGCCGTGGTGGACGGCCTCGATGTTGTTGCCGTCGGGGTCGAGCAGGAAGGCGGCATAGTAACCGGGATGGTAGTGCTGCCGCTCGCCCGGCGCGCCATTGTCGGTGCCGCCCGCCTCAAGCCCGGCCTTGTAGAAGGCATCGACCATCGCACGGTCCTTTGCCTGGAAGGCTAGGTGATGGCGCCCGGTCAGCTTTCCCAGGGCCGCCGGGCTGTCGGGGCTGGAAATGAACAGCTCATCGGCCCAGAAATAATCATCGCCGGCGCCACCGATCGGTATGCCGAGCACATTGAGAACTGCCTCGTAGAAACGCCGGCTGGCCTTGAGATCCCTGACCACCAGCTGGACGTGGTCGATGAGACGGCCGCGATGAAGTTCCTGATTTGCCATGCTTGACAGCTCCTGATCGCCGCTTGGAAATCTAGCTTCGAACGGTGCGCGGTCAATCCAGAAAGCCGTGGAATGGCCAGCAAAGCCGTGGAATGGCGCCATCGCACCGACTGGATAAAAAATGCAACCGGATTGTCGGATTCAAAAGTTGTCCAACGTCCTTCGGACGCAAGCGGCTCGGCGAAGCTCGAAAAGGTCGTGCCGTATCAACCCTTCCGGCATGGGAGAAAATTGAAATGAGCCTTCCCTATCGTTGGGTCATCGTCGCGGCTGGCGCGCTGATGACCTGTGTCGCCCTCGGGGCGATGTTCTCGCTGGCGATCTTCCTCGAACCGATGGCACTCGACACACAATGGTCGCGTGCCGGCATATCGAGCGCGATGACGCTGAACTTCCTGGTAATGGGCCTCGGCGGCTTCGCCTGGGGCGCCATTTACGACCGCTTCGGCGCCCGCATCGTCGTCATGACCGGCGCCGTGCTGCTCGGCCTGGCGCTGGTCCTGGCCAGCCGCACCGGCTCGCTGCTCGTTTTCCAGTTGGCCTACGGCGTGCTCGTCGGCCTCGCGGCAAGCGCCTTCTTCGCGCCGATGATCGCGCTCACATCCGCCTGGTTCGACACGAACCGCAGCCTCGCCGTCTCGCTGGTCTCGGCCGGCATGGGCGTGGCGCCAATGACCATCTCGCCCTTCGCCCGCTGGCTGATTTCGGCCTACGACTGGCGTACCGCAATGTTCGACATCGGCATAACGGCGTGGGTGCTGCTACTGCCGGCCGCGCTTCTTGTGCGCCAACCGCCCAAGCCCGCTGCCGACGGCGCTGCCCCAAGCGTTGCCGCCGAGGGCGCCGGCATGACGGTTCCGCAGGCGCTGCGCTCGCCTCAATTCATCGTGTTGGGACTGACCTTCTTTGCCTGCTGCGCAGCGCATTCGGGGCCGATCTTCCATATGGTGAGCTATGCCATGCTGTGCGGCATAGCGCCGATGGCGGCGGTCAGCATCTACAGCATCGAGGGCCTGGCAGGGCTGGGTGGCCGGCTGCTTTACGGCGTGCTTGCCGATCGGCTGGGCGTCAAACCGGTGCTGATCACCGGGCTGGCCATACAGGCCGTGGTCATCGCAGCCTATCTGGCGGTCAGCGAGCTTGGTCAATTCTACACGCTCGCTGTCATCTTCGGCGCCACCTATGGCGGCGTCATGCCGCTCTATGCGGTGCTGGCGCGCGAATATTTTGGCCAGCGCATCCTCGGCACGGTGTTCGGTGCCGTAACCATGCTGTCCAGCCTCGGCATGGCTTTCGGCCCGCTCGCCGGCGGCATGGTGTTCGATGCCTATGCCAGCTATTCCTGGTTGTTCATCGGCTCGGCCCTTGTCGGGCTTGGCGCGATGGCGATTGCGATCGCCTTCCCGCCGCTGCCGCGCCGGGAGTTGCAACCGGCTTAAAGCAGGATCGACGGAAAAGGGCGGCCGCTTGGATGGCAAGCGGCCGCGATCCAAAATAGCTGGCGCGTTTCGCGGGAGCGGTCTGGCCAGTGCTCGGTTCGATATTCTGAAAGAAGAATTGCTATGCTTGCAGGGCCACCACCTCGGCGCCGTCAAGCGTGTAGCGCGCATAGCGGAAATCGCGAATTCTCGCCAATCTGTCGTCCGCCCATTCCAGCAGGATAAAGTATCTTAGCCCTCCGGCTGAGTCATCCGGATCGATCACCAGAATGGCTGGTCGCCGATCCACCAGGCCTGGAAGCAGCCGCCAGTCGTGGATACTCGCGTAATTGTGGAAGTACCGGCCCACTTTCGTGCGACCACTCGCCCGCAGCCGGTTGACGAGATCAAGCCGCACGTCTTCGGCCAGCATGTCGCGGATCGCATCGAAGTCGCGGGCGTTGAACCGCTCTACATAGGCTGCCAGACGCGCCCGCTCGGGCTCGGCCAACAACGGCACGGGCCGATCGTCAGGCTCGCGGGCGACTTCGCGCAGGCGCAGACGGCCGCGATGAAGCGCGGCCTTCACCGCCGGAACGCTGCTGTCGATTATGTTGCCGATTTCTTCGAGCGTATAGCCGAGCACATCCATGAGGATGACGCTGCTACGCTGCGCTGCCGGCAGGCGCATGAAGGTCCGCAGGCTTGCGGCTGCAGTGTGCCGGCCCTCGGCCGACATGCCGGGGTCAGGTATCGTGTCGATATCCTCGAGGGCATGCGCGGCATCCACCCTGGCGCGACGGCGCAGGTGGTCGAGCGCTGCGTTGTGCGCGATGCGGAACAGCCAGCCCTCGACATTGGCTATCGGCCCGGTCCCGGGGAACGCCTCGAGCGCCTTCACCGTAGCTTCCTGGACGACATCCTCGGCATCGATCACCGAACCGGTCATGCGGGCGCAATAACGGTGCAGTTTCGGCCGCAATTCGCCGAGCAGCCGGTCAAATGGCTCCCGTCCTTCTGGCGTGCCGATTGCGGATCCGGTCATCGCACAAGGGTTGATTTCATGCGTGTCTCCCAGGCAGAGGCGCCCGCCATCGGGGGCAGCGTCCTATAGACGCTCGACGATGGCAAAAGGATTCGGTCGAAAAAACTTTCTTTGGCTGGAATCCTTTGGTGGTGCCTCCGCGTCACTGGATCACGGGCCCGCGAGACTGGCGGGCCATCTGTTCAAGCCGGAGGCGTCATCATCATGAGCAAGCAAAGTGCGGCATCAACGAAGGTCTGGGTTCTCGCCCTCACGTCGATAGGCTCCTTGATGGTCGTTCTCGATGCGATGGTCGTGGCAACGGCATTGAGCACGATGCGGGTCGAGCTCGATGCCTCGCTGGAGACGCTGCAATGGACGATGAACGCCTATAATTTGAGCTTTGCCGTCCTGCTTATGACCGGGGCGGCGCTCGGTGACAGGTTCGGCCGACGCCGCATCTTCATCGCCGGATTGGCGCTGTTCGTCGCAGCGTCGGTTGCCTGCGCGCTCGCCGGAAATGCCGGATTGCTGATTGCGGCCCGTGCGGTTCAGGGCGCGGGTGCTGCAATGGTCATGCCGCTGGCCATGGCGCTGCTGAGCGTCGCTTTCCCCCCGGAGGAACGAGGCAAGGCGCTGGGTATCTTCAGCAGCATCACCGGCCTGGCCCTGATCATCGGCCCGATGGCGGGTGGTGCGATCTCCGAAGGCCTCTCCTGGCACTGGATCTTCTGGCTCAATGTCCCGGTCGGCATCGTTCTCATGCCGCTGGTGCTGCGTCGGATTCCGGAGAGTCACGGGCCGGGCACGGCTATCGATGTCCTCGGCGTCGTGCTGGTAACTGCGGCGGCATTTGGAGTGGTCTGGGGTCTGATGCGCGGCAACATCGTGGGCTGGAGCAGTTCTGAAGTGCTGTCGGCGCTGACGGCCGGACTGCTTCTCGCCATCGCATTCGTCCTTTGGCAGTTGCGTACCCGTGAGCCCATGCTGCCTTTGCGGTTTTTTCGGGCGCGCGCATTCTCCTCGGGCGTAGGAGCGAACTTCCTGCTCTGCGCCGCCATGTACGGGCTCGTATTCCTGTTGCCGCAGTTTTTGCAGTTTGCCCAGAGCCGTGGGCCGCTCGGCGCGGGCATGGGATTGCTGCCCTGGACCGCCACGCTTTTCGTGGTCGCACCGATCGCCGGCAGCCTGATCAATCGCGTCGGCGAGCGCTGGCTTGTCGTGGTCGGATTGATCCTGCAAGCAGCCGGAATGGCATGGCTGGCGCAGATCGCAGCACCTGATCTGCCCTATATCCAGCTAGTCGCCCCGCTGATCATTACCGGCGCCGGCGTATCGATGGCCATGCCTGCCGCGCAGAATGCGGTTCTCAATGCGGTCGCGCGGCCGGAGGTCGGCAAGGCTGCCGGCACATTCAACACATTCCGCTTTCTGGGCGGCGTGTCCGGGATCGCGATCGCCGGTGCGGTGTTCGCCGGGACCGGAAGCTTCGCGTCTACCGACGCCTTCAGTGATGGCTTCACCTCGGCAATCGACGTCTCCGCGCTGCTCTCGCTCGCCGGCGCGCTCGTCGGAATGGGGCTCCCGGAGCGTCGCACAGTGGCGCTCGCGAATGCGAGCAAGGAGGCGTAACCCGGAAGCGGGACGCTCGCGCGTGAGTGGGTGCCGCGAAGCGGGTCCACGCCCGCTACTGCCCGGCGGATGCGAGGGTGCCGCTCGCCATGAGGCCCCACAGCTGGTCGGCGCTCAGGTGCCTAGAACCTGCTGCACCGCAGCGCATTCGCGTCCAAATGCCGATTGCCGGTACGTCGAGGTTCGGACGCAAATTGCCGAAAACCCGCAATTCAGGGCAGTTTTCGCCTACTTTTGCGCCACGCCTCACGCGACTATTTCAAGTACGTTAAGATTTTGTGTTGCAGCGCAGCATTTTTTTCCTATTCTCGCCTTGGGGATTGGGCATTCGGTTTCGTGACGAACTGGCGTGAGGATCCCAAAAAATGCAGCGGGCAAAGCGAGTCTTGGTCACCGGGGGCGCAGGTTTTCTAGGGTCGTTCTTATGCGAGCGATTGCTTGCTGAAGGCCACGAGGTTGTATGCGTCGATAATTTCTTCACAGGAAGTCGGGGAAACATCTCGCATTTGCTTGACAACACATACTTTGAGGTCATTCGCCACGACGTCACATTTCCGCTCTACATAGAAGTTGATGAAATATATAACCTTGCTTGCCCGGCAAGCCCCGTTCACTACCAGTTCGATCCGGTCCAGACGACAAAGACCAACGTCCATGGGGCGATCAACATGCTGGGGCTCGCCAAGCGTGTTCGCGCAAAGATCCTTCAGGCTTCCACGTCTGAAGTGTACGGCGACCCCGAGATTCACCCGCAGACCGAGGACTATTGGGGCCGGGTGAACCCGATAGGGCCCCGTTCCTGTTACGACGAAGGCAAGCGGTGTGCCGAAACCCTGTTTTTCGACTATTGGCGACAGCACAGGCTGCGGATCAAGGTAGCGCGCATCTTCAACACTTACGGTCCAAGGATGCGTCCGGACGACGGCCGCGTCATTTCCAACTTCATCGTGCAAGCACTGCAAAACAAGCCGATAACTATGTACGGCACGGGCCAGCAGACACGCTCATTTTGCTACGTCAACGATCTCATCGACGGTCTGGTTCGCCTGATGCACACGGCCGACGATGTTACCGGTCCAATCAATCTCGGCAACCCGGTCGAATTCACGATGCTAGAACTCGCTAATCTGGTGATCGAACTTACCGGAAGCCGATCCAAGATCAGGTTTTTACCTTTGCCCGTCGATGACCCAAGACAGCGACAGCCTGATATTGGGCGTGCCCTGCGCGAACTCAATTGGGAACCAAGAATCGCATTGCGCGACGGTCTTGCCAAGACCGTTGCTTACTTCGATGACTTGGTCTCGTCGGGATATGCTCGGTCCGCTGCTGCCGAATGAAAACAGTCTTGGTCACTGGCGGGGCCGGCTATATCGGGTCACACTGTTGCAAGGCATTCGCCGAATCCGGTTGGTTGGTCATTGCGTATGACAACCTGTCGCGCGGCTGGCGCGACGCGGTCAAATGGGGACCGCTTGTCGAGGGCGATATTTGCGACGCTGCGGCGGTGGCAGCAGCGCTCCACCAGCATCGGCCAGATGTGGTGGCGCATTTCGCCGCTTACGCCTATGTCGGCGAGTCCGTCGAACGCCCGGCACTCTATTACCGAAACAACAGTTTTGGGACGCTGGTCTTACTCGAGGAAATGCTGAAGATCGGCGTCGACAAGCTGATCTTCTCGAGCACCTGCGCGTCTTACGGCGTTCCGATTCGTTCTCCGATTGATGAAACGCATCCGCAGTCGCCCATCAACCCCTATGGATGGTCGAAGTTCTTCGTAGAGCGAATGATAGACAACCTTTCGGATGCCCATGGCCTCAACGCGGTTGTGCTCCGGTATTTCAACGCTGCCGGGTGTGATCCCGACGGCGAAGTCGGTGAGTGGCATGAACCGGAAACGCATGTCATTCCGCTCGCTATCGAGGCGGCGGTCAGGTCGGGTCGAATTTTCACCATTAATGGCACCGACTTCGACACCCGGGACGGGACCGCGGTGCGAGACTATGTCCACGTCACCGATCTCGCCCGTGCACACGTTCTGGCAGGGGAGAAGCTACTCCGCGATCCGGGAGTCCACGTCTACAATCTCGGCACCGGAACCGGAACGACGGTGAACGAGTTGGTCGATGCGGTGGACCGGGCTTCGGGAACACGCCTTCCTGTGGCCTATGGGCCGCGCAGGGCAGGTGACCCGCCTGCGCTTGTAGCCGCGGCCGGCAAGGCGAGCCGGGAACTCGGCTGGATGCCTGAGCAATCCGGAATCGACCGGATCGTCGAAACGGCGCTGGCCTGGTATCGCCGCCGGTTGTGACAGCATACCATTCTGCCGGTCAGCCTACCGCCCCGGCCAAGTACTGAAGAAACCACAGGAGATTACCGCCCCTTATTCTGAACGTCGGTGGCGGATACAATTTCTTGTTGGTGCTGTTGATATTGGGGAACAACGAGGGAGGCGGCCCCCTGGCTCCTCACTCTGCCATTCTCGATCCAAATGACATTTGCGGCAACACGCGCCGTTTCGATGCGGTGCGTGATCAGCAAAATTGTCCGGTTGCCAAGCTGCCGATCAATCGCACGCCGCACCTGGTCCTCAAGCGCGGTATCGAGTGCGTTCATCGCCTCATCCAGGATCAGGAAGTCCGGATCGCGCAAAACAGCTCGTGCCAGGCCGATGCGCTGCCGCTGGCCGCCCGAAAATCGCAGCCCCTCCTGCCCGATCCAGGTGTCATAGCGGTCAGGGAGGCCCTCGACGAATGCAGCGACGCCGGCACTACTGGCAGCGGCAATGATCTCGTCTTCGGTCGCATCGGCTTTGGCCATTCGAATGTTGTTTGTCACCGTGCCCTCGACGAGGTCGACGTCCTGACCCGTCACGGCGATCTTGGACAGCCAATCGTCCCGCTTGACGTCTTCCAGCCGGGTACCGTCAATCTTGATGTCGCCGGAGGTCGGCTCGTATAGCCGCAGGAGGAGGTTCACGATCGTAGTCTTGCCTGCGCCACTTGCACCGATCAGCGCCGTGGTTACTCCGGCTGGAATCTCGAACGACAGGTCATTGAGCACCAGCGTGTCTGGATCATATCCAAAGCTTACGTGCTCAAAGACGATGCTCGCGTTCAGATTCCTGAGCGGGACAATACCCTGCGACGGATATTCCTTGTCGTCGGACTGGATCATCTCCAAGACTGAGCGCAGCTGCGGCTGCATCTGCGCCAGAAAAAGCAGGTTGCTTTCGAACTCCTGGGTATGCGGCTGTAACCGATACAGCAGTGCGACTGCAGCCAGCGTAACCTCGAAGCTGATGTGCCACCACCCGGAAACCAGGACGATAGAGCCCAACATTCCCAGATAGCCGATCTCGGTGGTCGGACCGATCCATGACGAAAGGCGGATGAGGGACAACGAGGCGTTGCGTGCGGCCGCCGACGATTGCATGAAACGGCGCTGATGAAGCGTCTCCTGTCCATAGGCGCGGATAGTGCGCAATGCCTGGAGCGTCATGAGCATGTGCTCGCCTAGCGATTGATGGACCTTCTTCACCTGATGGCCGAGGTCACGAGCCGGCCGCGAAAAGATGCGCAAGATTGCCGAAATTGCGATTGAGCCGACAGCCGCGATCAGCAAGATCTTCCACGAGATCGTGAGCAGGAAGACGGCAAACACGAAGATCGAGCAGCTATTTATAATAAGTCGCGTGACCGCTCCATAGGCTTGCGCAACCAACCACGATTCGGTCCCGAGCACTTCCATGAGCTGCGATTGCTCGTGCCGTTGGATGAATCCGAAGGCGACTCTGAGATATTGCTCGTGGACGAGGTTGCGCGTGCGCTCACTGATCCGCTCGCCGATGCTGGAACTTATTAAGGAGTATACCAGCGCCAGTGCTCCACGGGCGAGAATGAGCAGGAGGATCGCCACCGCGAGCCGGGTAGGGCTACCCAACCAGGCAACTGCCACGCCCAGCGCTCGACCCTGAAAACCATCTCCTGTGTCGGTGATCCGGTTGGACACGAGATAAAGAAACAGCAGGATCAGCGTGATGCCCAAGGTTTCGGCCACGGACGACAGAAAACCGAGCGCGAGCAATGCCGGCGTCGCCCAGCGCGGCTTGCCAACGATGCGCAGCAGGTGCGACAGATCGCGTAGCGAAGCACGGACTGCACCGCGCCGTATGAGGTCGGCTTCGCTCATTTCAGCTCCCCCGCTGGAAAGCGCGCCGTCGCCCGAGAGGGGATCGGCCGGCGACCACGCACCAGCCTAGTCACGACGCGCTTGGCCCACTGCGCGCCGACCCGCGGCAAATCGACGGCGATTATCCGCATGGCAATCGCGGGATGATGGCGAAGCAGCAGCGACATGATCGGAAGGACATGGCGTGGTTGCCTCTGGTGCAACGTCCGCTCTAGGAGCCACGCCGAATAGAAATGCAGGCCCTCGCGCAGCGTCGGTGCCGCACCGGGGTGGCGGCCGAGCATCTCGTCCACCACAAGCATCCAGGATCGCAGCATGCGAGTCATATCGCTCGACATATTTCCCGGCAAAGAGCGATACCCGATCAGCGGCTCCTCGACGACTTCGAAGTGGTACCTTTCGGCGACGCGACAATAAAAGAGGATATCTTCGCAACCCTGCGCGCCCGCCTCGCGCAACCGACTCTCGAACCCATCGGCGTCGATCAATGCCTGCCGGCGTACCAGGGCGGCGCTGCCGTTGCCGACGAAATTACCGTGGAAGAGGCGCTCAAGCACATCGCCCCGCCAGTTTGGCCGGTGCCGGTCATCGGTTACCGAACCCTCGGCATCGATCACCAGGTACCAGCAGTAGACGAGCCCCACTTTCTCGTCCGTTCGATCAAACACAGCCAGCTGCCGCTCGATCTTGGTCGGCGCCCAGAGGTCGTCGGCATCGACGAATGCGATCAAGTCGGATCGCGCCGCTCGCCACCCCGTATTTCGGGCGGCGGCCACGCCGGCGTTTGCCTGCTCGATAAGGCGTACGCGCGGGTCGATCTTCATGTGACGCCGGGCGATGGCGACCGTCTGGTCGCGCGAGCCGTCATCGACGACAATAATCTCGAGCTCGCCGTGCGACTGCGAGCGAACGCTGCGGAGCGTCTCGTCGATTGTATCTTGCGCATTGTGAGCGGGGATAACGACACTGACAAGTTCGCGGCTCATTCGAGTACGGCCTCTAGAATTGCAACAAAGTTATCGAGCAAGCGATCCCCGCGGATCTCGATGCGCGGAAGGTCGATGGGATCGCAATCGAGGTCCGCCGGCCCGTGTCTGCCGCCGAAGCCGATCCGATAGCCGCACTCCTTCGCCAGCCGGCCAAGCCGTCGGTCGGTGACGGAGAAGGGCGCTGCGAACGCCGTGGTTGGCCGACCGGTCCATCGTTCGATGAACATACGAGAACGCAGGAGCTCGGCGGCCAAGTCAGAGCTCGACAGACCATCGATCGCGCGATGCGTCGCCAGATGGCTTCCGAAGAACGCACCTTCGCCGGCGAGGCGTCGCACCGTCCCGGCGTCCATAAGCTGCGTCGGCGGGCCGGCGTCGGTATCCCATGTTGCGCTTCCACCCACCAGGTCCGTCACCAGGAACACTTCCGCGGTCAGGTCGTTCGCGCGCAAGATCGGCCAGGCATGGTCGGCAAAGTTCTGGAAGCCGTCATCGAACGTGATGAGCACT